>DATHOT010000412.1:0-26295 GCA_035484655.1 Bryobacteraceae bacterium | reverse complement strand
GCAGCACGAATTCGCCGGCCAAGGAGCGGGACTGCTGGAGTTATCATTCACCAGCGCGGTCCAGAAAAGCTGCTGGATGACGATCCAGTCGCCCACATTGATCTTCGCCGCGCTGTTGACCGTCACGACCATGTCGCCGCGATGAGCGACCGCTGAAAGATTGGCGACCGTGGCCCCCTTGCTCACCCAGCCATCGTTGGTCGCCGCCCCCAGCGCTCTGCCAAAGGCGAACAGTCCGTCGTTGGCGCCGTCATCGGAAGCGTAATTCGATGAGACGTTAATGATCGTCTGCCCGCTGCCCGCGCCTTCAATTGACACATTGTTGTACGGCACATTCACTGGCCCAGACATGCTGAAAGTGCCGGCCGGGATTCGCACGCTTCCGCCGCCCGCGTTTCCAACGCTATTGACCGCAGCCTGCACCGCCTGCGTAATATCGCCGGTAGCCATTACGTTCGCGACATTACAGGGCACCGAGCCGAGGCTCTTGGTCCCCAGATAATATCCAACGTAGGAAAAATCATCCAGACTCCAGGTGCGGTTGGCGAAACTGACCGTCTGCGCAGTGTACTTACCGCCCACGTTGGGCAACAGTTGGGAATTCCAGAATTGCGCGCTAGCTGGCGCCCAGCCGAGCCCAGCGATTCCGGTCAAAACGAGGAATCCTCTCATCGGCGCCTCCGAACTAGGATCTACTTTACGCCTTTTCATACGTTTGCGGTAATATAATTTTGACGGTCGTATCCTGACTGAGGATCGGACTTGAAAAAGCACATCGTAATATTCGGTGGCTTCGTTTTCGCATTCGCGGCCACGGCTGCCGCACAGACGGCGACGCCCCTGTCGCAATATTGCTCCGGCTGTCACAACGATAAGCTGACGTCCGGTGGCATGACGCTCACCAAATTGGATCTTGAGCATCCCGGCCAAACCGCCGAGGTGGCCGAGAAGGTGATCCGTAAATTGCGTGTCGGCCTGATGCCTCCGCCCGGGATGCCAAGGCCTGACGCCGCCACCATCCATGCCTTCGTCACGGCGATCGAGAATGGCATCGACCAAGCCGCATCTGCTCACCCCAACCCCGGCCGGCCCGCTCTGCACCGGCTGAATCGAACCGAGTACGCTAACTCCATCCGCGAGCTTCTGGATGTCGACGTGGATGTCTCACCCCTCCTTCCGGCCGACGACATGAGCCACGGTTTCGATAACATGGCGGACGTTCTGACTGTTTCTCCGACGCTCATGGAAGGCTACATCAGGGCGGCCGGGCGGATCAGCCGCGAGGCGGTCGGCGATACCAAGGCGCTTCCCCTCACCACCACTTACCAGATCCCGCGCGTGCTGAATCAAATGCGCCACATCGAAGGCACGCCCTTCGGCACCCGCGGCGGTATCGCGATGGTTCATGATTTTCCCGCCGACGGCGACTACATCTTCAAGCTCGGATTCTACTATTCGCCGACCGGTCCGCTGTTCGGATTGAATCAGGGCAAGGGGCAGCAAATCGAGGTTGCTGTGAACGGCGAGCGGGCTGCGCTGCTCGATATCGATCCGGCGATGAAACTGGCCAACGACGGCATCAAGACTCCGCCCATCAAGATCAAGGCCGGCCCGCAGCGCATCTCGGCTTCCTTCATCCAGAAGTTCGACGGACCGCTCGAGGACGAATACGAAATGGTGGAGCAGACCTTGGTCGACGTCAGCGCCGGCACCGTGCCCGGGATGACCACGCTTCCGCATCTGCATGAGCTGAGCATTACCGGCCCCACTGCTGTATCCGGCCTCTCGGACACGCCTGGACGCCGCAAGATTTTCACCTGCCGCCCGTCCTCCGGCACCGACGAGATCCCCTGCGCGAAAACCATCATCTCGTCGCTGGCGCGTCAGGCTTTCCGCCGGCCAGTCACCGAAACGGATCTCGAAGGATTACTGAGCTTCTATCAGCAGGGCCGGAACGACGGAGATTTCGAGTCTGGAATCAGAACCGCGCTGCAGGCTATCATCGCCAGCCCCGAGTTTGTCTTCCGGTTCGAGCGTACTCCGCCGAACGTCGCGCCGGGCACGAATTATCGCATCAGTGACCTCGAGCTGGCTACACGGCTCTCATATTTCTTGTGGAGCGCGGCCCCTGACGACCAATTGATCGCAGTCGCCAGCCAAGGCAAGCTGAAAGATCCCGCTGTTCTCGAAAAACAAGTGCGGCGAATGCTGGCCGATCCGCGATCGGAGGCGTTGACCGCTAACTTCGCCGGCCAATGGCTGCATCTGCAGAATCTGAAAGACGCCAATCCCGATCTGTTCCTCTATCCCAACTTCGACAAATCTCTTTCGCAATCGATGCGGCGCGAGACCGAGCTGCTGTTCGACAGCATCATGCGCGAAGATCGCAATCTGCTGGACCTGTTGACGGCCAACTACACATTCGTAAATGAGCGGCTGGCCACACACTATGGGATTCCAAATATCCTCGGCAACCGATTCAAGCGCGTGACCCTGACTGATCCCAACCGTTTCGGATTGCTTGGCCAGGGAAGCATCCTGATGCTGACCTCCACTGCCACCCGGACCTCGCCGGTTCAGCGCGGCAAATACGTGATGGAAGTTCTGCTGGGCACGCCCCCTCCCCCGCCCCCGCCCAACGTGCCGGCGCTCAAGGAAACCGCCGATAACGGCAAGCCCCGATCGGTCCGCGAGAGCATGGAAGAGCATCGCAAGAATCCAGCCTGCGCGGGCTGTCACGCCATGATGGATCCCATCGGATTCTCGCTCGAAAACTTCGACGCGGTCGGCGTGTGGCGCACCAACGACGGCGGGTTCCGCATCGATTCTTCTGGAAAACTATTCGATGGCACTAAGCTCGGCGGCCCAGCCAGCCTTCGCCAGGCGATCTTGAATCACTCCGATGCATTCATCGGGACTTTCGCGGAAAATCTTCTGGCCTACGGCATCGGCCGCGTGATCGACTATCGCGACATGCCTTTCGTCCGCGCCATTGAGCACCAGGCCGCCCAAAACGACAACCGATTTTCCTCGTTCATTCTGGGGATCGTTAAAAGCCCGCCGTTTCAGATGAGACGAGCCGAAGAAAATGAGAACGCGCCGACCGATGCCGTTGCCGGCAACCTGAATCAGGAGACCAAGAGCGATGTTCATAACTAAAAAGCATCTTTCTCGCCGCACCCTACTTCGCGGCATGGGCGTGTCTTTAGCGCTTCCGTTGCTGGACTCCATGGTCCCCGCGCAGACCCCGGTCGCTAAAACAGCGGCCGTTCCCAAGAGCCGCCTGGCGTGTATCGAGATGGTCCACGGAGCCGCGGGCAGCACTGCCGACGGTACCGAGAAGCACTACTGGTCCCCCGCTGAGGAAGGCCGCGATTTCAAATTCAGCCAGACTCTCGAGCCGCTCGATCCGCTGCGCGATTACATTACCATCGTCAGCGATACCGATCTTCATCCCGCCACCGCTTGGGCCGCCGCCGAAGAAGGCGCCGATCATTTCCGCTCCAGCGCCGTCTACCTCACTGCCGCTCATCCCAAGATGACCGAAGGTTCGGACTATTTCGCGGGAACATCCATCGATCAGCTTTACGCGCAGCAATTCGGCCAGGATACGCCCCTGCCCTCGATTCAGCTCTGCATCGAAATGGTGGATGCCTCTGGCGCCTGCGATTACGGTTACGCTTGCGTTTATGCCGATACGATCAGTTGGGCTTCGCCCACACAGCCGCTGCCGATGACGCTCGACCCCCGCATGGCTTTCGAGAGCCTGTTCGGCGAAGGCGGCACTCCCGAAGAGCGCCTTGCACGCCAGAAGGTGAATCGCAGCATTCTCGATTGGATCTCGAAAGATGTAGCCCGGCTGCAGAAAGGTCTGGGCCCGAGCGATCGCAATCGGCTCAATCAGTATCTTGACGACGTGCGCGAGATCGAGCGCCGCATCCAGAGAATCGAAAAGTATAACGCCAGCGGTGAAGCGCGAGCCTTGCCGGCCGCCCCGCTCGGTGTACCGGATTCCTACGAAGAGCACGTCAAGTTGATGTTCGACCTGCAGGCCTTGGCCTTCATGACCGAGACTACTCGCGTTTCAGCGTTCAAGATGAGTCGCGACGTCAGCACGCGCGTTTTTCCGGAGAGCGGCGTGAAACAGCCTTTCCATCCCTGCTCGCACCATCAGGAAAATCCGGCCAAAATCGCCGAGTTTGCCAAGCTCAACCGCTATCACGTGAGCCTGCTGCCGTACTTCTTGAACAAGTTGAAGAACACGCCCGATGGCGATGGCAATCTGCTGGATCATTCGATCGTACTCTATGGCAGTCCCCTGGGTGACTCAAATGTTCACAACCACAAGCGCGTGCCGATCTTCTTGGCCGGGCATGCGAACGGCGGGCTCAAGGGCAATCTCCACGTTAGGGCCAAAGACGGTACACCGATGGCGAATGTTCTGTTAACCATGGCGCACAAGCTGGGCGTGAATGCGGAAAGTTTTGGCGACAGCAACGGCGAAGTGGCAATCTAGGAGTCCAGAAATGAAGATACTCATTGGTGGACTTTGCATGGCGGTTTTTCTCTCGGCCGCCCCCGGCGACACCCGGCTACCCGATGCCGCGATGCATGGCGACCAGGGCACGGTGCGTTCCCTGCTTTCGCAAAAGGTCGATGTAAATGCGCCGCAGGGCGACGGAACGACGGCGCTTCACTGGGCCGCTTACCGCGACGATCTCGAGATGGCGAAGCTGTTGCTCGCAGCCGGTGCAAACGTGCAAGCCGCCACGCGGGAAGGCGCGATCACGCCGCTCCTCATGGCTTGTCAGAACGGAAACGCGGCCATGATCGATGCCCTCTTGAAGGCCGGCGCGGATTCGAATGCAGTGAAGTCCAGCGGGACAACGCCGCTCATGATGGCTGCGGCTTCCGGCAGTGTCGAGGCGGTCAAAACTCTTCTCGACCACGGAGCCGGCGCGAACGCCAAGGAATCGGCTCACGGACAAACGGCGTTGATGTTTGCTGCCGCTCTAAATCGGGCCGCGGTCGTCAAGGTGCTTTTGGCGAATGGTGCCGACGCCAGGATCGCCACCAACGTGCGCAAGCTTGAGAGAGTTCGCTTCGACCAGGATGGCAATGTAGTCGAAGACAAAGCTCCACCCAAGGACGCCGAAAAGCCCGGCGCGCCGCCCAAATCGGACGAAGCAGCCGCCGAGCAGGATGAAGCTGCGCTCGCCAAAGCGCGCGAAGCAGCCGAAGCCGCCCAACGGTCCGACCTGGACGTTCTGGCTCATGCCCTCGCATTCAAATCCGTCGAGTATCGTCTAGCCAAACCAGCCGCGCGCGCCGGCGACGTAGCCAATCGTCCGCCCAGAAAAGTCGGACCGGATTTCATGGGCGGCATGACGGCCCTGCTCTACGCGGCTCGCGAAGGTCACATGGATTCAGTGCGCGCTTTGCTGGACGCGGGAGCCGACGTCAATCAAGTCAATGGCGACAAGCTCAGCCCCCTGGTCACCGCCATCATGAACGGCCATCTCGATCTTGCAAAATATCTGCTCGATCGCGGCGCGGATCCAAACCTGGCTGGTCTGTCCGGCCTGACTGCGCTTTACGCGGCGGTCGATGTCCAATGGGCGCCCAAGACCTGGTTCCCGCAGCCCAACGTCGAACAGGAGAAGGTGACCTATCTGGATTTAATGAAGGCTCTGATCGATCGCGGCGCCAACGTCAACACCCCCATCGGCGAGAAGCTCTGGTTCCGGTCGTTCACCAACGACTATACCTGGGTGGACACCGCCGGATCGACGCCCTTCTGGCGCGCCGCGCAATCGAGCGACCTGCCCGCCATGAAACTTCTGGTGGAGCATGGAGCCGATCCGAAACTCGCCAATAAAGCTGGTGAAACTCCGCTGATGGCCGCTACTGGTATCGGCTGGGCCTGGAACTGGAGCGTGCGAGCGCCCTATCCAGCAATAGACGCCGTCAAGTATTGTGTCGAGCTCGGCGACGATGTAAATGCGGCCGATACGCGCGGCTACACGGCACTGCACGGCGCAGCGTTCCTGGGCGACAACGACATGGTGAATTATCTGGCTTCCAAAGGCGCCAAGGCCAGCGTCAAGAGCAAGGCCGGCGATTCCGCTGCGGACATGGCGAACGGCCCCACGCGTTTCGGCCAGCCGCATCCCGACACCGTAGCGTTACTCGAAAAACTGGGCTCGCCCAACTCGCACAATTGCCGCTCCGATCAATGCGTCGTGGCCGCCCGGTCGCAGGTCTATCAGCTATCGCCTGCCGATCTAGCCGAAAAGGAAAACCTCGACAAGTTTGCGAACTCGCTCGGATTCGAATCGGCCGAATATCATGTCGACGCGCGAGGCGCCCGTCCGGCCCCGGGTACCAAATAGTATGCGTTTAATGTTCGTACTCCTGGTCGCGCTGGCATCGCTCGCCGCTCAAGATAAAACGCAAGACAAGGCTCAAGATAAAGCCCAGGAAAAGGACAAGCAGGACAAAGCGCCTAAGCAGGTTCCCAACCCCACCAATCTGAAGGTCCTCAAGGTTACCTCCGGCACGGAAGTGCGCCAGATCATGCGGACCTTTACAGCCGGCCTCGGCGTGCAGTGCGTCTACTGCCACGTTCAGGGCAACTTCCCAAGCGACGAGAATCCCAAGAAGGAAGTAGCGCGCCACATGATCGAGATGTCGCAGAAACTCAACGCGCAATTCTCCGATGGCAAGATGCACGTCACTTGCTACACCTGCCATCGCGGCGAGACAGAACCGAAGACCGCGCCGGAACCGAAGCCCGCTTCGTAATCGTGCAAACCCGCCGAAGCTTCTTGAATCAATTGCTCGCCACCGGACCTTCCCTCCAACAAGTATCGGAACTGATTCGCAAGAAGTCTGCTTCCCCCGTCGAGCTCACCGAGGAGTGTCTGAAGCGCATCGAGAAGCTCAACCCCTCGCTCAACGCCTACATCACCGTGATGAGCGAGCAGGCCCTGGCACAGGCGCGCGAACTTGAAAACGAGCGGCAAAGTGGCAAGTGGCGCGGACCGCTGCACGGTGTTCCCATCGGACTGAAGGACCTGATCGACACCACCGGCGTACGCACCACTGCTGCCAGTGCGATCTTCGCCGATCGCGTGCCGTCTGAGGACGCCGAGGTCGTGCGCCGGCTCAAAGCTGCGGGCGCCGTTCTGGTGGGCAAGCTAAACATGCATGAGTTCGCCTACGGCGCGACTTCGGTGCCCTCTCACTACGGCCCGGTCCACAACCCATGGAGCCTCGATCGCATCGCCGGTGGATCATCCGGTGGTTCCGCGTCTGCGGTTGCGGCTGAGCTCTGCTATGGCGCGCTCGGCTCCGACACCGGAGGTTCCATCCGCCAGCCGTCCGCCTATTGCGGCATCGTCGGCCTCAAGCCGACTTATGGACGCGTCAGCACGCGCGGCGTGATTCCGTTGTCGTGGTCGCTCGATCACATTGGACCTATGTGCCGCACCGTGGCCGACGCTGCTCTGCTTTTGGGTGTCATCGCCGGCCATGATCCGCTGGAGACCACCAGCATCGATGCTCCAGTCCCCGACTACACGCACGCGCTTCGTACCAAAGTATCGGGATTTCGCCTCGGTATTCCCCGCGCGATTTTCTACGATCAGCTCGACCCGGAAATCGGCGCTGCGGTCGACAAAGCCATCGACGTGCTCGGCAAGCTCACCTCCGGCGCGCACGATGTTCGACTGCCCGCCTACGAGAATCCGCCGGTCCTCGCCGCCGAAGCATACGCCTACCATTTGCCCTATTTATCCAAGACGCCGGAACTGTATCAGCCGTTTACTCGCGCCCGCATCGAAAGCGGGGCAAAAATCACGGCGGCAGCCTATATCCAGGGGCGGCGTGAAATCGACCGTCTTCGCCGCGACATCCAGCAAGCCTTCACCACCACAGACCTGCTAATCACGCCCACCACACCCGTTCCTCCAGCCACCATCGAAAGCGCCAAGCTGGATGTTCCACCTGTAGGCAATGTCCCGTCCTCGCTTCGCAATACGGCGCCCTTTGATGTTTTCGGCTTGCCCACGATTTCGATTCCTTGTGGCTTCACCAGCACCGGCCTCCCGATTGGCATCCAGATCAGCGGTCCGCACTTGGGAGAGTTGCAGGTCCTGGCGCTGGCGCACGCCTATGAGCAGGCCACCGACTGGCATACTCGCCGGCCATCGCTTTCGCAAAAATAAAAAACCTCGTCGGAGAAATCTGTGGGTCACTGATACGCTCCAATGGCGGCCGCGAGCTCATCTCGCGCAGCCCGCAAACCCGATGCGGGATGACGCGGCTCCAGCGTTTTGCAGTTCGCCGCAATGCCAAACGAGTTCGAGACCTCATACGCGATCTAGAAAGGCTGAATCGCGGCGAACCTTGAGCGAACCGTTTTCTCCATTCGAATTGAAACCGCTCCGCACACCAATGGAACCAGCTTTCGGCTCTACCGACAAGAAGATTTGTCTTGACAGAAGAGTGTTCCGCTGTTTAAATCGATTCATGCTGGCGACCTTGCAAATCGTACAGAGCCCCGAAAAAGCGGGGGTCTTACTCCAGCCCGGCCGACTTCGTCTCCTCGAACAATTAACTGAACCCGATTCTGCCGCCGGACTCGCCCGACGCCTCGGCGTGCCTCGGCAGAAACTGAACTACCATCTGCGCGAACTGGAGCGCGAAGGCTTCCTGGAGTTGGTCGAGGAACGCCGTAAAGGCAATTGCGTGGAACGCGTAGTGCGCGCCGCTGCCCGCGAATTCCTGATCGCTCCCCAGACCGGCGATCGCGTCACTGCCGATCGTTTCTCCGCCGCTTATCTCGCGTCTGCTGCTGCGCGCATGATACGCGCGCTGGCCTCTCTCTGCATCCGCGCCCGCCGCGCCGGAAAACGCGTCGCCACGCTTACCCTGGAAACCGAGATCCGCTTCGCTAGCGCTGAATCCCGCGCCGCCTTCGCCGAGGAGATGACCGCCTCCATCGCGCACCTTGCGGCCAAATATCATAACGAGCGGGCCGAAGGAGGGCGGCGTTTCCACCTGCTCTCTGCCGTTTATCCCACCGTCAGGCTGGAGGAATCCGGCAGCGAATCCGCAAATCTGGAGTGAAATATGAGCAGATCCCATGAGACCGTCATCGATGTAATAGCGACCCCCGAAGAAGTCTTCCGGGCCATCACCGACCCCGAACAAATTGCGAAATGGTTCGCCCCCGAGGCCCGAGTCGATCCGCGCGTCGGCGGAGAATACTACTTCTCCTGGGGCCCGGGGATGGAGGGTAGAACCACCATCACCGCCTGGGAGCCCGGTAAGCATTTCGGCACTTGCAGCGAACGTTCCCGCACCTACGGCCACAAAGGCCCCGTGGACACGGGCGTTGTACAAAAAATGTGTGTCGATTACTACATCGAATCGCTGGACGGAGGAATCACGCGCCTCCGTCTGGTTCAGTCCGGCTTCGGGCCCGAATCAGCCTGGGACGATGAGTTCGCCGATACGAAATCCGGCTGGGCGGGCTTCCTGAAAAAACTAAAGGAGTTGCTCGAAAAATAATCCACATGCAACGAATACCCTGGAACCCAATTGCGCTCGGTTCGCTGTTGCTCATCTCGGCCTGCTTAAGAGGACAGGAAGTGCAATCACCGCAATCTGAAAAGTCGAAGCCGCCTGTCAAAATGGAGCAGCGCGGGCGCATCCTTGGAATCGGCGGTGTCTTCTTCAAATCCGCTAATCGTGATCAGATGCGCGAATGGTATTCGAAGCATCTTGGACTTGCTGACAAAGGCCAAGGCGCGATGCTTCCCTGGCGCGAACACGATGAGCCGCAAAAGGAACACGTTACAGTTTGGACTGTTTTTCCCGCCTCCACCGGCTATATCCCAGCCACCCAACCGCTCATGATCAACTACATCGTGGACGATCTGGATGCTTTGCTCGACCGCTTAAAACAAGAGGGAGTAAAGATAGACGACAAACGAATGAATGAATCCTACGGTCGCTTTGCCTGGATCTATGACCTGGATGGGAATAAGATTGAGCTCTGGCAGCCGCCGTCCGCGAAGCCCTAAGGGCTTGCCACTGCACTTACTCAATCGGTTTTCTGTAGCTACATTCCGATTCCGCCCGATAAGTCGACCGGCGTTTATCGTATGAGAAAATCGTACGGCTTTCGCACCTACCGAGCCCTCGAAATTGCACTCCGTCACTCACCTGGCAAAGCTGCCAGAGCCGGCGCCCAACCGCGATTTTCTTCTAACGAGTCATGAAAAAAAGGCAGGAGCCGACCAGCGGCCACTGCCTCGAAAACGTGCACTCGCCCAGTTAGTTCTTCTTGTATTCTTTGTATTCCGAAGGCCGCGAAGTGGGCTCTACCACCACCGTCTCTTCCCGGTATTCGGCCGTCCGCTTGCTGTCTCGGATGGTGTTTTTGTCCACATTGTGCGTGCTCTCACCGGCCGAAGCGATGTCCTCGGCTCCGGTCTGCTTCAGAATGTCCTTGGCGCGCGAGATTTCCTCGGACGTGTCGCAATGGACCGACAAAAGAATCCCGCCCTCTTTGATCCGGCCTTCATAACGCTTGGCTTCATATTCCGGAATCCCCATCCCAACCAATGCGCCGATCAATCCGCCGACCGCTCCGCCAACGCCCAAGCCTGCCAGCGCGCCCATGATCGGACCTGCTGCAATGAGCGGGCCTACGCCAGGAATCGCCAGCGCCCCGATTCCAGCCAGCAAGCCCAGCGTTCCACCCACTACTCCACCAGTGGCCACGCCGGTCGCTGTGCCTTCCGGCGCCTTGGTGTTCTTCTCGTGGGCAAACTCTTTCGAGCTGCTGTTATCGGGCAACAACACGGAAATGTCGTTGTTGGAATACCCCGCCGCCATCAGGCGATCTACGGCCTGTTCCGCTTGTGAGCGGGTCTTATATATGCCGAATACGGCTGTGTTTTTTCCTGCCATGAAATGCTCCTTTTGTTTGATTTGGAAACTTGAAATTATTGGTGCTCAGGCTTGACGGACATCTCGTTGTTGACTTTTCCACCACTTCCCACAACGTCCATTGCCTTGGATTCAATTGCTCTCTTTTCCTCTTCGGAACGGACCGGTCCCTTGAGGGTCACAACACCGTTCTGGCTGATCACTTTCACGTTGTGCGCGTAAGTGGACAGCGACTTGTCTCCCATGATCGATTGCCTGATTCTCTTGGTCAGGTCCCGATCCGATACGTTGCTTTTCTGCTGATCGGCCGTAGGCTCGCTACGATCCCGATCGCGCTTGTTTACCGCCGTGTTGTCAGGTTGCTGGCCGTACGCCACGACCCAGGAACCACACAACAGAGCTGGAACTAATATGCTTGCGATTTTCATTTCTTTGTTAGCTCAGCAGATTCGTCTCTTAGACGTCCTGCATCCGCTTTCCCCCTTTCTCGATGGCCTTACCGGCCTGATGGGTGAGATCCTTGGATTTGTCCACGACCTTGTCGCTGGTTTTCTTGACAGCTTTGGCCGCGGTATCTATTTTGTCTTTTGCCTTGTCCTTCAAATTGTTCATGCTTTGTCCCCTTCGACAAATCTGATTCGAGTAACCTCTGAACAACGGTGCAAGTTGCAGGCCACCGCCTAAGAGGTTGCTGAAAAAGTCTTTCAAGAGCTCACATCGGCAGGTCGGGGACCTGCTCCACAACTCCAGGTCAATGACTTAGCTCTACACATGGCGCAGGTCTCCGACCTGCGAGAGACTTTTTCAGCAACCTCCTAACTCTCTTGAAACATTAGCGAGTGAGTTTGTAACTAGCGAATAAAATGACGCGAGCGGAAGTTCTTACCGAAATCCGCGCTGTCGAACTTTTGAAAACCTGGAAACGTCACTAGGCCCGCGCGCCGCTCACCCACGCTTCGATACCTCTCGTTCCAGTTTCGACAACTGCTCGTCGATCGTTTTTTTCTCCGACTGCGGGATCGAATCGGCGAACCAGCGGATGTACCGGCCCAGCTCCTGAGTGGCGCGTGCCGCCCACGAAGAATGGCGATGCTTCAGCACCCGCTCCAGTTGGCGTTTGATAAAAGCAGCTCGGAGTCGGTCGGCGTCCATCGCGATAACCCTGCTGGCAGGCGTGCACTTTGACGACCACGTTTTTCGCGTCCTCCCTCTCACCAAACGTCACTGACCGCGGGTCGACAGCTACGTCCACATGGGGGGCTGAACGGGCGGGTCTATGATGTCCGGACCGGGCGGATCGGGGTCTGGCCCGGGAAGATGCGGCTCTTCGGGCATTGGGTCAGGACGTGGGGGCTTCGGTTCAGGATTTTGCATTGTCGTCTCCTCGGGAGTCGTGGCAGATCGAATGCCAACTCGAACAATTCAAGCCGGACAATGCTCTTAGGTAGGTTCCGGAGGACACCATGCCTGGAATATCATCGAGTAGATTTAGCCGAAGGGCTGTTAGTGTTACACAGCAGACTTTCGGTTAGACACGCGCCCCAGGCTCTTCCAGCGCCGACTTTTTGATTGGCATTCTGAGTGCTCAGTGATCAGACGTGGAACTGCTAACGATTCTTTCGGTGATCCCTGCCGCTCTAGGATTGGCTCTGCTATTACAAATCGGAGCCCTTAAGGTCATCTTCTGGGCCCTCAATTCGAGAATATGAAACTCTGTAACGCCCCCCAGCCGGACCAGCCCAGCCATCACTGCGTTCGATATCATCAGCACAGTGGCCCCCACCAGACCTTTGTCGCCGAATGGAATGAGGGCGAAGCGAATTCCCGCCGGCGCCCCCCTCTTCACTCCCGAACCGGCCTTCATCCTGGAAAGCAGCAGCCCGGCCGCCGGCGCGCAAGCTCAACCCGCTAGCAACACTGGTATTCTTTGGTCAGGTCGCAAGGAGACCAGTGTGTGCGAGATGAACAAGCGAATCAAATCATCCAGCGTCTAACAAAAATCGAGGAAGTCCTGCAGGCGATCGCCCAAGCGCTGAGCAGGATCGCCCCCCCGGAAAAAGGGCGCAAGAGGCGGGACGAACCGGTCGTGTTCTTGCCCCGCGTAGAACCCGAGCCACCGCCGCTCCCGCCCGGAGCGCCTCCCATCATCAAGTCCCGGCGAGGGGTTACGTCGTCTTAAGACGGGCGGCCGCATGGCTCGTAAGCTAATTCTTGACGTACTTCTTCAGATCTTTCGGGCCGACTTCGGCGCCATAGACGTTGCCCTGGTGATCCACCGCAACGCCTTCCGACATGCTTGATCCGCCCTTCGGATCGGGGTCCGGAATGTACGACGTGACCTTGCCGTCCTTGGCGCTTCCGATCCGGATGCCGCGATGGCAGCCTGGGTTGTGCCCGTAACCGTTTCCATCGTTCGACTCCGAGTCGGTGACAAAAATCGTGTCGTCTTTGATGATGAAGATCCCGCTCGGCCGGCCGAACTGTTTCCACTCCGCGATGAACTTGCCATTTTGATCGAAGATCTGGATGCGGTTGTTGGTGCGATCGCCCACGAACAGCCGTCCTTTGGAATCGAACGCGAGCGTGTGCGGCCCATCGAACTCACCAGGACGCGTGCCTTTTTTGCCGAACTCCTTTATAAATTTTCCGTCCTTCGAGAATTTTATGACGCGCGCGTTGTCGCACATGCAGCCCGTGTGTCCGTCCGCGACGAAGATGTCACCGTTCGGAGCCACCGCGACGGCGGATGGTGCCCCGAAAGTGTCAGGACTATTCCCTTTCACACCTGCCTTGCCGAGCGTCAACAAGACCTTCCCGTCCGGACTGAACTTAAAAACCTGCAGCCCCTTAGTTCCGTCCTTCGATTGCTGCTCGTCCGTCACCCATACGTTGCCTTGCTTGTCCACAAAGAATCCGTGAGGAAACACAAACATTCCCGCGCCCCAGTGCCGCACCAGTTTGCCGGAAGTATCGAACTCGAGAATCGGATCCAGGTTGGAATCGCCGCAAAAGTTCTTGCCGCACCGGTCGTACGCCCATACGTTACCGTCCGGACCGATGGAGACGCCGGCCGTCGATCCCCATTTCCTTCCATCCGGCAACTGCGCCCAGTTTGTCACCGTGTGATAAGGATTTGACAGATCGTTGGAAGGCGGAGAACTCTCGGCCGCGCGGTCCGCTCCGAGAATTGCAAACATCGAGGCCAGCGATCCAACCAGCGCGAGTCTGAATCGACTTGAGTGACTCATAAACTACCTCCTGGGGAAGATTTCGGGGTCCAACCGCACCGCCAATTCTAGCGTATTTTCCCCGAGCAGAATATATAGTACTCGGATATTACTAAAGTACTATAACGGATAGTAGGGACGATCGAATAAAGATTTAAGAATGAAACAGTTGCCTCTATTACCCGTCTAATACGCAATGCATGGGAGTCCTCACCTTTTAATCGCGGACCACACTATGACCGCCCAGTGTCTGCAGCGCTTGCTGGAGGCTGAATTCCCTGGTGTGGAGATAGTGGCCGACGGCCAAGGTCTGTATGATATCGTCGCGGCGTCCAAGCCGGATCTGGTTCTGCTCGATATCGGGATTCCGGGCCTCGGTCTCGAAACGCTCCGGCAACTGCGCGCCGTTTCACCCCTTACCAGGTTGTTGGTAGTGACCATGCATGCTTCACCTCAATACGTTGCCGAAACGCTCCGCGCGGGCGCTGCCGGTTACGTCTTAAAATCATGCGCCGTGTCGGAACTTGTGAGTGCGATCCGTGCGGTCCTGAACGGTCATTCGTACATGACTCCATCGCTGGGCGAACGCGTGGTCTGTACGGTGGCAAACCGGAAAGGTCGCCCCAACGGAAAGAATCTAACTTCGAGGCAGCGGGAGGTACTTCAGTTGGTTGCACAAGGCCGAACCGCCAAGGAGATCGCCACTACTCTCAGCCTCTCCGTAAAGACCGCCGTCTTTCACAAAACGGCGGTCATGGACAAGCTCGGGCTGCGCACCACGGCGGACCTGACTAGATACGCGCTGGAGCATGGCGTTCTTTCGCCGCTGGCTTCGACCACGATCCCACTCGCTTCAACTTCCACCTCCGCGTGACGATTCGGCACAAATAGTAGGGCGGACCCCATGGTCCGCGCGGGACGCCCCGTCCCGCCCTGTTGGCGCGTGGCTAGGCCTCCGGCCTGCTATGTTGCAGCACAGCCGCAACCGCGTCAGCCGTTTCGCCAAGCGGACCCGGCGTGAGCGCGAAACAGGATGCAGCCGCGGCCAGCCCGCAGATCACGGCCACCGTTTCTGAATCCGTGAGCGGGCCTTGTCCCGATTCGCTCAGAAGCCGCCCGCTCATCTCCGCCTGAGAAACAGGCGCGATGCGGGGATGGGCCGCGCGCGGGCCGCGCATGAAAATCAGACATCCAGCTCGGCCAGGGGGCTTAGCCGGGGCGCCAAAATCATTCGGTACGATAAAGCGGAAGCGCGGCCACGCCTCCGGCAGCCGAAGTCCGTCGGCCTCCAATAGTTCGGCGCCTCCATCGTCCACATGGAAGCACCGCGGAATGGGAAGTACCTTCAGCGTCTCCGGCTCTACCAGCGCCACGTCATCGCCTGAGATCGCAAATCCGCGGCGACCCAGCGCCAGGCTCAACGTCGTTTTTCCAGCCTGCGAGCAGCCCGCCACCAGCGCAACCGAATCCGCAATCTGCATGGTCGCGGCATGAATCGCGATCGAGCGCCGCTGCGATCGGATAATGCTCTCGCACAGGGCTGCCTCCAGATTCCACAGCGCGCCTGACAAGGTCGAAGTCGTGCCGGCCTTCTCGCCGAGCCGCCACGCGAACTGCGTCTCGCTCTCACTCTCAATAATCGCTTCGGCCGCCGGTCCGGTGAAATTACGTGCGAGAAAATTCCGATAAAGCCCGGCCATCAACCTTTGGACGTCAGGGACATTGGTGCGCAGGCGAAACGGAAAATCGTATACGCAGAACGAATCAGCCGGTGCGATCTTCTGTGACGCAGCGGTTGTTAGCACTTCCGCTCCACGAATCCCAGCCGGATCAGTTCGCCGAGAAAAGCGCGCGCGTCCTGCTCGATTCGGCTCCGCTCCTGATCGTAAGTCTCGGCGAGTTTATCGACTATCTGATCCAGGGAATGCACGCCATCGCACATCTCCCAGATCGCGGCGCCCACTTGATTTACCGGAACTGCCAGACTGGTGTCTTTTTGGAAAAGGAGAACAGTTTGATCGGGAAGAGGGTTAAGGTCAACTTCCCGGTGGCGAAGCAGCACGTCCGTGCCCGACAACTCGCCGCCAGGTAACATCGGCGTCCGACTGGATAGCTTATTGTGGTCCGCCGCTTTGGGCCAGCGCCGGTCGCTCGGCCGCTTGGATTACTGCCAGAACGGTCGGTGGAACGTACAGCAGCTTCCCTCCAAAGTTGCGCCGGCTGACGACGTTATCGCTGTCCGGTTTAGAAGGAGACTTAATTGGTTCCATGGCAACCGAGTATAGCGCAAAAGCCGATGTTTAGACAACGCTTTTAGCCGTCCTTTTACTAGCGCGATCAAAGCCCTTTGCGTGTCGATTTGAAATATCAGATGTGCTTGACAGCGCGGTCTGCCTGCTGTCATACTGCCTCTTGCCATGGCTACGCAAGTCGCATCGGGGAAAGGCACGCCGGTCAATGAGTTAGCTTGGAAAGCGATTCAGGGCGCCTACGATCTTCAGGTGCACGTGGCTCCCGATGTCATCGAGCGGCGCATCGACGACGTAGGTCTGGCGGAAGAATTCCTGGCCCACGGCCTCAAAGGTTTCGTGCTGAAATCTCACTACATCCCGACCGCGGAGCGCGCCAAGGTGGTGTGCCGCGCGGTCCCCGGCATCCAGGCCTACGGCGCCCTCACGCTCAATCACAGCATCGGCGGTTTGAACCCCGTCGCGGTGGAACTGGCCGGACGCTCGGGTGCCAAAATCGTGTGGATGCCGACCGTGGACGCCGCCAACGAAACCGCTGGGCGTGTGGATGGACCCAGCACTAAACTCCCGTTCTGGGCCAAGATCCAGCGCGAACTCGCGGCCGACGGCATCGCGCCTGCTCCGCTCACGGTGCTCGATGGAAACGGCAAAATAAACGAAGCAACCCGGCGGTGTCTCGAACTGATCGCTCGCCACAACATGATCCTGGCTACCGGACATCTGGGCCGTCACGAGATCTTCCCGCTGGTCCGCACCGCGCGGGAAATGAAACTCCAGCGCGTATTGGTAACGCACGCCGAATTCCCTTCGCAGAATTTCTCGGCCGAAGAGCAGCTCGAACTGGCCGACGCAGGAGCGTTCATCGAACATTGCTTCACCACCATGTACACCGGTAAGGCGCCCTGGGACGCGGTGCTCGATAGCATCCGGAAGGTCGGCCCGGAGCGCTGCGTGCTATCTACCGATCTCGGCCAGACCATCAACCCCCCGGTGGCCGAAGGCTTCGCCATGTTCGCCCAGACTTTGCTCGACGCGGGCTTCTCCACCGAACAAATCCGGCGCATGGCAGTCACCAATCCGAGCGAACTGATTCAATAGAGCGGGTCACTGATGAGCCACAAAGTTGTCCGCAGCATTCGCCGGCCGGACGCCGATACCGTACGACTGCTGGGCGATCTGGGCGTCGCCACGGTCCATGAAGCGCAAGGCCGCACCGGTCTGCTGCGGCCCTACATGCGCCCCATTTATCCCACCGCGAAAGTTTCCGGACCGGCCATCACTGTGTTGTGCCACCCCGGCGACAATCTCATGATTCATGCCGCCATCGAAGTCTGCAAGCCCGGCGACGTCCTGGTGGTCGCGCCCTTGTCCGATTCCACCGATGGGATGTTTGGCGAGTTGCTGGGCGTCTCCTGCCGCGCGCACGGCGTGGCCGGTTTAATCATAGACGCCGGCGTGCGCGATACCACCGACCTTACCGCGATGCAGTTTCCTGTTTGGGCCAAGGCCGTTTCAGCGCAGGGCACCGTGAAAGCGAGCGCCGGTTCGGTCAACGTGCCCATCGTGTGCGCGGGCGCGATGGTCGACCCCGGCGATGTCGTCGTCGGTGACGCGGATGGTGTCGTCGTAGTGCCCCGGCAGGCCGCTGCGGAAATTGCCAAGCTGGGCGACCAGCGCCGGATTAAAGAACAAAAGTCGCGCGAGCGTTTGGGCCAGGGTGAATTAGGAGTCGACTTTTACGGCCTTCGGGCTAAGCTAAAAGAGCTCGGAGTGGAGTATGTCGACGAGGCGCCCGACGGAACTTCACATAAGGCCGGAGCGTAGCAGGAGGTTAAGAATATGGGACAGATCGTAGCGGCCATGGCGACCGTTCATGCGCCACAGTTATTCACCTATCCTCCCAGTGAGGATCCCGCGCAGCTCGACGCGGACATCGCAGCTATGCGGCAGCTCGGCCAAGACCTGGATGAAATCAAACCCGACGCCTTGATCGTAATCGGCGCCGATCACCTCGAAACATTTTTTCTGTCAGCGGTGCCGACCTTCGCGATCGTAGGCGGCGAGAAATCGAAAGCGGCGTTTGCTCGCAAGACCTATGCTCTTCCGATTCATCCCTTCGCCGAAGAGCTCCTCGACAAGCTGGTGAACGCCGGCTTCGACATGACCTATTCGCAGGACGCCGAGCTCGGACACGCCTTCGCCGCGGTCTACGAATGGGTTATCGAGGGCCGCGCGATTCCCGTGGTTCCCATTTTTGTGAATACCTACCTGCCGCCTCTCCCCACCGCGAAGCGTTGCGCTCAGCTCGGGGCCGCGATCAAGGATGCTGTGGCAGCCTCTCCTTATAGGATTGCGATGGTCGCCAGCGGTGGGATGTCGCATTATCCCGGCGCGTGGAAATATCCGCAGCCGGCTTACGATTTCGACTGGTGGGCCATCGCCCAGATGGAGCGCGGCCACAACGATGCCCTTCTCAAGCTGACCAGCGAACAGTTGGACGAGGTCGGTAACACCGAGATGCTTCCCTGGATGGTGATGTTCGGCGCCATCGGCAATCGGCCCGGCGAATTGGTGACCTATCAGCCCACCTGGCACCACGGCCACGCCGTAATGCGTTTCATCCCCAATAAGAAGAACGCACCGACGACGCCAGAGCCCGAGACCTCTTTCCAATTCCAAAGCGGCGGCTATCAGTTCTACAAACATCCCGATCCTGCGGTTTATCCTTTGAACAAATTGCTGTTTGATTTGCGCTTCAGCCAGCCGCTGCGCCGGCGTCTATTTGAAAACACGAAGGCGCTCGCGGCCGATTATGGGCTCACAGAAAGCCAGGCGGAAGTTCTCGAAACGATGAAAGACGAGAGCATCGACGCCGTTCGTTCTCTGAAACCGCATCCATTGGTTGACGCGGGCGCGCATCCGCTAGGCATGTGGATGTCGCTCATTGTGGTGCAAGCCGAGCAGCGGAGAATGAGACAAGAACAGGCCGCGGGCAAGCAATAAGTCAGGCTTCGCTTCTATGGCCACCGCTACCGCCCCGCCCGTCACAGCCACCGTGGCACGCGTCAAGTGGGGTCCCTTTCTGCTGGCCGTCGCGATTGGCGCGGCGATCTTCTTCATGCCGACGCCGCAGGGACTAACGAGAATCGCGCAGACCGCGCTGGCTGTTACCGGCTTCACCATCGTGCTGTGGGCTTTTCAGGTGATGAACAACGGCGTCGCGTCGGTGTTGATGATGGCGTTGTTGATACCCGCCGGAGTCAAGCCCGCGCTCGCATTGAGCGGATTCTCAACCGGCTCCTGGTGGATCTTGTTAGCCGTGCTTTTTTACGGCTTCGCCATGCAGCGCACCGGACTGGCGGCGCGCATCTCCTATTGGATCCTGTCGTTGTTTCCCGCCTCGTACTCCGGTATTCTCGCGGCATTCTTCGTGATCGGCGCGGTGCTCTCGCTCGGCATTCCATCCATGACTGTTCGAACGGCGATCATGGTCCCGATCGCCTGGGCGCTGGTGAAGTCGCTCGATTTGAAACCGCGCAGCCAAGGTTCCGCCCTCATCATGCTCACCACCGTCGAGATGGCGGTGGTACCGGGATGCGGCTTGCTGTATGGATCGCTGTTCGGCCCGGTCGTCGATTCCTTGTTCCAAGTGAAACACCTGCCGTTGAGCTATCTCGCCTACGCGCGCATTCTCGAGCTGCCGACACTGCTTTTGTGCGCGCTCATCGTCTTCGGCAATCAATGGGTGCTCAAGCCGGAGAAGGCGCTCGATTCATCGCCTGAGTTCGTTCGCAGCAAACTGCGCGAGCTAGGATCGATGGGGCGCGCCGAAACCATCACCGCGATCATCGTCGCCTGTTCGATCCTGTTTTGGGCGACCGATCGCTGGCATCATCTACCCAGTTTCTTCATCGGCATGGTCGGCCTGGCCGCGTTCGCGCTGGCCGGGATCGTCACCAACGCCGATATCGGCCCCGGAATATCCTGGACCCTGCTGCTCTTCATGGGCGGGATTTTCAGCCTCAGCAACGTGCTCACCGAATTCAAGATCACCGATTGGCTGGCCGGCTACTTCGTGCCTATCGCCCAGCATCTGACGTTCAACGCCATCGTGCTGCTATTGGTAGTCGCGATTGCGATGTTCGTGGTACGCTTTCTCGATCCCAGTGGATTCATTGCTATCGCGGTCTTGTTTATTCCGATTGTCGACACCACCAGCGCAGCCGGAATTCCGCCGCTGGTGTTAACTGCCGCGTTGATCCTCGCGTCGGTGCCGTTCTGGGCAACCTATCAAAACATCTGGGTGGCGATGGGCGAAGGCATTACGGAAGGCATGGCTTTCAGCGCGGGCGAGCGCGTGAAGCTCGCGAACATGTACGGCATACTTACGCTGCTTACCGTGGCGGTATCAACCGGCTACTGGAAATTGATCGGGGCGCTTTAATGACCAACGAATTGTCAATCGGCTTCGTTGGTTTTGGCGAAGCCGCCTTCCACATCGCCAAGGGACTTGGCCAGCCCGCGGTAGCATTCGATATCAATCCGAATACTCAGCTTCGGCAACGCGCGAAAGAGACGGGCACGCGTCTTGCCGGGACCAATGCGGAACTCGCCCAGTCGTCTGAAATTATTTTGTCCACTGTTACGGCGGACCAAGCGGCTCGGGCAGCGGAACAGAACGCGCCCTACTTGACCGCGCGGCATATCTACGCCGACCTGAATTCGATTTCACCTGGCTTGAAACAATCCATCGCCCGAATGATTGAACCAACTGGCGCCCGATTTGTAGAAATTGCGATGATGGCGCCCGTTCCGCCGCATGGTCATCGCGTGCCGATGCTGGCCGGCGGTGAAGCAGCGCCGGAATTCGCGGAGCGTATGAGGCCTCTCGGATTTTCGATTGAGATCGCGGCCCGCGAAATCGGAGTAGCGTCCGCGACCAAGATGTTCCGCAGCATTATGGTGAAAGGCATGGAGGCGCTAATCACCGAATGCGTTCTGGGAGCGAGCCGCTACGGCGCCGAGCCGCGCGTTTTCGCATCGTTAGCAGAAAGCTTTCCGGGCATCGATTGGCCCAAGCTGGCCGATTACATGATCGGACGTGTGGTCGTCCACGGCGAACGCCGCGCCCGAGAGATGGAAGAAGTTGCCGAAACGCTCCGGTCTCTCGACATCGAGCCCATCATGGCCGAAGCGATCGTCCGCCGCATGGATTGGAGCGCGCAGCTCGGGCTGAAGCAGCGCTTCAGCGGCGAAGCTCCCAAGAGCTACCGCGAAGTGCTGGATGCCGTGGCGCAGGTCTCCGACCTGCGTTAAACTTTGGCCCACTACGCCCGCTTCCGTTTCCCCTGCTCGATGTTCGGCAGGAATCCCGTCAACAAACCGATCGCGGGCAGGAATGAACAGACCTGGTAGACGAAGTTGATGCTGGTCCGGTCGGCCAGGTTGCCCAACACAGCCGCGCCGATGCCGGCCATGCCGAACGCAAGTCCGAAGAACATGCCGGAGACCATGCCGATCTTGCCCGGCACCAGTTCCTGCGCGTAAACTAGAATGGCCGAAAAGGCCGAAGCCAGGATGACGCCGATGATCACCGTCAGGATGCTTGTCCAGAAGAGATTGGCGTAGGGCAGCAGCACCGTAAATGGAAGGACACCCAGAATCGAAACCCAGATTACCGGCTTACGCCCGATACGATCGCCGATGGGTCCACCGATCAAGGTGCCCGCCGCCACCGCTCCCATAAAGATGAACAGATGAATCTGCGAACTCTGCACGCTCACATGGAATTTGTTCATCAGGTAAAACGTGTAATAACTGTTCAGGCTGACCAGGTAAAAGAATTTCGAAAAGATCAGCGCGATCAGAATCGCAATGGAGAAAGCGACCTTCTTGGAGGACAAAGCATGACGTTGCTGTGCACCGGCAGCCAGCGTCTTGGCCACGATCATTCGATGAGTCTTCGACCAGGCGCCGACGCGCGCGAGCACGATCATCCCCAGCAGAGCGACCAGCGAAAACCAGGCAATGCTCGATTTGCCGCGCGGCAGCACGATAAAAGCCGCCAGCAACGGTCCCAGGGCCGATCCTGTGTTGCCGCCGACTTGAAAGAACGATTGCGCAAATCCATGTTTGCCGCCCGACGCCGTACGCACCACGCGCGACGACTCCGGGTGAAAGATGGCCGAGCCCATTCCAACCAGCGCTGCCGCAAACAGCAGCACGCCGTAGGTGGGAGAAACCGACAGAACTAGCAAGCCGACTAGCGTGAGGCCCATTCCGAGGGTCAGCGAGTAGGGCTTGGGCCGCAAATCGGTATACAGGCCGATGGCCGGCTGCAAAACCGAGGCGACCAGCTGATAGGTGAGCGTGATCAGCCCGATCTGGCCGAAGTCGAGCTTAAAAGTCTCTTTGAGTAGCGGATAAATCGCCGGCAGCAGCGACTGCACCATGTCGTTCAAGAAGTGGCAAAAGCTGGCGGCGATCAGGATCGGGAATACGGTCTTCTGGCCTGCGTCCGTTACCGGGGCTGTTTGTACTGTGCCGACCTCTGTATCCATGGATATAATTCAGATGCTCCGGCGAGCCGCCGGGGTTCAAACTAGGCCTGCGGGCTTTCGAGACTGACGCTGCCGTTGTGCTCGACAGGCATTTCGATTACAAACTGCTTCTTGGGATTGCGCGAATAGGTCTTCGCGTGAGCTTTGCGCGCGCGGAAATACGGTTCCAGCCGCTCCAGAGCGCGTTGCATGCTGGTGGTCACGTGTTCTCGCATGGCCTCGGCGGCAGCCTCGCGATCGCCGTTCACCAGAACGTCCAGCAGATCCATGTGACGGTGTGGTGTAGTCCCGTTCGAAAACGAGCGGGCCACGCACAGCCAGGTAGACGACAGGGCGCGGGTCTTCTCTATGGCGTCGCAAAGCGCCGGGCAGCGCGTGGATTCGGCAATCCGCCGGTGCAGCTTGGAGTGCAAATTCAAATAGTGGAAACGATCCGTCTCATGCTGCACGGACATCGCGTCCACGCGAGCAGCCAGCCTGACCAATTCCGCGCGTTCCTCGGGAGTGGCCATCTCAGTGAACAACCGGGCGGCTTCCGCTTCGAGCGCCTCGCGCACCAGATAGTGCCCGCGAACATCTTCCCGGCTCGGGATGCGGACGCGTGTGCCGGCGCGCGGGCGGCTCTCCAGGAGCCCTTCAAACTCCAGTCTTAAAAAGGCCTCCGACACGGGCAGGAAACTCATTCCCAGCTCTACAGCTATCTTGCGCCGGGAGATGACCTGACCGATCGCAATTTCTCCGCGCAGAATCCGCTCACGAATGATGACGTAGGCTTCCCCAGCGAGGTCTGAGGCCTCTGAGCGCTCTCTCATAATTTCTTTTCAGTGTAACACGCACGTACGCGCGAGCTATTTTTTCAGGCGCGCGGTCTGCACCTGTTTGGGATCGCCCCAGGTGATAAAAGTTTCGCCGATTTGCAGGGAATGCAAAAGGCGCGGATATCCGAGCCCCATCCGGCCGCCCTCGGCGACTCGCAGCACGGGTCCAGCCGCGCCCGCGAAACTGATCTCGCGAACCAACACGCGCGCGGCACCGCCGCCGCTGCCCTGCTCCAGCCAGGAGACGATCGCGGCGTCTTTGATGAGTACAACCGACGTATATCCGAAAGAGCGGCCGGTGCTTACAGTCGTTGGCTTGGTGAAGGTCGAACCGCCATCGCTCGAGAACACGATCTCGGTCTTCGTTGCATCCTGCGCCCCGGTAAACCAGGCGATGGCAACTTGATTGCCCACAGCGGCGACGGAGGCGGCATTAGTCGGGCACGCATTGATTTTCCAGTTGTCGGCGTACAAATTCCTGGGCTGCGACCAGTGACCGTTCTCGAAGCGCAGGACATCGATGTCGCGGATATCGGCAGTCGTGTGACCGCGATAGGCAAGCAACAGACCCTTGTCGGTCTTGGCAACCGCAGTGGGGCAGCAGGCGCAAACGTCCGGGGCCAGGCGCTCCTCGCGCACTTCTTTACCGGACGCGTCGACGATCGTTCGCATTAAAGCAGCGGGCGCCTCCTCATTCACGCCCCCTTTTAACCAGAACAGAGAGCTTTCGCCGGCGCCGCTCGGGACCATCGAAGCTAAGCCGTGCTGCACTGGAGCACGATCGCGATGCGCCATCGTGGGCATCGACCAATTGACGCCGTCGGTGGAAGACGAAGTGTACACATACTCGGCTTCGCTCTCTTCTTTCGGCATCTCAACCCAATGCGCCAGCCACTGATGCTCGCCCAATTGCACGACCTCGGGCAGCTCAGCCGGGTGGCGGAAGAAGTGGCGCTGGGCGGCGATCGTGCGAGGCTCCGACCATTTGCCCCCACGCAGCTTGGCATAACGCAGAGAAAGCGAGCCCTCTCTGCCCGGTTCGGTCCAGCTCAAAAGCGCCCCGTAATCGGGCGTCGCCGACCAGTTGGACTGAATGCTTCCCGCGCCGGCTGGATTCGCGAATGGCTCGCTTCGCGAAAAGGTTTGCCCGAACGCGAGCGGAATGCTTACGAGCACAAGGATCAATAGAGTTTTCATAGTCAGAAAGTAAATTTCAGTGCGGCCTGCATCAATCGCGGGGGAGCGGCATTCACAACCTGACCGAATGATTTGCTGTTAAAATCGCCATCCACCGCCACCGGTCCGAAGAACTGAGCATGGTTGAAGGTGTTGAACGTTTCCATCCGGAACTGCAGCGCCTTCGATTCCGAGAATCGAAACGTCCGCAGCAGGGCCAGATCGAAATTAAGCATACCGGGCCCGTGAAAGCTGCGCCGCGAGGCTGTCCCGGGAGTACCTAGAGCATTGGGACTGAAGAGAGACGTGTCGAAATACGGGAGGCCATTGCGTGGATTGCCATTGAGGTCCAGCGCGCCCGAAGAATAATCGGGCAGGTCGAGGCTGTGATTATTTACACCGTTAGGCAGGCTTCCCATAAAAGAGCGATCGGTGTCGCTGGAGATGGTCACCGGGAAGCCCGAGGCAAGCCGCGTGATTCCTGAAATCGACCATCCCTCGGTCAGGAATTTCGCGCGCCCGGAGAAATGGCCTAGCGGAAGTTGATATAGGTAGGTCGCCACCAGATCGTGCGTTAGATCCCAGGCCGATAGCGCGCGCGTCAAGCGGAAATTGAAAGGGTCGAGAGGGTCGGAAATACTGGAAGCCTGGTCGATGGATTTACTGAACGTATAGGCCAGCATCAAATCGAGCCGCGGACCGGAGTGACGCACGCTGACTTGGAACGAATTGTAATTCGAGTTTCCGATGCTGGCGTCGTAATCGTTGTTGTGGAAATTGGGTCCGAGTGGTCCCCGGGTGCCATTGATGACCCGGCCGGCAGCGGTTGTGTAGGTAGTGTCCTCTCCAAATTGTCCGCAGGCCGGCGAACCGGGAGCGACAGTGCTGGGCTGGCTCAAAGCCAGGCAAAGAGCCGGATTGCCAGGGTTAGCGGAGTAGATCGCTAACAAGTGGTGCGCCTGCGAGCCAACGTAGCTCAAGCTCAGTAACGTATTTGCCCAAAGCTCGCGCTCTAACGCCAAGAAATAATTTTCGTTGTATGGATACGTGTTGTTAGGGGGCGGCGCCGTCATACCGGCCTGCGGAAGAAACGGCGAGAAATCGATGTTCGGATTGGGGTGAGTTGCGGATGCGTTCAGGGGAGGAAACGTCAGCGGAAAAGGCTGCACATGAACCTGGCCATCGGCTGAGGAGATGAATGGCGTAGCAAAAAGCGGTTCGCCAGAACTGGTGTAGCTCAAGCCGTAAGGGGGCTGGGGCTCGTCGATAGCGACTGTGTTTCCTTGAATCACTGAATAGAAAA
>DATHOT010000411.1:0-24315 GCA_035484655.1 Bryobacteraceae bacterium | reverse complement strand
AAGCGATCGGCTGGGCGCTGCGCCAATTTGCCAAAACCGATGCTAAAGAAGTTTTCCGCTATGTGGCCGAGCACGAGGGGCGGCTCAGTCCCCTGAGTAAGCGGGAAGCGCTGAAGAATGTGGTTTAACCGGCAGGCCGGAGACCTGCCCCACAGCTACAAGAGCGGCTTGATTACTCGAAACGACGGGTATCCCCAGCTTCCGGTGCAGCGGTTCGATGGCTTCGATGGCGCGCCAGTTGGTGCACGAAAGGAAAATGCAATCCGGCGTGCTACCTTCGATTTGAGACTCGACAAAATCGACGATCTCGGCAGGCGCCACCCGTCCGATGTCGAGATTTACCTGGATGCCCATCCCGGCCGCTTTCAGCGGCGGGAATCCGGCTTCGGCGAGCGACGATGCGATACCGTTGGTCAAGTCCGGTATGTACGGCGTGAACACGGCCAGCTTGCGTGGTCCGATGACGCGCAGCTGCGACAGCACGGCGTGAAGCACCGTGATGGCCGGCGCGCCTGCCAATTTTTCGATCTTCGAGCCAATTGCGCTATCGTGGGCCAATGTTCCCAGTGCTCCGGCCGAGGTGCAGCCGAAAACTACAACATCCGGCGCGGTGGTGCGGATGAGCTCTGCCGCTCTGGGCAGATCATCTTCCAGCATCCTGGTTTCCGCCTCGCGAGTCACGCTCTCCAGAAATATCCTGGTCGTGCTCAGAATGGCCACCTGTCCAAGCTGCCGATGAAAGTCCGGTTCCATTACCGTATTGGACGATGGAACGATGAGACCGACGTGCAAAGGTTTCGTCATTTGGCGGGAATCCTCCCCCTCTCGGGAATCCGCCAAAGATAGATGCTGCTGGCGGCATCAACCAACTCGTGTTTCTCAGGTTTCCAATCGCCCATATGAAAATCGTGCGACACGATGCGCGTTCCCGGCTTCAGGTCTTTCAATAGCTTTGGACGCAGGCGGAGATTCACGTCGGGCAGCAGATAAAGCGCGACCACGCTGGCGTTGTGGATATCGGCGGCGAACAAGTCGTTCACCTCGAACTTCACCAGGGCTTCCACGCCGACCTTTCGCGCATTCTCGCGGGCCTCTTGAACGCGCTCGGGATCGATATCGATTCCGACTCCGTGCGCGCCGTATTCCTTTGCGGCGGCAATCACGATGCGCCCGTCGCCACAGCCGAGATCGTACACGAAGTCGCTGGCCTTGACGCCCGCCAACTTGAGCATGGCGCTCACGACTTTGTCCGGGGTGCGTACGAAGGGAGGATTGATCTGGATCTGATCGGGAGCCTGGGCTGCCGCCGTAGCAGCGAGCAGGACGGCGGCGAGAATCAATTTCATTTAATAAGCCTTTGCGATAACCGAGCGGCGATCTACCGTTTCGCCGGTGACAATGCATTTCCCCGGGCCATCGTATTCGTCGGCCATCGGAATGCAGCGCACGGTGGCCTTGAACTCTTTGAGACGCGCGTCGCAGGCCGGATCGTCCTTCAAGTGCGCCATGACGAATTTGCCGCCGCCTTTTTCAGCCGTCACCTCCCTGAGAATCGACTCTACTTCGTCCAGCGAATTTGCGAGCACCGTGTTGGCTTTGAGGCGCTCCTTGGCGGCACGGTGGAGATCGGTTTGCATTTGGGCGAGCACGGCCGGCAGTCGCGCGGCCAGCTCGGCTTGCGGCAAAGGCTCCTTGGTCCCGGTATCGCGGCGTTTCAGGACGATGTTGTTGGCGGCCAGATCGCGCGGCCCAAGTTCGAGAACCACCGGCACGCCGCGCCGCTCCCAGTGAAAGAATTTGGCGCCGGGACTCTGCCCTTCCCGGTCGTCTATCTTGGCGCCGACGTCTTTGGCGATACGGTGCGCAGCTTCGAGCACACGGCCCTTCTCCTCGTCCTTGCGATAAATCGGAACCAGGACGGAAGGCACGGGCGCGAGTTTGGGCGGCAGCACCAGCCCCTTGTCGTCGGAGTGGCTCATAATCAGGCCGCCGATCAAGCGCGTGCTGACCCCCCAACTGGTTTGCCAAACATAATCGAGCTGCCCTTCCTTGCTTTGGAACCGGACGTCGAAAGCTTTGCCGAAATTCTGGCCGAGGTCGTGGCTGGTTCCGGCTTGGAGCGCGAGCCCGTTCTGCATCATGGCTTCGATGGCGTAGCTGCGCAGCGCGCCGGCGAATTTTTCAGCCAGAGTCTTCATGCCCTTGATCACAGGCATGGCCATGATGTTCTCGGCGACGTCGGCATAGACGTCAAGGATCTTCAGCACTTCGGCTAGCGATTCTTCGTGCGAGGCGTGGGCCGTGTGGCCTTCCTGCCAAAGGAACTCGGTGGTGCGCAGGAACATCCGCGTGCGCAGCTCCCAGCGGATAATATTGCACCACTGGTTCACCAGCACCGGGAGGTCGCGGTAGCTCTGGATCCACTTGGCGAAGAAATGCCCGATGATGGTTTCAGACGTCGGACGGATGACGTACGGCTCTTCGAGCGTCTTGCCGCCGGCGATTGTCACTACTGCGAGCTCGGGCGAAAAACCTTCCACGTGTTCGGCTTCCTTCTGCAGGAAGCTCTGCGGAATCAGGAGCGGGAAGTAAACGTTCTGATGGCCGGTGGCCTTGAAGCGCTGATCGAATTCGCGCTGGATGCCTTCCCAGACCGCATAGCCATTGGCTTTGATGACCATGCAGCCTTTCACGATTTCGGCCGGCTCGGCCATGTCGCCTTGCATGACCACGTCTTGGTACCAGGCGGCGAAGTCCTGGTTGCGGGGAGTGATGGGAGATTCGGCCATAGTGGAGTCTAAGGTTTTAGGTTACGACAGAACCTGCTAGCCTCAGTGGGACGGTGAAATTAACGACTTGTCTGGTGGTATCGCAGGCGGCCGCTGCATTGTTGCTACTGGGCGCCGGTGGATGCAAGAGCGGCCGGTCCAGCAGCATACGCAGCGCCGAATGTTGCTCAGCCTTCCAGCACACGGACCATTTGCCCGACCATCCAGACCCCGGCGTAATCCGGCTG
This sequence comes from Bryobacteraceae bacterium, assembly GCA_035484655.1. GTDB lineage: Bacteria > Acidobacteriota > Terriglobia > Bryobacterales > Bryobacteraceae > Palsa-89. The sequence continues at coordinate 21,299 of DATHOT010000411.1, read as the reverse complement.
GCGATCGGAGGCGACTCCCGCGATGACCGCTCGCACGTTGTTCCATGGGCCTTTCAGGAGGCCCGCAAGCGGGGAGCGATGGCGTTCGTGTTCCTCGGCGACATGGAGATCACCAGCCTCTCGGATCGCTTCTTTATGCCGCGCCTCCGGGATCTGGCCGGAATTCCGTTCTACCCCGTGATCGGAAATCATGAGGTCGAGCTTTTCGGAGCTGTGCGGCTAACCAGCGGCCGGCACGCGATCGAGAAATTCAGGGAGGATTTCCTGCGCAAGCCCGGCATCAAACTGGCGCCACTCGCGCAAGTGGTCTACAGCGCGGAGATCGGGAAACTGGCGCACTTCATCGCCTTGGACAACGTCAGCCGGAGAGGCGAGGGTTTCGGCGATGAACAACTTGCCTGGCTGGCGGGCGACCTGCAGGCTGCCAGTGCGGCGAAGAGCATAATCCTGGTCGGGATGCATAAGGCGCTGGCAAAGAATCCGATCACTACGCATGCCATGGACGAGGATGGGCCGCGCGCCATACGCGAGTCGGACGCCGCGCTCGCCTTGTTCAAGCAATACGGAGTCGCGATGCTGTTCGTGAGTCACAGTCACATGTACTCCGCGTACAATCAGGACGGAATCGAGACGCGCTTGACGGGCGGCCTGGGAGCGCCGCTGGTGAAAGGACTCGCCGACTCCGATGGCGGGTTTCACCATTTCCTGCTGCTCGATATCCTGGCCGGCGGCGACACATCGATGTTGCGGGTAGAAGTGGTCCGGTTCCCCGGCCCGCCGACCCGTGACCAGCAGGACGAATCGGCGGAAGTTGAGAATTAGCCTGACGTTTTAGCGGTGCGCCGATCAGTGGAAATGTTCCATCACCAAAATTTGATGCTCGTTGCGGTCCCATTGCGAGTACAGAAGGCTGCCCCCGTCTGGTGATACGGCCAGGCCATAAAAAGAGGGCTTGTCAAGTCTTCCTATTTGCGATAACTGCTTGGTCTTGAAGTCAAGATATTCGATCTTCGGGGGCAATCCATTCTCTGGGGCAAAGAAGTAAATGCCGCTCTTCGTCACAGCCCAATTGCTCCAGTTGTCGGGCCCAGGCCCACCCCAAATACGGGTTTCGGCGCCCCCGTTGGGCGGCCTTGCCCAGAACCCTTGGCTCCATCGCTTTGCATAAAGCAGCAATTTTCCGTCTACAGTCTCGGCTGCCCCGAAGCCTCCGTCTCGCGTCACTTGGGTCGGCGCCCCGGCCGCGGCCCCGTCCTTAACAGACTGTTTCCAAATCTGATAACCCTTTTCTCCGCGATTCGACGTGAAGTAGATCGACCGCCCGTCTCGCGACCAGCTCGGCAGAAAACTGTCGGCGTCAGGAAAAGCAACGACGGGATGTGGATGGCCGTCGCCAATTTCGACTACGTAAACGTCACTGTGATGCTGCGAACGATAGTCAAATGCAAGATAGCGTCCATCGGGTGAAAACCGCGGGCTTCCGGCAAAGCCGCGCAAGTCTGTGACTTGCACTGCATGAGAGCCGTCGCTGTTACAGATCCACACCTCCGGATAGCCGGACCGCGAGCTTTGGAACGCGATCTTGTGGCCGTCAGGCGAAAACTGCGGCTGCAAGTTCTGGGCCTTCGCTGAAGAAACTAAGATCGAAGCCGGCATCCGTGCGCGAATCTGACCGTTTAACTCGAGGCGCCACAGGTTTTCCTCTTCGTCGACATATTCATAAGCAAGCTCGTTTCCGGATTGGGAGAGCGAAGGGTACCACGCAGCAGGGCCGGCTTCCGGAACCCGTTGGGGAATGCCGCCTGAGGCTGGTAAGCGCCAAATCGTTGGCAATCCCCCACGACTGGAAGAAAAAACGATTTCGTTAGTTTGGGTCCAAGCGGGAGGCCCGAAGATCTGCTTGTGATCGAAAGTTAGTTGTTTCGGTTCACCGCCCGCTGCGGAAATTACAAAAAGCTCCTCGACCGAGGCCGGCCCCGAAGACCTGATGAAAGCCAATTTGCCGCCGTCGGTGCTGAAAGCCGGCCGCCGGTCGTGGCTGGCTGGCGGAGGCGACGTGAGGACTCGTGTACTGGAATCCCGCAGCGACAGCACCTTGATGGAACTTCTCTGTATCGCCGCGTTCCACTCGGAAAACGCGATGAGTTTACCGTCGGGCGACAAAGACAGTCCCCCTTTTCCGGTCTCGTAGTCGAACGGCGAGCGCGACCCAGCATAAATAGTTTTCTCAGCTCCGCCCAGCGCCGGTACTGTCTCAATCAGAAATTTGTCGCCCCGATCGCGAAGGAAAGCCACCTCACGGCCGTCTGGAGACCATGCGGGAGAGTAGGGGTCACCTACTGCTGGAGTCTTCTCATCCTTGAGAAGCCCGGGCTCATCATTTTGCGTTAATCTGACCGAACTCTGGGAGCCGACTACCGCCGCGTAGAGTCCTGACTCAGTTCGTTGCCGGGCCGAGCGCAGGAACACGACCCGGCTGCCATCGGGGGAAAGCGCCGGCAGCCTCTGATCGCCCTCAATGGTCAACGGGAGCAGCATGACCTCGGCTGACGATACAGCTCGCACATTCGATCCATTACGGCCATAACCTCTGAGCAGCCAGGTCGAGACAAGCGCTATTACTGCAACCAAAACGCCTGCTAGCAAGACTTTCGTTGGCCGCTTTACGGTTCTGCCAAGCTGGGGGCCGCGATCGTTTTGTATATCAACTGGCGGGGTTGAAATCTTCTCTGCCGCGGACCCAGTTCCAGATGCGAACGGCTCATGTTCCTGAATGGATGCAACGAAACGATACCCGCGCCGCGGTACCGTCTCAACGAAGCGAGGATGATCTGAAGAATCGCCCAGCACCTCGCGAATCCGGTTGATGCACTTCTTCAACCCGAGTTCGTAGTCGACCGTCGTATTTCCGGGCCACAAACGCTCCCGCAGCTCTTCTCGAGTGATAAGCTCGCCGGGACGTTCCAGCATCGCTCGCAACACATCGAATGCTTGCGGGCTCAACTTTTGCCGCAAGCCCGACTGGCGCAACTCTGCTTCCCGCAGGTCGACTTCGAACACGCCAAACCTGATGATGCGGTTTGAATTGGATGACGCATGCATCAAAACTTAAGCCTTGGAGTAGATCAAGTTTATCACGCTTGGAGCCTTAAGGAGCTCAGCAGCGCGGTAACCGGCAGCATGAGGGTGTTTTGGGTTCAGTAACTTGCGCGGTAACCAAAAAACCACCACAAGGATTCTTGACCTCTTGTTCCCAATAGACGAAAGTGGCCCATACATGCTCGATAGGCACTCCATGTTTCCTATGACCACCAAGCAAGCCTTGATTGACCGAACCAAGTTCGGTAACGGACAACAACCAGTCCAGCCACACAGAAGAACCTTCCTCGGCGGTGCGCTGGGCGCGCTACTTGCATCGCCTGGGCGCATGCTAGGCGAACCCGGCGCACTCCCGAACAATCCTTTCATCCTTCTGCTGACGGGAGTGTATCAGCCGGTTGTTCACGGACCCAATCTTGGCTTGTCCTCCGTGAACTTGAGTGATGGTACTTATTCGACAACGGAAATCTACCCGATCTTCGGCGTTCAGGGTAGCGCGGATCAGGATAAGACTATCGGCGACTTTTATGTCCAGTTCAACGGGAATTTGTGTGCGTACCATCTCCCTGGTGGAGCGATTGCAATGCAGTTCCTACCTGTTCCAGCGGGAGCGCCGCCCGGTTTTAACGGTTTCGTCCCATTCCCGGACGGGATGGGTGGAAATTACTTGGAAGGAACTTTCGAGCTAACGATATTGGAAGCGACGGGGATTTATCGCGCCTTCGCCGGTGGTCATAACCACATGGTGGATAGACTGCACCAATTGGCTAACGGCAGCTTCGATGAATTCTGCTTCTGCAACATCAGCCAGTATCAGTTCCCTTAGGCTGTGGCGTACGGAAAATATCCAAAAATATCCAACAAGATAAGGAGATCATTGTGATACTTCGAAGGACAGGTCTTTGCGTTGCCGCGCTTCTTTGTACGACCGCTCTCATATCAAGGGCGCCCGTCCAAGCGGCACAGATCAGTGGAACGATTACTGCCACGATGGCCATCACTGAGGACAGCCAACTCGTAGGCGACGTGACGTGCACGGTCACCGGAGCGCCCTGCCTCGATATTGCGGCATCGAACGTGACGCTTGCTTTGAACGGCTTCTCTATGACCGGGCAGGCGGTTCCACAAACTGGCTGCGAGGGCAGCAGTAACTCAGGAGCCGAGCAGGGCATTCGAATTCTTGGCCAAACGGGCGTCACTATCCGCGGACCAGGCATCGTTCAGCAGTTTCGCGTGCACGGCATCATCATCAATGGCAGTACCGGCACGCACATCACCGGCGTGACCACGTCCACCAATTGCGCATCTGGCATCCTTATAGGCGGCGATTCCAATTTGATTGAGAACAATATTTCGATCGCAAACGGAAATCTCGGTGCTCCTTGCGGTGGTATATGACTGGCGGGCGCAAGCCATAACCGGCTCCGTGCGAACCGGATCAGTGGAAATGGATATGCAGGTCAAGGGAATAATTTTGGAATCGGCATGCCGGCTGCGATCGATACCGATAACACAATCGAAAATAACGAGATAGTCGGCAATGCAAATGGGATTTTTGTGACTACCGGGGTCCAGGGCAACTTCTTTCGCGGAAACACGATTGTAGGTAATCCTCCCGTGCAAGTCGCCGTGGACCATACGGCAAACGGAGGTTTCGATATTAAGAATTTGGCGGATGCGGGAGCCAACGCGTTCGAGGGCAACATTTGTATGACCTCGGTCAACGCGCCTTGCCCTTCTGTCGGACCGTCCCTGACGGCTAATCCGAATCCGATAACAGTGACGGGCAATGCGATCGTTGGATCGACGACCATCAACTGGAACGCGCCGGACGCCCAGGTCATCGAAATACATATCGGGAGCCCGGATGGCGTCGTCCTGACGCAGCAAGGTAACCGCGGGTCGATCCAAACCGGCACATGGGTCTCGGACGGGCTAACCTTCTACCTTCAGGACGTCACCGGCGGGAAGCCGCTAACTTCGGACTACACGCTTGCCACGCTGGTCGTCCATCTGCAGCGCAGCAGCGCCACCAATCTCCCTGTTTCCGGCGGACCTCGCCCGTGGACTTTCGGCCTCTCGGTCATTCTGCTCGCGCTCCTTCTATGGGGGAGTGGCCTGATGCGATCCGGGAAACGCCTCCGGCTCGCTCTGGGAGCGCTATTGCTGGTTGCGGTCACGTTTGGCGGGCCAGCGACAGCTTTGGGCGCGGACAAACTGGACCGGATGATCGCCGCCGGCGCAAGCTCTAGAGAGCTCGCCCAATACGTATTCGACACGCATGGCTGCAAGAACTGCCACACCGTAGGCCAAGACGGAAAGCTTGGTTTTACCGCGAAAGGTAAGGAACGGGCGCAGGGGTTCGAAGGATGCATCAAGATGCTGACCGCAATGACTGTAATCGTCCAGGTAGCTGCGGACAAGCGCTCACCTCAGCAGCAACAGAAGGCGGAACGCTTCCAAGAATTCGGGTGCACAGCCTGCCACAAGTTAACTCCCGGAAAGTTGGCGCTGACCGAAGTGGGAGCCAAACTGGCGCACCTGCATTTGGGCTGTGTCGATGTGGAAAAGTTTGTGGCTGACGGATCTAAGCGCTAAAACATCATTATCTCAACGGCAAAGGGAATAGCAAATTGTCTAAACATCTGAGCAAACTTGCAATCGTGCTGTGTTTGACCGCACCACTCGTTTTCGCACGGAACGATCGTAGCTGGGTTTCGAGTACCGGGAGCGATTCCAACCCGTGTACTCGCACTATGCCCTGCGCTACTTTTCAGACAGCTATCAATCAAACGAACTCCGGCGGCGAGGTCGACGTTGTCGACGCGGGTGATTACGGCACCGTGCATCTCACTTTCCCGATAACGATCGATGGAGGCGGGATGGCCCGCATAAGTATTGGCTCTAACATTTTTGGTGTAAACGTATCGGAAACTGTTTCAGGCCCAATCATCGTTCGGAATTTGTCCATCACGGGCTCCCCGGGCACCGCGTTCTCCACCGCGTTCTTCATGGCACAGTGTGGGGCATGTGTATCGGCCTATGAAGTTCACGTGGAAAATGTAGATATCGCAAATGTCAGTGGAGCGTTCGGCATGCAAGACGTTGGAATTGTCACGATCAAGGGCTCAACGATTCACGGCGTGACTGGTGCCATAGGTGTGGCCTGCGCCGGCACCGTCGGCATCCCACCGGCCATAACAGTTGAAATTCGCGACGTGGTCATCACAACTACGGCTGCCAATGGTTTTGCCGCGGTCCAGGTATGCTCCGGTGGTACCGTAACGATCGATAAATCGTCGATCGCCAATAGTTATTACGGAATAGGTGTCGTTGGTACTGGAACGGTACGGCTATCGGATTCTACCATTACAGGCAATTCTTTCGGTTTGTTTACTTTCGATGGCGGAACCATCATCTCGTTCGTGAATAACCGTATCTATGGCAACCAGGTTGACGGCGCGCCAACCAAGAGCGTTTACCAGCGGTAGCTTCCCGCCTTGCATACATCCGCCTAACAAGGAGAGTTATGGTTTCAATCAAACGGTCGGTGGTTTGTGCAATTGGCTTTCTTTACGGCGCCGGAATCGAAGTTGCGAACCCCGTAAATCTAATAACGAATGGCGGCTTTGAGCTCAATAGCGGCGCCGGATCAAGTGGTTTTTCCGGCTGGACAGTCGCGACTCAATCCGGCGCCGGCGGCAGTTGGTATGCCCAAACCGGCACCTCCTCACCGGTAAACGGGTTCCTCGTTCAGGCTCCTCCGGAAGGGAGTTACTCAGCTATGACTGACGACACCGGGCCGAGTTCTGAGGCGCTGCTTCAGTCCTTCACGGTTCCCGTAAATCCCGGGACGCTAACGTTATCCTTCCAATACTTTTATTCTTTCGGTGGATATAACGGCGTTTTTCCCTGGGATCCCGGTTATACGCCGCCGCCGACTCTCGATTACAACTACTTGAACAATACTGGAAACCTCAATGATCAAGCGGTCGTAAATATACTGACATCCAGTGCCGGCGCTTTAGATGACAGCGGCCCGACGTTGCTCACGCAGGTTCTCCAGTTGAACCCAACCACTTTAGGCGACCCGAACAGCAACCCCTGCTTTCCAGCGAGTTGTTCGTATCAGAGCTTCAGTATGCAGCTGACGGGACTAGCAGCCGGCTCCATCTATCAGCTCCAATTCGCGGAGGTCGACGATCAGGGCGCATTTAATTTCGGCGTTGACGACGTTTCAGTTGACTACACAACATCCGCGGCTGTTCCTGAGCCAAATTCTCTGAAGCTGCTGGTACCACTCCTGGGGCTTCTTGCGGGCGTTGGAGTTCTTCAAAGCCTGCCACTGTTCAAGCGTTAGGGAAAAGCCACATGAGCATGGGCAAGCCACCTCACTGGGCGGGTAAACCGCGCAGCAGATACTGAGCGGCGGAGAGGTAGTAGTTGCGCGCGATGGCGCTGATCTGCCGCTCGCCGAGTTCCGTCAACGCCGTCGCCTTCAGTCGTTTTGCTTCGACGTTCCCGCCGTCGAGCGCAAGGACGTAATCTGTCAACTCCGCAGCCCACTGGAAGTCCTTGTTGACGACCGCGCGACGCGCCCTCGACAGCACCTGGTCTCGTCCTCCAGCCAGATCGATGATTCTGGCCGCCCGGTCGTTCCCGGCTAATGGGAAGAGATTGGTCGGGTTGCCGTCGAACCAGCCGGCGTAATCGGTGTAGATGGCGCGAACCGACCAGGCCACCGTACCGTAGAACTCCTGCAGGTAAGGGCTGTCCGCCAGCACCGGCGGAAGTTTGACCTGCTGCACCAGTTCGTCCGGCCGCTCGCCCTTCTTCATGCCTTCAACGGTCTGGTCGAGTATCCACTTGATGCCGTCGCGATAGGTAGTCAGCGCGGCGCGCACGTTAGCGCTTCCTATGATGGGACGCGTATGGCCCGGCACCAGGTATTCGGCGTCGAGGTTGAGCATCATGCCCAGGCTGGCCACCCACTGATCGACCGGACGCAGGCGCGCTCCGCGAATCGCGTACAGGTTCGGAAAGGCCTTGTAGAAGTCATCACCTGGCAGCAGCACGCGCTTGTCGGGCAACCAGACGGCGATATTCTCGGGCGTCTCTCCAGGCGTATGGAGGAGTTGCAGGCGAACATTGGCGATCGTGACCTCCAGCCGGTCGCCGCTGAAGGTGCGGGTCGGAGCGATGTAGCCGGTCGGAGCAGGTCGTCGTCCGAACTCCATGCCGGTACCAGCGTTGATGAACAACGAATCCGGCAGGGACGCGCCGAACTGGTCTCCGCCATCGCGGCCGGCTCGGCCTACGTCCGGGCCACGATCGACGAGGAGCTGGTGACTGTAGATCTCGGGATGGTCGTTCCCGGCGAAGATGGTCGCGCCGCCGGTGTGATCCGGGTGGGAGTGCGTGTAGATGATCGCGCGTACTGGCGCGGCGGAGAGTTTCGCGAACTCCGCCTTCACGGCGCTCGCATCCGTCACGTCGCTGGTGGTGTCGACGACGATCGACCCGCCGTCGCCTTGGATCAGGACCGAGTTGGCGTCCGAGAAGCCGACCGCCGCGTAGACACCGTCGGTGACCTTGATCACGTCCTTGCGGAATTCATCCGAGTGCGCGCGCAGTTTCTCGCGTCCGGCAAATTCCTGCGCTGCCAACGAGCCGCCCGTTGCCAGCGAGAGTAGGACGGCCAGCGCCGCGCCCGCCTCTATGCGACCGATTATCCGCTGCATGAGAGCCTCCCGCCTCCAATGGTATCCGCCGGGAGGGCCGCCGCGCGGTGCCAATGCCGCCATTTCCTGCGCCGTTTCCAAGTCGAAGAGGACTACACTGAAGGCGTATGGGCGAGGTCCGATTCTTATCCACGGCGGCCCTGAAGCAGATGGTCGCCCGCTTGGGCATTTTTTTCTTTTTGATCTTGCCTTCGCCGCTTGTCATTCACGGGCAGCAACATCCCTCTGTTCCCGAGTTGCTCCGGCAATTCGAAAGTGAGGGAGTGTTTTGGCGTCAGTTCGAGGTGGCGAAGGCAATCGTCGCGGCGCACGACACGACTGTTCTCCCCCAGCTGGAGTCCTGGTTGACACACGAAGACCGGCACTTACGGGGAAACGCCGCCTTCATCTTTGCCGGCCTTGGCGACCCTCGTGGATTTGACGTAATTGCCGCCATTCTTGGCGATGGTTCCGAAAGACGCGCGGTTCATAGAATTTCGTCGGTAGGTCTCCCCTGGGTCCAAGGGCAGATCAGCGAGGACCGTTATTATGCCGCGCACCTGCTGGGTGACTTGAAGGACCCACGCGCGATCCCCATCCTTGTGCCTCTCCTGACTGACCCCGACGTAAACTACATTGTTCCGTGGTCCCTCGGACAGATTGGCAATCCATCCGCGATTACTCCATTAATCGGATTACTGAGCGATCCAGATCCGAACATGCGAGTTCTCGCCATCCACGCTCTAATTGAACTCAAGGCTACCGATGCCCTTCCGCGCCTCCGCCCGTTGCTGGATGACAATGCGAGATCGAATTTTGACAAATTCGAATCGGTTGGCGAGGCCGCTCAGGCTGCAATCGCCAAGCTGCGATCGGAGGCCGCCCGCTAGCTCCTGCCGCCGGTTGTGGGAAAAAGCCGCGAATCTAAGTTAAGCGTAATCGTCAGATGTGACTCTCAGGCTCACTGCGCACCGAACTACTTCCTCTTCAAGGCCCCGAAAATCCGCTTCCTATCGCTCTGGCCCACTTCCGGCCAGCGCTTCTACTGGGGCGTGATCGGAGGGACTGGTCGCGCTCCGGATTTTCCCCGCTACGAAGTGAGTGCTGACTCATCTGCATTAGACTGAATTCATGATCCGTCAGATCGCGCCTCAATTCTTTACCACCGACATTCCCGCCACTCTCGCCTATTACAAAGACAGGCTCGGCTTCGATTGTCTGGGCACGTGGCAAGATCCGCCAGTCTACGCCATCGTTGCGCGCGACCAGCACGCGATTCATTTTCGCTGCGCCGAGCCACCCACCGCCAATCCTGATAAGTATTCGGACGAACTGCTCGACGCCTACCTATTCGTAGAAGATGCGGACGCGCTTTATTCTGAGTACGCAGCCCAAGGCGTGGAGTTCGCTCGGCATCTGGCCAACATGCCGTGGAAATCGCGCGAGTTTGTAGTGAAGGATTGTGAGGGTCGTCTTCTCGCTTTCGGCGCAAACCTGTAGTCCAGCCGGTTGCCTCACCGTCAGACTGCCTCACCCAACGTTGATCTTGTGTTGGCGCACGTTCGTGCTACGATCAGCTCAACAGACCCATGCAGTTCCCTGCGCCGGTCCCCGAGATTCCCGCGGCGAACGTCGACCAGGCCGCCGCCTACTATGTCAACACGCTGGGCTTCACCTTCGATTGGGGAGACGACTACGGGGGCATCGCAGGCATCTCCCGGGGGAATTGCAGACTGTTTATCACCAATCGCTCCTTCCGCGAGTCGTACGGCAATATCGGTCCCACCCTTTTCTGGCTCAATCTCCACAGCAAGGCTGAGGTCGACGAACTCTTCGCACAATGGAAGGCTGCGAACGCGAAGCTCGTTTCCGAGCCCGAGGACAAACCGTGGAAACTGCGCGAGTTTATGGCCGCCGATCTTGATGGCAACCTCATTCGCGTCTTCTATGATTTCCGGCGCGACACGTAGAACGAACTGACCCGCAAATCGGTATTTGAGTGCACTGTCCCTAATTTTGGGACACTCAATGCATGAATGTCCGTTCGCCGGCGTCTTTGGTTAACACGCAACTCACCACGAGTGCGGGTTCCAGTGAAGAGGGCCGCTTCGTCCCCGGAACCCTGCTGGGCGATCGCTATCGCATCGTGAGTCTGCTTGGCACGGGAGGAATGGGCGAGGTCTATCGCGCCACGGACCTTCGCCTGAGCCAGCAAGTGGCCCTCAAGTTCCTGCCCGCCGAGCTGGCCCGCGATCCAAAATTTCTGGAGCGCTTCAACAACGAGGTTCGTATCGCGCGACAAGTCTCGCATCCCAATGTTTGCCGCGTCTACGACATCGGCGAAGCCGAGGGCCTGGCATACATTTCCATGGAATACGTGGACGGCGAAGACCTGCATTCCCTGCTTCGCCGCATCGGCAGGCTGCCGCCCGACAAAGCCATCGAAATCGCCCGCAAGCTTTGCGCGGGACTGGCCGCGGCTCACGACAAAGGCGTGTTGCACCGCGACCTCAAGCCCGGCAACATCATGATCGATGGCCGCGGCCATGTGCTGATCACCGACTTCGGGCTGGCGGGTGTAATAGGCAGCATCGAAGGCGCCGAAGTGCGCAACGGCACCCCGGCCTATATGGCCCCGGAGCAGCTTTCGGGCAAAGAGGTGTCCACGCAGAGCGACATTTACGCGCTGGGAGTGGTGCTCTATGAAATGTTCACGGGCAAGCCGCCTTACGTGGCCTCCACTCGCGAAGAGCTGCTCAAGCTCGCGCAGCAAGCCGCTCCACCCAACCCGCGCAGCATAGTGAAGGACATCGATCCCGGCGTGGAGAGCCTGATTTTGCGGTGTCTCGCGCCGGATCCGCGCGCCCGTCCGGCCTCGGCATTCGCAGCGTTGGCCGCTTTGCCGGGTGGAGATCCTTTGGCCGAAGCGCTGGCCGCTGGAGAAACGCCGTCGCCGGAGATGGTGGCGGCCTCCGGGCAAAACGTGGGCGTGAGTCCTCGCTGGGCATTGTTATCTGTAGCAGCCGTCGTTGCTGGACTCGCGATCTTCGCGCTCGTCAACCAACAGACCGAACTGCTTTCCAAAGTCCCTTTCGAAAAACCACCGGAAGCGTTGGCCGATAAGGCGCGAGAGATCGCCCGCGGGCTGGGCTATTCGGATCGAGGATTTTCGAGCGCTTACGGATTTACCTACCGCATCGCCAATCTACGCTACCTGCTCGGCCATTTCCGCAACCGCGCCGGGCAATTTCTGGCAGTGAACCGGCCTCCCGTCATCGCCTTCTGGTATCGTTCCAGTCCTCGAGCGCTCGCGCCTCGAGCGATATCGGATGTCCTGCGGGTCAGCCAGAACGATCCGCCCTTGGATGTTCCCGGAATGCTGTACATTCGGTTGGACACGGAAGGAAGGCTGGGCGGATTCACTGCCATACCTCCGCAAGAGGACCAATCCAAAGGTCCAGGGCCTGCCCCCGATTGGAGAGCTTTGTTCTCGGCCGCCGGACTCGACCTCGCGCGCTTCACTCCGGCAGAGCCCACCTGGACGCCGCCCGTAATGGCGGATGTGCGCGCGGCCTGGAGCGGGACGTATCCCGATTCGCCGGAAATTCCGATCCGCGTTGAAGCCGCCGCTTTTCACGGAAAGCCCGTCAATTTCGTGGTGCTCCTCCCCGATGTCCAGCCTGGGCCCGAAGGAAGATCGGCCGGCGACCTGGTTTATCTGGTCATCGAGCTTATCATCATCCTGGGATCGTTCCCGTTCGCGCGATACAATCTTCGCCTGGGCAGGGGCGACACACGAGCGGCCACCCGGCTCGCGCTGTTCTCGTTTGCGATCGGCTTTTCAGCTTGGTTGATTGGAGGAGCGCACGTCGCCGGGGAAGCAGAGGCCGACCTGTTCTTTCAGGCGTTGATGCGCTCGATTTTCGAAGCAGTCCTGCTGGGCGTGATGTACCTATCCTTCGAGCCTTTCGTTCGCAGGAAATGGCCACAGACGATCGTTTCATGGAGTCGTATCCTGGCCGGCGGCCTGCGCGACCCTCTGGTCGGACGAGACATCGTTCTGGGAGTCGCCGTGGGAATACTGCTGGCGCTAATTGAGGGCTTCGGCGCTCTGTCCTACCGGCCACTCGGAGTTCCGATGGTGCGTACCTCATCGGCGCTAATCACGCTGACCAGCGGGCGTTTCGCCACTGGCGAATTCCTGTTCCTGATTATCGACGCACTCTTCCGATCGCTGGGCATTCTGTTTATGCTCTTTCTGGGCCGCACGATCCTGCGAAAGCAATGGCTGGCAGCCGGAGTGATCACCGTAGCGCTGGCCGGGATTTTGGCCGCCAACGCAGCTCATCCTCTGATCGAATGGCCGGTGAGCCTCCTGTTTTTCGCACTGATGATATTTGCTCTCATGCGATTTGGACTGCTGGTGCTCAGCGTAGCGATGTTCGTCGTGCTCCTGTTTGTATCTTTTCCTATCGGCTCCGACGTGACGGTCTGGTATGTCGGCACCACTGCATTCGTTCTGATTGCGGTCCTGGCGTTGTCGCTATATGGAGCGAGGATGGCGCTGGCGGGGCAGCCGCTGTTCAAAGACGAGTAGCCGGATCAAAGGGCGCCCTTATCTTACGAACCGCTGCGCTTATTCCGGTGAGGATTAGAGCTCGCCAGATCAGCCAAGCAGGCGCACCTTAGGGACAAAGTGGCTCCGCGGCGGATGGGAGTGAATCCTCAAGCTACTGAAATCGCAGGGTCCTGCTTCGGCCTCCGGAATGCACTCAACACCTGGTCAAACCACACATGAAGACTATTCCTACACAAACTGAAGCGCCTTTGCGCACCATAATTATCGGCAGAAAAGAGGCTAACGCAACCGAACTCGAGAACCTGATCACAGAAATTCGCGGTCTCTCGGTTCTCCGGAAGTTGACCGACGTGCCTTCTGATGCAAACGCCAGCCGTATCCTGGTGACCTTGGCGCCGCACATCGTTTTTGCCGAAGGAAATGCGCAGGAATTGAAACCGCTCCTGGAAAGTATTCGACGTGAGGCTCCCGGGATTCAGGTCATCGCATGGGGTTCGTCGCTCGACCTGGAGATAGTGGTCGATCTGATGCACCTCGGCATTCGGGACTACCTCTGTTATCCTTTTCGCCAACGAGAACTGTTGGATGCCGTCGGACGGTGCCGCGCGGCTCTCCAGGAAACGCCGCCCGCGTTCCGGTCCACACCTGATGTCTTCACTTTTGTTCCAGCCAAACCAGGCGTTGGCTGCTCGACAATTGCGCTCAACGTGACGGCTGCGATAGCGAACAATTTCGGTAGGCGGACATTGCTGGCCGACTTCGATTTGACCTCCGGTATGCAGCGCTTTATGTCGGGACTTGGTGAGGGCTTTTCAGTTATCGATGCGGTCGAACGCTCATCCGACCTCGATGAGGCTCTGTGGCCGCAGTTGGTTAGCTCTATAGGCGATCTCGACATTTTGCACGCGGGAAAACCACAGCTGGGCTATCGGATCGAGTCCGACAAAGTGATCGGGCTGATGGATTTCGCCCGGCGCATTTACGACGCTATTGTCTGCGATGTATCAGGCAATCTCGAACAGTATTCAACTGATCTAATGAAGCAGTCAAAACGTGTTTTTCTGGTTTGTACGCCCGAAGTGGGAGCACTGCATATGGCCCGGGAAAAGTTGGCCGTTTTGGGAGCTTTGGACATGGCGGACAGGGTTAACGTCATTGTTAACAGGAGCGGCAACGACGGAAACGAGATTGGGACTGAGGACGTGGAGCGATTGATCGGACGGCCGGCGTTCACTTTCTTTCCTAACGACTATAAAGAAATCAGTAGAGCGCTCAAGGCCGGCAAGCTGGTGCGTTCCGATTCCAACATCGGCAAATGCTTCTCGGCGTGTGCCAAGCGCATGCTCGACATCGATGCCGATACACCTGTCGTTAAGCCTGGGCGAAGGATGATAGAGTTCTTTCGCGTGGCTCCGCGCTTCGCTGAGCGCTAAAATCAAATTCAGAAAAAGCCGCGGCCGGAAATTTACCTTCCGGCCCGCTTCAACACCGCCCGCAGATCCATGGTCCGGATGAGCTTGTGCAGATAGTTGGGATGCAGCCCCAGGATCTTGGCCGCGTTCTCGTGATCATAGTTGGACTGATCGAAAGCCTTGAGCACCACCTGGCGCTTGGCGGCTTCCACGGCTTCTTCATACAAGCTGACCGAGACCTCAGCCGGCCGCGTTTCGCGTATATGCTCGGGAAGATCCTCCGCTAGAATCGTATCAGTTGACCCCAGCACCACGGCGCGCTCGATCGCATTCTCCAACTCGCGCACGTTACCTGGCCACGAATAGCTTCGCAGATAGACCCGCGCCTCGGGAGCAAGGCCAATGATCTTTCGTCCGCAATCCTGCGCACACCTCTTGGCAAAATACTCGGCCAGCGGGATAGTATCTTCCGGCCGCTCGCGGAGTGCGGGGGCGGTGAGGACCACAACGTTCAGGCGATAGTACAAATCCTGGCGGAAGAGGCCCTTCTTGACGGCGTCCTCGAGATCGCGATTGGTGGCTGCCAGCACTCTCAGGTCGAGCTTGATGGTCTTGGTACCTCCGACGCGTTCCATCTCCCTCTGCTGCA
Source organism: Bryobacteraceae bacterium (assembly GCA_035484655.1). Lineage (GTDB taxonomy): Bacteria > Acidobacteriota > Terriglobia > Bryobacterales > Bryobacteraceae > Palsa-89. The sequence continues at coordinate 5,840 of DATHOT010000411.1, read as the reverse complement.
GCACCCGCAATAGCTTGGCCTGCAGCAGCTGAGAAAGCTCTCCGATTTCGTCCAGAAAAACGCTGCCGCCTTGCGCCATCTCGAGCTTGCCCATCTTCTGCGCGATCGCCCCTGTGAATGCGCCCTTCTCGTGGCCGAACAGCTCGCTTTCGAGCAGTGTATCGGCTAGCGCGGCGCAGTTGATGGCGACAAACGGGCCGGCCGCCCGAAGGCTGTTGCGGTGGATTGCGCGAGCGATCAACTCCTTGCCCGTTCCACTTTCGCCCAAAATCAAGACCGTCGAATTGGAGGGCGCCACTTTGCCGATCTGACGTTGCAGCTCGCGCATCTTCGCGCTCACGCCGACCATGTCGTGCTCAATCTTGAGCTCTTGCTGGAGACGTTGGTTCTCTTCCTGTAACCAACCCAGAATTGTGGCGTTTTCCCAGGCGCCCGCCGCCATGCCGGCCACCGCGGTCAGCAATTGCAGATGACCTTCGTCGAACTTGAGCGCCGGATCGGCCGATTCCACGTAAATAACGGCGGCCACTTCACCGCGCACCGTGAGCGGAGCGGCCACGGCCGACAAACCCGCGCCATCGGCGTCTTCGAGCCACACCGCCACCCGTTCCCCCGAAACCCGCTGGAAGACTTCCTCATTCGGTTTCCAGTCCGTCGCCGGCGCGCCAGGAACGAAGACGCCCCCGCGCTCTCCCGGAATCAACTCCAAAAGCAAAGAAGCCAGATGGCTGCGCAGCACTTCCGCTGCCTGCGTTCCGTGCGCCTCTTGCAATCCCCTGAAAGAATGCAGCATGGTGCTCACCCGCAACAGCGTTCGCAGATCGTGCATGGCGCGAGCCGAAGGGGGCAGCACCGACTGGCCCGCCGCGGACAAGTAAATCGAGTCGGTCACCTGCAATTGCCGGGTCTTGAATTCTCCGGAAGTTGACCTGGCCGCGCGATCGCGATCCACCAGGTAGCAAAACACCGACGCGCCGATCCGGATCTCGTCACCCTGTTCCAGTGGGTGCTCGGTGACCGGCGTGCCGTTCACGAACGTACCGTTGCGGCTTTCCAGATCTTTAACAGTGCATTGCCGCCCAGAGCGGATGAACAAGCAGTGCTTGCGTGATACCGCATGGTCTTCCAGATTGAGGTTGCAGGTGGACTGGCGCCCGACCGAGTAATCGCCCTCCGGAAGGGCGCAGATAGATCCTTTTAAAGGACCACGCACAGCCACCAGCCTAGGTTCGGCTCCATTCGTCAAAGATTCACCAATCGTCGTTCAACCCGCGAGCACACCCTTGCAATAATTTACCGCACATCCTCCTTGTGGCGGGACCGGCCCGGGAATCGATCGGTTAGTAAACTCGCCTTTTGATTCTCCATTCCATTGCTTGCAAGCCCTAACTTCTTCATATCCCAAGGCCGAAGACTATGGCTAAGCAATTGCCCTTAGGAAGCTCGCAAATCAAAGAAAGTGGAGGAGAAACCGGGACGGGCAGCCGCCCTGCGACTCGAAAAAAGGAGAATCACCATGAAAAATCAGATTCGCAATTTCGTATTTGGAGCCGGACTCACCGCAATGTTGTGGAGCCCCTCGCTCATGGCCCAGAACGCTGAAACGGCCCAAATCCCGTTCGGCTTCCATGTGGGCCAGTCAACCCTTCCCGCCGGCAACTACAGCGTAACGAACGACAACGGAGGCTTCCTGAAGATACGCAACATGGACACGAACAACTCCATTTTGCTCGGCTTTCAAGGACGAGAGACCGCTCAAAACGATCCGCACCTGACGTTCCGTTGCTATAGCGGCGATTGCTTTCTGTCCGCCGTCTGGATGCCAGGGTATTCCGGATATTCGTTCATGAAGTCCGGCAGGGAAAAGGAAGTGGCCAACGGCGGCGCGCAGCTGGCAATGACTTACGTTCCGCTGGCAACCCGCTAGGTCAACCAGCGAAAGCAAATCGAGGAGCCAGATCATGACAAGTCCTATCGCAATTCGAGGGATTGAGCAGTGGAACCGTTGGTCTACCGACCATTCGCCCCTGCTCGAATCGGAGGACTCGGAGGGAAGAAAGAGCCGGATGCTTAGAGGGGGCATCCGGCTCCTGCCGGTAGTCAAATATTGGTTTATCTTCCTGGCGCTAGGGCTGCTGTTAACGGATTCATTCCGTCTGGCATTCTCGGCCAATACTAGTCAGGTTGTCAGTTCCACAACGCAGACCGCCCGCAGTGAGCGGACGGTTCGCGGAGTTTCCCACGATCGCAGGACGACCGCGAAGAGACATTCCGGCGTCTAACTCGTGTCTCCTTACGGCTGCGCGCTGGTCCCGCGCAGCCTTTTTTGTTTTTGCGCCCGACAAGAACTCATGAAATCTCTCATCGCTCCTGGCGCCAAGCGTGGCACAGGTCTCTGACCTGTGGATTCTTAAGCAACATCTAAGCCCCGCGCAGCCTTTTTTGGATTCCGCCTCCGCCGCCCGCATCACCCGCAGAAAATTCCCGCCATAGATTTTCCGGATGTCCTCGGCTGTATAGCCCTTCTCCAGCAGCGCGCGAGTCAGGTTCGGAAACTTCGAGACATCCTCGAGCCCGACCGGAGTGCACGACACGCCGTCGAAGTCGCTGCCGATTCCAGCCGCGTTGATTCCCGCAATCTTCACGATGTGATCGATATGCGCGACCACGTCGGCCAGCGTGGCGGGCGGAATGCTTTTGCGGTATTCCTCGATCAGTGCTCGATTATTCTCCGCGTGCGCGGCCGCGATCTTGGCAGTCACCTCTTTGTCCGCATCGGCCGTTTTCTGCGAAAGAAAATCGCAACTGAAGTTGACCTGGACAACTCCGCCCTTTTTCGCCAGCGCGACGATCATCTCGTCCGTCATGTTGCGCGGCACATTCGACAGCGCCCGGCAGGAGGAATGCGAGGCGAACGGTGGCGCGCTGCTTACTTCCAGCGCGTCCCAGAAAGTCTTATCGGCCACGTGCGAAATGTCCACCAGCATCCCCAGCCGGTTCATCTCGTGAACCACTTGCTTGCCGAAATCTGTGAGCCCATTGTGATGCCCCACACCGGCCTTGTCCATGTCGCCCGATGAATCGGCCCAGTTGTTGGTGTTGGCATGCGTGAGGGTCATGTAGCGGATGCCCAGCTCGTAATAATCGCGCAGCAGCCGCAGGCTGTCTTCGATGCCATGCCCGCCTTCGATCCCCATCAGCGCCGCGATCTTGCCCTGTTTGTGGATACGCTCGATGTCATCGGCCGTGGTCGCCAGCATGAAGTCGTTCGGATAACGCTCGATGATATCGTGACGCACGGTGTCGATCATCTCCAGCGTCCGCCACGCCGAGCGGTTCCCGTTCACATAATTGGCTGCCACGTACACCGCGAAGAACTGCGCCCCGACGCCGCCCTCGCGCAGCGCCGTGAGATTGGTATGGCCGTCGTCCTTGGCCTTGCCGACGTCATATCCCTCCACCGTGCGGCTGGTGATGTCGTTATGCGTATCGATCAGAAGCGCGGACTTGTCCACTTTCTGGACCTCGGCGTCGGAAACTTTGCGGGTCTGCGCGGTAGCTATGCACAAAATTGCCGCGATGCAGCAGAGCATTATTCTCATGGCAAAAATATAGCGCGAAACGAGGCTGTACTCGTTAATGATAAAATCCACCCTTCACATGAAACACAGTCTGGTCGCCGAACTACTGGCCGAATTCCTGGGCACGATGGTGTTAATCCTCTTCGGAACTGGCGTCGTCGCCATGGTGGTGCTGTTTGGCCACGGCTTGCCGGGCGAAATCGTTAACGGCGGCTACACCAACATCACCTTAGCCTGGGGCCTCGCGGTGACGATGGGCGTTTACATCGCCGGCAAGATCTCGGGCGCTCACCTCAATCCGGCAGTGACGGTCGCAGTCGCGGCCTTTCGCGGATTTCCCTGGTGGAAAGTGATTCCCTATTCCATCGCTCAAGTCGCCGGAGCATTCGTCGCGGCCGCGCTGGTCTTCTGGAACTACCACCTCGCCTTCCTACGGGCCGATCCCCAACTCGATCACACCGCCGGCGTCTTCACCACCTTCCCGGCCTTTCCCGACGTGCTCTCTGCCGGGCTGTTCGATCAAATCATCGGCACCGCTCTGCTGCTGCTGATGATCTTCGCCCTCACGGACGAGCGGAATCAGCCGCCCGCGAATCTGACCCCGATCCTGATCGGCTTAGTAGTGGTGGTCGTCGGGATGTCCTTCGGCGGCATGCACGGATACGCTATCAATCCGGCGCGTGACTTCGGCCCCCGCCTGTTCACCGTGGTCGCTGGATTTAAGAACAACGGCTTGACGGACGGCAAGCTGGTCTTCTGGGTTCCGATCGTTGGACCGATCGTAGGCGGCCTGATCGGCGGCCTGGTTTACGACCTGGGCATCCGCAGGTTTCTACCCAAAGTTTAGGCTTTAGCCGTAGGGCGGACCCCCTGGTCCGCGCGGGACGCCCCCGTCCGGCACTCGCCCCCGTCATGCTGAACCGCCGCATCTTCGGCGGCGTAATCGAACATCTTCGGATCCACCGCCGGCGGATTGGCCCGCTCCCAAGCGATGGTCCGCTCAATTCCGTCGCCGAGTGCTACAGGTTCGGCGAACCCCAGCTCGTCGCGAATGCGTTTGCTGCTGACGATCCAATTCTGTTCCGCGTTCACCGGCATATACAGGTGCGCGGGAGTTTTGTCGGCGGGAACAGGCACGAGGGAGCCTTTCCATCCCATCGCGTCGCCGATCTTCCGCGCCCAGTCGAGCTCTGAGAAATGTTGGTCGGCGGCGATGTTGTAGATACGGCCGGCAGCCCGAGGCGACAGAGTTGCCAGTACTACGGCTGCGGCAACATCCTCCACGTATCCACGCGGCGGGATAAATTTCGCGATATCCTCCTGGATCGGAATAGCCCGGCGGCCATCGTCCATTCGCTTCACCGTCGCGAAGAACCGGTGCAGCGGATCGCCCGGCCCATAAACCATCGGGAGCCGCAGCACGGTGCCCGGCAGTCGAGCGTCGCCCAGGACGATCTTCTCCACCGGGATCTTATCGTAGTCTTCGGTAACCCAGGAGAACGCCGCCTGCGACTTTCGAAGCTGCTCGCGATCATAAGGATGCAATTGCGTTCGGAGCTCCGCCTCTTCTGTGATTGGCAGCTCTTGCAACGGACCCGGCGTCTTCCTCAGCAGTACTTCGTAAGCCCGGTACACGTCCTGGCTGCTGATGGCTACCACGCGCGACACCAAGCCGCGAAAGCACTCCATCAGCGCCTGAGCCTGCCGGTCATCGCTCAGCAGAAAATCGACGACTACATCCGGCGCGAACCTTTCGAAGTCCGCTCGATGCGCCGCCAAGTCGTTCCTGTCACCCACGATGCGCCGTACGGAGTCAGGCAACACCGGCTTGGCATTCCCGCGATGAAACACCGCAACATTATGACCCTGCTCGACCAGATCCCGGACCACGAACGGTCCAATGAATCCGGTTCCTCCAATGACAAGGATCTTCATGTAGCCTCCTTCCTAGCAAAATAGCGCCATTGCTGCGTATCTCGCCATTAACATTATTTATGGTAAGACCCTCTTGCATTTGCGCCAATGCTCCGGTAAGCTGGATTCAATGATCGTACTGGAGAGTACCGCTGGCGTGGTTTCCGCCCCACCGGGCGTGGCTGCATCTGCGACTCTCCGGCTTGGTCAGCTTCCGAGGCTTCTGCCCATTATTATTCAGGTCGCCGTACCCGGCCCCGCCTGAAGGGCTTCGGAAAACAGATTCCGAAAGGCCATCGGCGGGGGCGACAAACCCAGCCGATGGCCTTTTTCATTTGTTCGGTG
>DATHOT010000410.1:0-3843 GCA_035484655.1 Bryobacteraceae bacterium | reverse complement strand
GGGGCGCCCCCGGGGATGCGGTCGACCGTTGGAAAGCCTTCACCGGGCCCTGCCCGCAGGTTGACCGTGGTGGTGACGATGCCCGGCGCCGCCAGTGCAGCGGTCGGCACCAGCAGCATGGCTGCGATAAACAATCCTCTCAGTTTCATGGCGAGTTCCTCCTCATGAGTTGGAACGCCGTGGCGAAACAGGCGTTCCATCGGCAGTGGTCACGTTAGCCGAAGGATCCGTGCGTCTCGCAGGCGCGAGACGCACGTGCCGATCTTGTTTGTCATTCAACGGGAGGTCGACGCGTAGCGCCGCCCGATGACCGTCTCCGCGCGCAGGCCTTGCGCTCGTTTGCGGATGGCACGCTGCCGAACCACGCGGGCCAGCGGCCATCCGCGCCGCACAGGCAGGCCGGACACATGACCGCACCCGACCAATGCTGCATCGACGTCAAAGAAGCTCTTGCCGTCCACACGTGACCCTGGGGCGGAAGTCGAGTGGCCCAGTCGCTCGGGGAGGGCTCAATTCCATCCACAGCCGAGGCGCGTAGTGCTAAGCTTCAATCCGGCGACGTCCAGTCTCTAGAGGGATAGATGCGACGGCGGGATTTCACTGCAGGGCTTGGAGTTGGCGCTGTATGGCCGCTGTTTGCGTTGGCAGATCCGCCCGTATTAGTGCCCTTGGTTGGATTTCTGAATTCCCAATCGGCCAGTGATTACCAACGCCAACTGGCTGCCTTTCGTGACGCGCTTGCCGAAGCTGGTTACGTTGACGGCCAAAACGTAAATATCGAATATCGCTGGGCGGACAACCATACCGATCGACTTCCTGCGATGATGGCCGAGCTGGTGAACAAAAAGGCGTCCGTGATCGCCGCGACCAGCACACCAGCCGCGCTCGCGGCGAAGGCCGCCGATACAAAAATTCCAATCGTGTTCGAAACTGCGTTTGACCCGATCGAGCTTGGCCTCGTCACGAACCTCAACAAACCAGGCGAGAACGTTACGGGCGTTACGCAACTCAACTCACTCGTCACTCCGAAGCGGCTGGAATTGCTGCACGAGCTGGTGCCAAGGGCCAGCGTCATGGCCCTTCTGGTGAATCCGACTAATCCGGCACTGGCGGGGACCGAAACCAACGAAGCCATGTCGGCGGCCAAAGGCTTCGGCGTTACCCTTCATGTTCTGAATGCCAGCACCGAGGGTGATTTCGAGGCCACCTTCGCCAAGCTGACAGAGCTCGGCGCGGGTGGGCTCGTCATCGGCGCCGACCCCCTGTTCACCAGCCGAAGCGCGCGGCTCGGTGAGATTGCGGCACGTCACGCTATGCCCGCGGTTTTTGAAAACCGTTCCTTTGCCGCAGCCGGTGGACTGGCGAGCTACGGCGGCAATCTCATCGATTCTTACCAGCTAACGGGTAAGTACGTCGCTCGCATCCTCAAGGGAGAAAAGCCAGCCGATCTGCCGGTCCAGCAAGGCACCAAGCTCGAACTATTCATTAATGCAGGATCGGCGAAGGCGCTTGGCATCACAGTTCCGCTGCCCCTGTTAGGTCGCGCAGACGAGGTGATCGAGTAAAGAAGTTTTTTCCTGTTATGGCACACAAAGCTGACATGACCGACGACGGTTCCGATGTCTGCTTCCCGAAGGGTAAAGCCGACATGCCTCAGGTCCTGCAGGATGTCGGCAAATGAGACCCCAAGCCGACATCGACCGCCATGCAGCAATGTACCCATCGCATCGCGGACATATGGTTGGTCGATCGGGTCATTCGAAGTTACGATGAAGTTTTAACAGGCGTTTCCACGCGCCGTACGCGATGGCTGGAACATCGAAAGGGGAAGCAATATGACTAACACCACCGAGTTGGCATCGATTGTCGACAAAATGGACCGTCGGGCCGCGCTGGTGCTGGGGGCCGCTGCGGCATCGGTCCTCGCCGGCGGCACGGATGCCAGTGCTCAAGGCGCAGCTGGTGCAGTGAAGAGTTACAATCCTGCGACCGTCGCCGCTCCTCTCGGTCCCTATAGCCACGCCATCGAAGTTCCGCCCAATGCGCGGTGGCTTTATATCGCCGGCCAGATCGGCAATGCACTCGACGGCAGCATGGCGGCCGATATCGACGGCCAGGCTGATCAGACCTGGAAGAACATTGAGGCGATCCTCGCCGCCGCCGGCATGGGCGTTGAAAACCTGGTCAAGTGTACGCATTACCTAACGCGCGCCGATGATTTGGCGGCGTACGGCAAAGTGCGCTCGCGCCATCTCGGCGATGCGCGACCTGCCTCGATCTTCGTGGTCGTTACCGCGTTGGCAAGACCGGGGATACTGGTCGAGGTTGAAGCCGTGGCGGCAAAAGCCTAGAAGGGCACGCGATGATCGGCCGTAGTATCCTGTAGCCCACGGATCCAAGTGGCAAAGTACCCACTTGGACGATCCCCCGGTCGGAGAATTCGGCGCTGTCCACCGGGGTCAGGAATCATTTTTCTAAGGCGGAAAAAGAAAACCGCCGTTTCCGGCGGCCGTGTTCAGTCCCCTCTCGACATCTCACTTCTTCAAGCTGTCCGCTGCTTTGCGCGCAGCGTCCTTGACGTTGCCTGCCGCCTCATGCAAGTCACCCTTTGCCTTGTCGGCTTTTCCTTCGTGTTCCAGTTCCTTATCGCCGCTGAGCTTGCCAGCTCCTTGTTTTATGGTTCCTTTGGCTTTGTCCGCGGCGCCTTTAATGTGTTCGCGATCCATCACTAACTCCTCTTGAACTGATGCACACCAACGCGTGGGGACCTTCAGCGTTCCGGACATCGTTAGTTTGAAGTCGAAAGGTGGGAGGGGAAGCGGCCCAAGGCAGTGCCTACGCTCGAACCTGGGCGCGGGTTGTCGTCAGTCCCGCGAGGGGAAAGAACATGGCAAACGACCCAAACGAACCACAGAACGCCGCGATCACGAGGGCGAGAGCAATCAAAGAGGCGGCCGGCTACGTAACCGACACGATCAAATTTTTCGACGATCAGGAACGGAAACAAATCCTGGATCAGGTTTTGAGCGAGCTAGATTCCAAGCTGATGGTGCAACGCGTCGAGTGAAAGCCATTTGACGGCTTCGGTCCTGCGAATTCATCAGGAAAATTGGTCATAGACGGCGTGCGCGATCATGATGGTTGCGAGAATCGCCATAAGGCCGGTTACTAGATCCATAGAAGTATCTCCCGCATGCCTACCGCATTGAGACACTTAGTTCGACAGCGCGCGTTTTCGAAATTCCTGGAGACGAGCAAGGCAGTAATCACGGTAAACGTTTTCCACTAGTGCCCACATGACCGAATCCCCCCTGTTGTCACCTGGCCAAGGCTAGGGTTGATCTGTTTCAGGACGATTTCGCGCACCGGGAAATTGGTTTCGAAAGCGCGTCACTTATACATCGGCGCTCTTATGGGAATGTCTCCATGCAGGGGCCCTCTTAATTTTAATTTCCAAACGGGCGGATTGTAGGGTCCACGCCACCGACTCTCGAATGGTCCCAAATGCTCTCGGGGACCCAGCCGTCGCCGTAGATCAACGGCCCTGGCATCTGATTGTAAACTCCTCGAAACGTCCTCATCCCGTAGGCTGGCCCATAGTAGCTCTTCCCGTAGTGGATGGGCCCGCGTACGGGCGGTCCGTATTGAGCGAAGGCCGAAGTGGTAATGGCTGCGGTTACGACTGCGACAGCACCGAGTGTTTTGATGTTCATGGGATTTCTCCACCGTGACGTGATGAAACCCTCTCGCGGACGCTTCCGTTCCGTTGATACGTGTTAGCTTTACCTACCTCAACCAAACGTGAGGCGCGCGGGCGGTTCTGGCCCGCGCAGTGCGCCGCGG
>DATHOT010000409.1:0-23119 GCA_035484655.1 Bryobacteraceae bacterium | reverse complement strand
GTCGTCGGAGGCCTGGTCACCTGGGAGCCTTTTGATTTCGGCCTGCGAGACGCGAACGTAGCCGTTGCGTCGGCCGCAAAGAATCAATCCGAGGCTGCGCTGAAGCGAACCCAGTTCGATGTCGCAGTGTCGGCCGTGAACGCTTACCTCACAGTGGCTGCGGCTCAGGAAACCGTGCGGGCCGCGCAAGCCGGAGTCGACCGCGCCGAGGTGATTCTCCGGACCACCAACGCTCTGGTGAACGCGCAACTACGCCCTGGGGCCGATGCCTCGCGCGCCGAAGCGGAGCTGGCCGCCGCTCGCACCCAGCTCATACAAGCCCAGGAGGCCACGGAAATCGCGCGTGCGACTCTCGCACAATTCGTGGGGGGAGAGCCCAACCAGATAGATATCTTCGCGCCCGGTTTGCTGCAACAGCCGCCGGACCGGCCCGTCATGGCTTTCGACACCGCCTCCAATCCTGTCTCCGTAGAACAAAATGCCGTCGTCGAACAAGAGCAGGCCCGCCTCCGAGCGCTGGAGCGAACCTATTTCCCGCGCTTCTATCTGCAAGCCGCCGCCTATGCTCGCGGCACCGGCGCTGAACTCGATGGCCGACTGCTCGGTGGATTGAACGGCCTCGCTCCCAACATTCAGGACTATGCCTTGGGCTTCAGCGTGAACTTTCCCATCATGGATCTGCCGGCGATTCGGGCCCGGCAAACTGCACAATCGGCCACCATCCGAGCGGAAACCGCCCGCTACCAGCAGATCGTCACTGATCTGCGCGCCCAATGGAATCGCGCGGTTGCCAGTCTCCAGGGCGCTCGGCGGATCGCAGGCAACACACCAGTGCAAGTCTCGGCCGCGCGCGCGGCGACTCAGCAATCGACCGCCCGCTATCAATCGGGTCTCGGAAACATCGACGAAGTTGCGGAGGCTCAGCGGCTGCTCACGCAGGCCGAGATCGACGACGCGCTGGCACGGCTTAGCATCTGGCGCGGTTTACTGGGTGTCGCCGCAGCCGCCGGCGATATCCAGCCATTTGTTGCCGAGGTGAGCCAGTAAGCGATCAAGGACAGACAAAACCATGCGCTTTGTTCTAGCCGCCCTCACCAGACCGATCACCGTGGTCGTGGCGCTGATCGCCATCGCGCTTTCTGCCGCGCTCGCCATTCAGCGCATGCCCGTGGATATTTTTCCGCAAGTCGGTGACCCGGCCATCTATGTCGCGCAGCCTTATAGTGGCATGGATCCGGAGCAGATCGAAGGCTATCTCACTTACTACTTCGAATATCACTTCCTCTACATCACCGGCATTGATTACGTCGAGAGCAAGAGCATCCAGGGTGCGACGCTCATGAAGCTGGTATTTCATCCCGACACCAACATGAGCCAAGCCATGTCGGAGACGGTTGGCTACGTGAATCGCGCGCGCTCCTTCATGCCGCCCGGCACGGTACCGCCCTTTATCACTCGCTTTGACGCCGGCAGCGTCGCGGTCGGCCAACTGGTTTTCAGCAGCGCGACGCGCACCCAGGGCGAGCTGCAGGATTTCGCTCTCAACCGGGTCCGCCCGCTGTTCGCGACTCTTCCCGGCGTTTCCGCTCCACCGCCCTTCGGAGGCAATCAGAGAACCATCGTCATCACGCTCGACCCCGATAAGCTGCAGCAATACCGCATCTCGCCCGATGAAGCGGTCGACGCAGTCAGTAGGGCTACGCTGGTGATGCCATCCGGTAATACGTGGACGGGCAAGCTTGAAAGAATCGCGCGAACCAATGCGGCGCTGGGAGGAAATCTTTCCGAGTTGCTGAGCACGCCTATCCGGCCCATTTCGGGGACCACCGTCTATCTGCGTGACATCGGAACCATCGAAAACGGCACCGACATCGTCACGGCCTATGCGCACGTCAACGGCAAGCGGACCGTCTACATTCCAGTCACCAAGCGTTCGGACGCGTCCACCCTGGACGTGATTAACCACGTCAAGGCGGCCATCCCCGATTTCAAAAAAGCGCTTCCCGACGACACCGACGTGCGCTTGGAATTCGACCAATCGCCTTACGTCACCAACTCCATCCGAGGTTTGATCATCGAAGGACTGCTGGGCGCCGCGCTGACCGGCCTGATGGTGCTGATCTTCTTGCGCGACTGGCGCAGCGCCTTGATCGTGGTGATGAACATCCCCTTCGCGCTCCTCGCTGCGGTGGTTCTGCTCTGGGTCGCCGGACAAACGATCAATATCATGACGCTCGGTGGACTGGCGCTGGCGGTGGGCGTCCTGGTGGACGAGGCGACCGTCGAAATAGAAAATATCCACACGCAGATGCAGCCCGGCATCTCGCGAGCGCGCGCCGTGCTCCAAGCCACCAGCCAGACCGCGCTGGCCCGGCTGCTTTCCATGTTCTGCGTGCTGGCGGTATTCGTTCCGTCTTTCTTCATGGTCGGCGTCGGCCGGCAACTGTTCGTGCCGCTTTCTCTCGCGGTTGCCTTTTCGATGATCGCGTCTTATCTGCTCTCCAGCAGCCTGGTGCCGGTCTTCTCCACCTGGCTGATGAAGGAGCGGCGTCGCGGCGAAGAGCGGGAAGGAATCTTCGGGCATCTGCGCTCTTTCTATTCGGGCTATCTGAACCTGGTCCTGCGGCTTCGCTGGCCGCTGGTGCTGGTTTACCTGGCCGGCTCCTTTGCTTTGATCTACATTCTCCTGCCGCGCCTGGGAACGGAAATTTTTCCCGACGTGAATGCTCCCTTGCTTCGTATTCGGCTGCGAGCGCCCACGGGCACGCGAGTGGAGGAGACCGAGCGCATCGTGCTCCGCGCCCTGGACGTCATTAACCGCGACATTGGCGCCAATAATGTCGAGATCACCAGCGACTTCGTGGGTGTTGTGCCGTCCAGCTATCCAGTCGACTTGATCCATTTATTTACCAGCGGTCCACAGGAAGCCATCATCCAGATCGCGCTCAAACCGGGCGCTCCCCGAGGCGAAGCTTTGCGCGACAAATTGCGAGACGACCTGTGCCGTGATCTTCGGGGCTCTCAAGTTTCTTTCGAGGCGAGTGACATCGTCACTCAGGTGATGGGCTTCGGATCGCCCACGCCGGTGGAGGTAGCGGTGCAAGGTCCCAACCTGGCGGACAACTACAAATATGCTCAAAAGGTCCAAGCGAAGTTGGAAAAGCTGACCTTCTTGCGCGACCTGCAGTTTGCCCAGGAGATGAACTTTCCGACGCTGGACATCAATATCGACCGCGACCGCGCCGGTCAATTCGGCCTGACCATGGCGGATGTTACGCGTTCGGTTGTGCCGGCTACGTCTTCTTCGCGCTTCACGCAACCCAATTACTGGCGCGACCCGAATTCCGGCAACGCCTTCCAGATCCAGGTCGAGCTGCCGCAGAACCGCATGCAAGGCGTGGACCAACTCGGAGACATTCCGGTCATGCATGATGGACATTCGAAGCCTTTGCTTTCCGACATCGCGACGTTGAAACTGGGAACCATGCCGGGGCTTATCGAGCGCTACAACGGACAGCGTGTCGTCAGCTTGACCGCCAATCTTCACGGCTTGACTCTGGGCGATGCGGCCAAGAAATTGAACCAGGCGCTTGCCGATGCAGGAGCGCCGCCTCGAGCGGTGAGCGTTAAGTTCCGCGGCGAGATTCCGGCGCTGGAGCAAACTTTGTCGGGGCTGCGAATTGGCCTGCTGCTCGCGGTGGTGGTCATCTTTCTCCTGCTGGCCGCGAATTTTCAGTCCATCCGCTTGGCCCTCGCCATCGTCCTGACCATTCCGGCGGTAATCTGCGGCGTGCTCGTGATTTTGCTGCTGACTCATACCACGCTGAACGTTCAATCCTTCATGGGAGCGATTATGGCCATCGGGATCGCAGTCGCGAACTCGATCCTGCTGGTCTCGTTTGCCGAACGCCACCGGCGCGAGGGCCAGCCCGTTTTCGAAGCCATTCAGGAAGGCGCCGGCAGCCGTCTGCGCGCCATTTTGATGACCGCCGCGGCGATGATTTTCGGCATGATCCCCATGGCCATCGGATTGGGGGAAGGCGGTTCACAGTCCGCTCCGCTCGGCCGCGCTGTGATCGGCGGCCTGCTCCTTTCCACCTTTACAACGCTCACCATCTTGCCGTCGATTTACGCCATTCTTCAGGGAAGAGCATCCACTACGTCGCCGTCGCTCAATCCGGCGGACCCAGCGAGCCGATATTATGAAGCGCATTGAAACGATCGCCATACTGACGTGTTTGATCGGGGCGCCTGTCTGGCCACAAAACATCGAGCTTGCGCCGGTCGTCTCCAAAACAATTTCGCGAAACGTCGAGCTCCCCGGCGAATTTCAACCCTTCCTCAGCGTCTCACTGCATGCCAAGGTGCCCGGCTATGTCGAACGTGTTCTGGTGGATCGCGGCAGCGTTGTGAAGCAAGGTGATCTTCTGGTGGAGTTGAGCGCTCCGGAGATGACCGCGCAGATCGCCGAAGCCGAGTCGAAGGTTCAAGCCGCCGAGGCGGATCGCGCTCAGGCCGAGGCTCAACTTCAGGCCGCGCAAAGTACCTCGGAGCGAATGAAGAAGGCCGCCGAAACACCGGGCGCGGTCGCCGGCAACGAGCTGATCCAGGCCGAAAAGCAAGTGGATGCAGCCCAAGCCTTGCTCAATTCCCGCGGTCAGGCCAGCCGTGCAACCGAGGCCATGGTCCAATCCCTAAAAGACATGCTGGCGTATTTGAAGATCACCGCGCCGTTCGATGGCGTCGTGACGGATCGCCTGGTTCATCCGGGCGCGCTGGTCGGGTCGGGCACCGAGCCGCTCCTGATTATTCAGCAAGTCTCGCATCTACGGCTGGTGGTGGCTGTGCCGGAAGAAGATGTCGGCGGCATCGCGCGTGGCGCCAAAGTGGATTTTCAGGTGCCCGCCTATCCGGAGCGCACGTATTCGGGAACCATTGCTCGCCTGGCTCACGCGCTCGATCAGAAGACCCGTACCATGCCGGTGGAGCTGGATGTTTTCAATCCCGACGGCACGCTGTCGCCGGGCATGTATCCGGCGGTGAAATGGCCGGTGCGGCGATCGCGGCCGGCGCTCTTCGTTCCGAAGACCAGCGTGGTTACGACTACCGAGCGCCTGTTTGTCATCAGGGACCGGGATGGCCACGCCGAGTGGGTCGATGTTCGCAAAGGCGCCGAAGACGGCGACCTGGTCGAGGTGATCGGGAACCTGCAGGCGGGCGACAAAGTGGTCCGCCGCGCCACCGATGAAATCAGAGCCGGAACCGCCCTCCCGAATTAGCGCCAGAAGCTGACTTACTGGCAGGCCTGAATGGTCCGGCTGCCCGCTGCGCCCACCGTGTTGGACAGATTTATCGTAACCGAGCCGATCGTATTGTGCGTTCCAAGGTCCACCTGGTAAGGCAGCGTTAAGGAGAAGCTTCCCCCGGCACGGATCGTTTGCGGCGCGGAGAAGTAAGCGGCAGCGATCCCGCTCACGTTGGTTTGGAATGAGCTGCTCCCGATCGTGACGTTTGCCTGGGTAAGCTCACGAGTGGTCGAATAGCCGTTGAGTTGCACGTTAACGCCGGTCGACGTGGGCGTATAGCAAGCCGAGGTAACCACCGGCGCGGACGGCGGGATGCTGAATATCACCGGCGTCGGATGCAGGGGCAAAGGCACGCCCGATGAGCCTACGTTGACGAGCGAAACTATCACTGTGCTCGCCACGGTGCCGGTTGAAACCAGCGGGAGCTTGAATTGCGTCGAACCGGCGGGAATCACGAAGTACATCGCGGTCTGGCCATTGGCGAATCGCAACCGGGGATCGGCCTGGTTCGCCGCCCCTTGGCTGCTCTGCGCATTGGGCAATACATTCAAAGTGAACTGCCCGTAGATCGGCTGAGTATACGCCGCGGCAAGTTGCGCGGTCGCCGAGATATTCGTCGCCGCTGGTTGCGCAGTCGCCGGCAGGCCCGTGATGCTGATTTGCGGAACGGCCGGCAATCCGACGCCCAGCGAACAAGGAGCGGTTATGGTTTTATTTTGTGAATCTGTTACGTTCACCAGGAAGGCATCTCCTCCCAGTGCGGTGGGAGTACCGGAAAGCGTACCGTCACTCGCGGACTGGAGCCCCTGTGGAAGGTAGCCGAGAAACTCAAACTGATAAGGTGCGACGCCACCTGCAGCCTGCACCCGCGCCGCATAACTTTGCCCCAATTGCGCCTCGGGCAGAGGGCAGGCGCTCGTAATATGCAACACCGATGGAGTTACGTTCAGGTTGCACGCTTGAGTAAACGTTTGACCGTAGGCTTCACGCACCGTGACGTTAAACGGATACGATCCCCCGGCCGTCGAGGAGCCGCTCACGAAACCGCTGGGCGAGACACTAATCCCAGGCGGCAATGAGCCGGAGGCCGTAAATGTGTAAGGAGCCGATCCGCCCAGGGCGCTGAGACTTGCTTGGTACGATTGGCCGGACGCTGCGTCCGGAAGCGGGCAGCCGGTGACTGCCAGCGGACCCCGGGTCACCGCCAGGCTGCAGATTTGGGCGGCCGGGTTGCCGTTTGGATCGGTTGCGATCAGAAGGAAGCGCGCCAGGTCGGCGGACATGGGCGTGCCCGAGATGTTTCCATCGGGGGTCAGCGAAAGCCCAGTCGGGAGCGTCCCGGAAAGCGACCAGACGTAGCCCGGCGGGAGCGTCTGGTTGTAAGGCGCTCCGGTCACAGCCGCCGGCAGCGGGCAGACTTGCGTAAGATTGAAGGCCGGCGGGTTCACCGTGACCGAGCACGCCTGAGAAGTTTGCCCGCCCCGGCTGTCGGTGACACCGACCTGGAATGAAGATGCATTCGCGAATAGCGGAGTGCCGGCGACAACGCCATCCTGCGTCAAAGCTAAGCCCGGCGGCAATTGGCCGACCAGGCTGTACCGGTAAGGGGCGTAGCCGCCAGCGGTCGACAACACTTCCGCATATGGCACGCCGACTGTCGCATTCGGCAGGGCGCAACCGGAGGTCATCTGAACGGCTGCGGGTTGCACCGTCGTCCGGCACAATGACTGCGCCGCTTGGGTGGTGCTCAACGCGATGGTGCCGGCCCGAAGATTGAAAATATACGTTCCCGGTGACATGGGCGTCCCTGCCAGTTGGCCGGCCGGGCTGAGCCCTACGCCGGGGGGAAGCGAGTAAGGATCGTCCACGCTCCACCGATAGCCGCTACTGCTTCCGGTTGCCTGCAGGGTGATCGCGTATGGCGAGCCTACCGTGCCGTCCTGTAGCGGACAAGTGTTGAGAATCGTGACCGCGCCAGGGCGGACGGTGATGCTTCCGCGCTGATAAGCGGTAACGGGACCATCGTCATCGCTGGCAGTGACGCTCAGTGTAAAACTATAAGTCCCGGGCGCCGTGGGGACGCCCCTGTATGTTCCATCGGCGCTCAGGGACAAACCGGGAGCTCCGGTCACGTCGGGGAGCATAGTCCATTGAAACGGTGGATTAGCTCCCGTCGCGGTAAGTGAAGTCGTGTAGCTGGTACCCACCGTGGCATCGGGAAGATTGCTGCTGGTGATAGTCAAGCCGGGGCTGATGACGCCATCGCGCGCCCGGAACATTAGCCTTCCCAAGATCGGGGTGGTTTGTCCGGTTTGCCCTCCTACGGCTGCATTCACCGTCTGATTGACCAGCGCATACGGCCCTCCATCCAGAAAGGCTCCGCTGATGAATGAGCCAGGAAGCTGATAGGACGTGCCCGGGTCGCCAGTGCCGTTGGACCATCCGACCACTGCTGGTGTTCCTCCGTATCCGCCTACGCCACCGCTGGCGTCGCCGGTCTCCCACTGAATTTTTGCGTAGTTGAATTCGAGGTCGAAATTTCCCGCACCCGAATCGCTGCGATCGATCACCACCACCTGGAAGCTGTTCAATTTGTCGGCATGCGCAGCATAATAGCCGACATTAACGTAGTTTGCCGCGAACGCCTTGTGACCGTTGACAGTGTCCTGACCGTATGTGACCAGCTTCGAAGCCGGGTTACGAGTATCCACGTCGGCGAAGAAGGGCGCGATAATCTCGCGCTGGGTGCTATCCAGGCCGAAGGGAGTGTAAGTGGCCAGCGAGCTGTCGAATGTTATGTTGCCGTTATTGTTGACGTAAGCTGAGCTGCGGGTCTTACCGAAAAAATTGATGGTAAAGCCCATCGGGTACAGAGCCGCCGAGCCGTCGTCGTTCGCCGCCAGCACCTGGCTGCTGAATCCGGCATTGGTTCTTATGGCCTGCCCTTCGGCGGCGGAACCACCTAGAACGGCGACGGCCGCGATGATTGCGAGCGATGATCGTTTCACGGGGTAATTCATTGGGCAGCTCCCAAATTCAGGTCCGGCAGCGACGCGATGCGCGGCTGCGCCGAGTCGGCATCCAGCAGCAGTTCGGAGCCGGTTTGCGCGTCGATGATCCGCGCCACCAGGTTCCCTACCAGCAGATCAATGCTGGCCGCCTGACAACCGCAGGCAATAGGGTTGGCCGCGCCACTGGCCAGATTTACAATAGTCACGTTGTCTGCCAGGCCCAGCGCGGCTTGTGATCCGTCGCCAGAAACGGCCAAGGCGCCCGGTTTTTCGCTAACGGTCAGTACCACTGAGGCCGCGGCTGTGTTCTGAACATCCTGAATCAATGTCAGAGTCTGCCCCGCTCCATCGGCAGCCAGCAGATCGTTTCCATTGGGCAAGAATGCCAAAGCAGTCCAGGCGCCGCCGGTTGTCAACACCCGAGCGTTGTCGCCTAACAGGACGACCGATCCGGAACCGTTAGCCGCCGCCACCGTTCCGCTGTCCGTGATGGCCAGGGCTGTGACGCCGCCGCCGGGATTGAACGTTGCGCCCAGCGCTGGTGTATTGGTCAGCCCGGACCATATTTCCACCGTAGTTCCGTCCGAAATCGCCGCGCCGTCGCCGGATCTGCTGAACGCCGCCAGTGTCACATGGCTTAGCGCGGAATTGAGCGCGGTCACCTGTGGCGTGCCGGTCCATTGAACCAGCGCCACTCCTCCGTCTTTGACGTTGGCAATTGCCAGTTGCGCCCGCGACTGGACAAAGGCGGAATTCAGCGAGGTTCCAGCCAGGACTACAGAATCCAAGCTGGCCGCTCCCGGCACTCCCGAGATTTGGCGGATCGCTTTGGAGTTGTCGTCGTAAACGTATCCTAGAGACGGCAGACTAATGCTCGGACCCGGCGGCTGCGCCAGTGCCAGTGTGGTGGTAGCGGCAAATGCAAGTAGGCGAATCATATAGAGATGTCGGGATCTAAAGCCCGTCCCACTTCTATTCGACAGGCCTTGGTTAGAGAACCGTAGAGCTTTAGCCTTAGAGTCCTGTAAGCGACCACCGAGAGGTACTAAACGGTCTCGAGCCGGAAGCGGGAACTGGAGAATGTGGCTGCCAGCCTGGCTCAGGAACCTTACGGCGAGACCTTACGCACCTGAGTACCGCGGCATTAGACTTCTGCGACAATCTGCCGCCTATGCGCCACGTTGTCTCACCGACGATGTCCGATCGCAACGCTAAATAGCTGATCCCGCGCATTTTTGACTTGGCACCGGGAATGCACTGGCGAAGGCGTCGGCGTACAGGGTTGACAGTATCAAAGTCCTATGTTGAAACACTACATTGAGTCGATGAAGAAGATGTGGACGCATTATGAAACAACTTATTGAACAACACCGGAGTAAACCGACGCGCAGGAGCTCCCGGCGGAATCAACGCGGATTCAGCCTGTTGCTGATTGCGGCCAGCGGATCGGTAATGATCGGGATGCTGGGGCTGGCATTTGACTTAGGGCGCATGTTTATCGTTAAGAACGAGCTGCAGACCTTTGTCGACGCCAGCGCGATCGCCGCGTGCCGCATGATGGACGGGTCACAAGCGGGCCTTCAGAACGCGCATAACATAGCCACGGCCGGGCCGCTGGGCTCCAGCCGCCCTAACGGCTGGAACTTCGACGTCAATAGGATCGCCAACATCACCGACACGTACGCGACCAGTTTCACGGGAACTTACGACAGTTACGCCACGGCTTCTAGTAACGCGACCAACAACTATCGTTTCATCAACGTCACAGCCAATGCGACTTTGCCGCTTTACTTCCTGGGTGTCGTCCCCAATCTGCCGACCTCACAACTGCTGCAATCTACCGCGGTGGGGGGACAGCAGGCGGAAACTAACGTGCCCAGCGGCCTGATGCTGCCTTTTGCTCCCGACGCGCACAACGCGGCCAATACGACCAATTTTGGATTCGCGGCGGGCCAGCAGTACACGCTCAAATGGGGTAATGGAAACACCACCACCTGCGCCGGCGATGCGGGATTCACTCCTCCCGGCAACCCGCCTTCCGAGCATGGATTTGTGGATATCGGGGAAGGAAACAGCAACAGCAATGTCCGCACGGCGATCGAATATGGTGGCTATCCGGCCGCCAACGATCCGCTATCTGCTGGAAGCTCGCTGGGGGGCGTCCCAGGCAACCGCGGCACCTCTATTTTCGATGCGCTCAACGCCCGGGCTGCTCAGGATTCCAATGACACCTCCACTACCTATGCCGATTACGAGGCCTCTGGCACTGGTAACGGCCGCCGCATCGTCACAGTAGCGGTTGGGGGCGCATGGAGTGGAAACGGCAACAACGCCGCCACCACCATCGTCGGCTTCGCAAACTTCTTCCTGCTGCCCAGCTATTCGGGAACTTCCGGCCCGATCTGCGCAGTCTATATCGGACCCGCGAGTTCGAACGGAAATTCGTCGGGCGGCTCCGACAGCACCAAAGTTTATTCCACCATGTTGTACCAATAGGTGTCAGCCATGAAAACTATCACCAAAAAGTCGGAACGGGGAAACGCACTGCTGGAGTTTGCTTTGGGCTGGTCGATCCTCTGGGCGCTGTTTGCCGGCATCTATCAGTTCGGCTATAGCTTCTACGTGTACAACACGGTCCTGACATCGGTAGCCGATGCAGCCGAGCTGGGATCCAAAATGACCTACGATACGGCCAACACATCCGCATTCACGACAGCGCTTCAGAACATGGTGGTCTACGGGAATACGACGGCTGGAACCAGTCCGATCGTTCCGGGTCTATCCACTTCCAACGTGACTGTCGGCGTTAATCCGCAGGGCACCATGCCTACCGATATCACGATCACCATCAATAGTTTCACGATCAACGCGCTGTTTACCAACTTCACTTTTAACGGAAAGCCCCGTGCGACAGCGGTATACATGGGGCAGATCACTTGCTCGACCTGTTAGTGCGCTCGAAGGATGATTGTATGCTAACCAAACAAAATCAAAACACGAAAACACAAGCCCGTAAGAAGGGCCAGCGTGGCGCGGCGTTAGTGGAAACAGCCCTGGTATTTACCGCTACCGTGTCCATGATTCTGTTTATCGTGGATATGGGCCGGATTCTGCTCACCCAGCAGTTTATCTCTGAGCGCGCCCGAGTCGGCGTGCGCAACGCGGTGGTGAACAATTGGAACGCGACCTCGGTATCGAATTACGTTGCCTACGGCACCACCACGACGCCCTCCGGTGGAACATCGGCGCCCGGTTTCCTGGGCCTGACGGCGAATGAAGTCACGCTCACCACCTACGCTGACTCCGGCATCGGCGACGCCCGCTACACGGTAACCGTCTCCGGCGTTCCACTCTGGACCTGGATCCCCTACATGGCCGGACGTTATACGGCGCCGACCATCATCGCCACTGCGCCGGTACAGAGCCAGGGCGCAACCAACTAAACCAGCGCGCTTACTCTATTGCTACAGCTCGGTCGAAAACGACGTCCAGCGTCGCACCCTGCCGCAGCTCAACTTCTTTGCCCCGCGTCATTAGCACCGTGGCGAGGCCCACGGCCGAACCAACTCCCGCGCCAATCCCAGCGCCCTTCCAGCTCCGGTCGGTCAGGCCTCCGAGGGCCGCTCCGCTACCGGCCAGGATTGCGATCTGCTTGGCGTCCTCGCCATGGCCGGGCGCCTGCTCCACCGTGCCCTCCTTGCCAACCACTTTCTGACCCGTCTCGCCCGACTCCACCGCGCTCAAATGCGGCGAGAACTTGTACACTTTGCCGCTCGCGAGGGTGAGCGTCTCCAGACGAATCGCCAACTGGGCACGTCCGGCCACGCGGCCACTGCGTTTCGACCCGGTAACTACGCCTTGCACATAGCTTCCCACCGGAACCAGGATTTCATTGCCGGCGCTGATCGGGCTGGCGGTTCGCAGATAAACATAGTCGCCTTGCTGCGCCGTTCGCGTGTTGATGGAATTTTCCATTCGAAGCAATAGATGGGCACCGGGGGGAACTTCGGCGGCGCCAAGCAATACAGGCAGCACCAGGAGAGAAGCCGCTTTAGCGAGCATGGGATACTCCTGTCTGAATGATAACCCGGCGCGGCTGGTGCAATACGACAGGGCGGTATATCGGCAGCAACGCGGCGCGCTACTATTTCTGCTTCTTGAATTTCTTGATTCCTGCGTCGATCAGTTGCGCTGCTCGCTTCGGCCCATGCCGGCCCCGTACCTTGAACTTCTTGCCGCGGCTCTTGTTGTACGAGATAAAGAATTCTTCGACCTGATCGAGAAGCGTCTTGTCTACATCGTCCAGCGATTTGATGTGCTGGTGATTATACGAATGAATTGCGACCCCCATCAGCCGGTCGTTTTCCGTAGTTTGACCCTTTTCAGTTTGCTGAGCTTCAATAACTCCGATGATGCGGACGTCCAGTAGACAGCCGACATGCGCCGGCTCATCCATGAGCACCATGACATCCAGTGGATCGCCGTCGTCGGCGAGCGTCGACGGGATGAAGCCGAAATCGAACGGAAACGCCATGCCTTCCGGCAACAGGCCGCCCAGCTGGAACATCCGGAAGTCGGGATCGTAATCGAATTTATTCCGGCGCCCTTTGGGTGTCTCGATAATGGCCTTGCACACACACTGCTTTGCGTTCCACTCATTCGGGCATGCTTCCAGGTTCCTCATTGCATTGGTGAGACTGTTCGCGGGGGAAAACAATTTCACCCTAGTGCGTTTGCGGGGTTACAATCCAGGCTAGAATAACGATGGGGAAAGAGACATGGCAAGAATCCAGGGCGTTGAACCCAGCGAGGCGGGACTGTTGACCCGCTTCCTGTATTGGATGACTAAGCGGAGGCTGGGACGCGTGATCCTGCCTTTTCGCATCACCGCACATCAGCCTCGCCTGCTGCGAGCGGTCGGCGAGATGGAGAGGGGGCAGCATGCCCTGGAAACCGTCGAGCCCAAGCTCAAGGCTCTCGCGAGCATCAAGACCGCCTTGCTGATCGGCTGCCCCTTCTGAATCGACATCGGATCTGCCGTGGGCAGACAGTCCGGTGTCACTGAAAGTCAGTTGGCGGCACTTCCCGATTTCGAAGACGCTTCTGAATTCAGCGGAACTGAGAAGCTGGTGCTGCGTTACGCAGTCGCGATGACGAATACGCCGGTGGAAATTTCCGAGGATTTATTCCAGGCGCTAAAGCAGATTTTCGACGAGCGTCAACTGGTGGAATTGACGTCCGCGATCGCCTGGGAGAACTACCGCGCCAGGTTCGACCACGCCTTTGGGATTGAATCCGAAGGATTCTATAAAGGCGCTCTGTGCCTCCTGCCAAGAGCTCGCCAGGCATCCGCTGCCCGGCATTCCTAGCGTGTTTTCAACCACCTAGGGTGTTCGCCTGGGAAAAGCGGGCAGGTTTTACTTTAGTCACTATAAGGTTCGAGTACCGGTCGGCCGATTACTGAGCTTTCAGGCTGAAACGTGTGTTGCTGAAGTCTTTAGCTCAGAAACTCATCGAACTGCGAGCGAGCCGCATCCAGGATCCGGTCGTGCGCTTACGCTACTTGCAGCAGCGCATCGGCCTGGCCCGGCCCGCTCGGCGGTCTAGAAGCAAAGGCCCAATCTTGCTATTTCTGCTGTTGCTGGCTTCGCTTGTCATCGCTTACAAGCCTTCGAAGACCGAAGCTCGGGAATCATTCGTTCCACTTCCGCGCGTTACCGCGGCCGGCGCGGATGTTTTCACCACCGTGTGGCTGGTGGAGCACACCAAGGACTTCGAAATCTATAGCAACGGCCTGCGAATTGATGATCGTTACACCGTTTCAAGCGATCCCCGCACGGCCTACCCGGTATACCAACGTTCGGCGATCGATCCCGCTCAGCCGGATTGGCAGACCACGCCCGCGGGCATCGTTTACCACACCACCGAGAGCGACCAGG
The DNA here is from genome assembly GCA_035484655.1 of Bryobacteraceae bacterium. Taxonomy (GTDB): domain Bacteria; phylum Acidobacteriota; class Terriglobia; order Bryobacterales; family Bryobacteraceae; genus Palsa-89. The sequence continues at coordinate 8,863 of DATHOT010000409.1, read as the reverse complement.
CGCGTTTCGAAGAGGATGAAACATCGAAATTGAAGAGGATCGGAAAGGGCGTGCTGTCTTACGTGCAGCAGCACCATGCCTATCACTTCCTGATCGATCGGTTCGGACAAGTCTTCCGCGTGGTGAGGGAATCCGACATTGCCGACCACGCCGGCATGTCGATCTGGGCGGACAATCGAGTCATCTATGTCAATTTGAACAGCAGCTTCTTCGGGGTCGCGTTCGAGACCCAGACCCAGTCCGGCGAGGAGCTCCCTTCGGCCAATCCCGCGCAGATTCATTCCGCACGAGTGCTGACCGAAATGCTGCGCGGCAAATATCACCTTCCGGAATCTAACTGCGTCACCCACGCACAGGTTTCGGTGAATCCGGGCAATATGCTGATCGGTTATCACACCGACTGGGCGGGCAACTTTCCGTTCCTCGAAGTCGGGCTGAGCGATAACTACACTGCGCCGCCGCCCAGCATCTACGCCTTCGGGTTCGATTACGATCCGGTGTTCGTGCATCATACCGGAGTCCGGCTCTGGGAAGGACTGGCGCTGGCCGACGACGAGATGCGCACGCAAGCCGCGGCGCGCGGGCTGGCGGTGGCGAAATACCGGTCGGTCCTTCGAAAGAAATACAGGGAAATTCTGGAAACATTGAAGACAGCAAGTAATAGCAAGGAGAAACACAATGCAACATCATAATCGAGCCAACGATTCAGCCATAGGGTTGGATGTCGGCACCAGCCGGATCTGTCTGGCGAAGCGCACGGGCGAGGACTTCCACTTCGACACTCAGCTTAACGCTTTCGTCACTATTCCAGCCTCCAAGATCACCGAGAATGTACTCGCCAAGGAGCGCGTGCCGCATACCGTCCGCGGGTCTCAGATCGTAGTGCACGGTAACGAGTCGGACCGCTTCGCCGACCTGCTGAATGTAGAAACGCGGCGCACTATGGACAAGGGGCTGCTCAATCCCGCCGAGCCCGACAGCCTGGACATGATGCGTAAGATCACCGAGTCGCTGCTCGGTCCGGCCAAGGAAGGCCAGAAGCTATGCTTCACGGTTCCAGCCGCGCCGCTGGGATCGGAAGAGAACCTGACCTACCACGAGGCCACGCTGCATCAGCTTTTCGCCGACATGGGCTACGAGGTCAAGAGCATCAACGAGGGGCTCGCGGTGGTTTATTCGGAACTGGAGAGTTCCAACTTTACCGGCATCGGCATCAGTTGCGGCGGCGGGTTGTGCAACGTGTGCGTTTCATATCTTTCCGTTCCGGTGTCGAGCTTTTCGATCGCCAAGGCCGGTGATTATATCGACACCAGCGCTGCCGCGATCACCGGGGAGCGCGCCAATCACATCCGTATCGCCAAAGAGGAATCGTTCTATTTCAACGGATTCTTCGCCGAAAAGCTGCACCAGGTGATCGGCGTCTATTACGACGAGATGATTCAATCGCTGGTGCAGGGCTTAAAGCAGGCGTTCCTGAATACGCGGAATTTGCCCAAGTCCGGGCGCGCGCTGCCAATCGTGCTGAGCGGCGGGACGGCGCTGCCGACGGGATTCCGCGATCGATTCGAGAAGGCGCTGCTTGAAGCGGACATGCCGATCGCGACCACGGATATCCGGCTGGCCACCGATCCGCTGCATACCTCGGCTAAGGGCGCGTTGATCGCCGCACTGGCCGATTCCTAATCTGTGGGGCAGGCATTCTTGCCTGCCGCCCGCGGCTCGGCACATCCCCAAGCAATCATTTGAGGTGAGTCGTAAACTCCAGGGTTAACCGCGGTCCGCCTCGAAACGCGGGCGCACTCGGGCCAATCGAGGTAAACCAGTAAACGAAATGGTGAGAGTCAGGAGCGTTGAAGTTTCGGTCGCCCGCCGTTACCATTTCCCCACCAGATAGAACCAGCCGCCATAGAGGTGGCACCCGTCCGTTGAGCCATGAAATTCTTGCAGAAGATGCATCCGCACTCTTCAGTGGAACCGCGCTCTAGAGTCCGGTATACCGATGCTGTTGCATCGCGATCATAGCGGATGGTCTGATCACCGACCCGCATTTCTGTCATCGGCATCTCTATCTCTTGCGCGACCTCACGCCCTCCATCGCCTCTCGCAACAAGCCGTTGATTCGCGTCTGGTAACCTTTTCCTTGTGCTTTCAGCCATGCCAAAACGTCGGCGTCTATCCGAATCGTTAGTGACTTCTTTATGGGCCGATAGAACTTGCCAACCACAGCGTTGCTCCAATCGCGCGTCATCGGAATGTCCGTGAAATCGATTTCATCGTCCTTCATTCGTTTCAGCGCACGAATCTCTTTCCCTTGATTCCTAGTAAGCTTCTTCATATGCTTTCCTTTCAGACGCCGCCGCTTTTCGGGCGGAGATTAGACGAACCACTTCCTCTCCGTCTTCTTCGTGATAAGTATGAGCCACTAGCACGATAACGACGCCCCCAATCAATCCGAGTGCTTGCCATCGCTCCTCGACATCGACGACGCGATCCTCTCGGACGAGTACGTGCGGATCTTCGAAGACCAAGCTGGCGGTCTCGAAGCTGATTCTGTGTTTCGCGAGATTTCGGCCGCTCTTGACTTCGTCCCATTGGAAACGCATGTTGTGCGGTTACCATTTTGTAACTACATTATAGTACATACCAAAGGCTAGGAGTTTCGGACTACTTGATGAGCCAGTACGAGCGGGCAACGCCCGCTGGGGAATGTTGTAGATTGGTTTCTTGCTGACCTTAGGCCCACCGGAGATTCGTGAGATACTCGCTGCTCAATTTCATCGCCTGTCCTGTTTCGAAAACGAAGCTGACCTGCGTTGTTACTAAGGAGGCCGATGTTCGTATAGAGCATGTCCGGCTCAGCGATTGTGATCGCATCAATCAGCCGGGAGCAATGTTCGGTCCGACTCCGCCGTTTAGCAAGCGCACCTGGCTCACCGATTTCCTTCAAAGCAGTGCATGTGAAGCGGCGCCCGCCTCGCGAAATTACGAGGCAGCCGTGGAAGAGGGACTGTTGATTTCCGGTGAAACGGGCCGGTGGTATCCGATCCGGAACTTCATCCCCGAGCTGCTGCCGGACAACCTCCGCAATTTTGAGCGCGATTTTGAATTTCTGAGCGGACTTCGAACGATTCTGCCGCCTGCTCTTTTTGACCGTCTTAACGAGCCCAGCCTCTTCTCTGGAAAAGCGGTTGAAGACGCGATTGGGGGGAAGTATAAGCGGGCCGAGATCGTTCTTCCCAGCACGATAGACGATCCATCATTCTTCGATCCCGGTTACAAGGCGCCATTCAACCACTGGACTCCGGAACATACCATCTACCTGATCAGGCTGTTCTCGTTTTGCCTACCTTTGTTGCAGCGGAATGGGCCGATTCAGGTGGTGCTAGATGCCGGCTGCGGGTATTCATGGACTACGGACTGGTTGTTGAAAATTGGATTCGAACCGATTGGTGTAGACATCAGCCGTGCGTACCTTGATATCGCCGCAAGCCGCCTAGGCGCATCTTTGCCGCACGTGGTGGTAGCTGATACAGAGAATCTTCCAATCCAAAGCAGCGCCGTCGATGCGATTCTATGCTACGAGGCGTTTCATCACGTTCCAGACCGGAAGAAAGCCATGCAGCAGTTTTTTCGGATTCTGAAACCCGGCAAAAGTGTGGTTTTAGCTGAACCCGGATCGGATCACGAGCACGCGCAGCGCTCAATCGAGGTCATGGAAAAATACGGCATCCTCGAACGGGGGATGAGTCTGGCCGATGTCCGTGGCTATGTTCGTGGTTCGGGATTTTCGCCGCCGGTACAGCACCATGTTTTAGAGACCGACGTCCCGACCGCGGCCCGTGCGTCGCTGACAGACGAGTTCCTCACGAAGTGCGGCTTCTTGGCCAGTAATCTTTATACGGTCGATAAGCCGATGCCGGCTGCCAAGGAACATGGGAAATCCGTAATACGCGGCATGGGATCGTTCCCAGACGACGCGGCGCCTCCGCCAGGAAGCACGGCAGCAAGCGCGGATATTAGCGCAAAGGAAGACAGTATGGGCAACGTTTTCGAGGATTTCAGCCGAATCGATGCGAGCCGATCTACGTTCGAGAGCAGCCGGGCGATGGTCGGCCGAATTCCGCCAGGGCCATCGACACTGCGCGGCCGTGCGAGCGCGGCAATCATCGGTCTCATGGCTAAGATGCTCTGGTGGTACACGCATTCCATTCGAGCCGTGTTCGATGCCATCGCACAGCAGAACGATTCGCAAACATCGCTGCTGCGCACTATGCTCAAACGGCAGGTGGCGGCGATGGAGCGCACCGAGGAACTGCACCGGCGCTTTGCCGCACTCGAACAACAGGTGGCGGCCGTGTTGGCGGCTGGAGAAACCGTCCGGGAGCGGACCAGCCACAGTGCAACACCTGGCGAGGATCAGCTCTCGGAGTTAGGTCTTCGCATCAATCGCATGCGCGAGGACTTGACGTTGCAATCGCGGCGCGTTGCGATCCTGATCGAGGAGTTTCAGAAGGGGCGGCCCGAGCATTCCGAGGCAGTGACCGCGGTACAAGCGGAAATGGCAGCTGCGGCGGAAATGATCCCGGCGAATGATGAGCAGTATCTCGCCTTTGACGATGTCCTCCACGCTCCACAGATGCGCGTGAAGAGCCTCCAGACGGAGTATCTCCCGTATTTGAAGGAGCACGGCTTGGGCACGGACGCGATGTCCGTTGTCGACATCGGCTGCGGCCCAGGTGAGTGGCTGGAGTTGCTGCGCGAGAACGGATTTGTTGCCAGCGGCGTCGAGAGAAACTCGCGGATTGTCGAAACGTCCCTGCGAAAGGGACTGAAGGTAGAGCGGGCGGACGCACTCGAATATTTGCAGCACGCCGCGGAATCGAGTTTTGGCGCCGTTACCGCGCTTCATTTCGTAGAGCATCTTCCGTACGAGTCGCTGACGGCGTTTCTGGATGAGACTCTGCGAGTCTTGAAGCCGGGCGGTTGCCTGATCCTCGAAACACCGAATCCAGAAAACGTTCTAGTTGGTTCGTACACGTTCTACATGGATCCCACGCATGTTCGCCCATTGCCCAGCAGCCTGTTGAAACTTCTGGTCGAGGGGCGCGGCTTCTCCGATGTGGAGATACGGAACCTGCACCCCTACCCGGAGGCAATCCGGTTCCCGGAAAGTACCGGTATCGTCGGAGCTCGACTGAACCAATACTTGTACGGGCCGCGAGACTACGCTCTGCTGGCAAGAAAGGTATAGCGCAGGACCAATGGATCTCGAACAGCTACTGCGCCATTGGGACGGCTTCGGTAGTACCGATCCCCTCTGGGCGATATTGACCGAGCCCGAAAAAAGAGGAGGGCGGTGGAAAGCGCGGGAATTCTTCGAGCGCGGTGAACAGGAGATCGCCGCGGTGCTGGAAAAGCTCGAAGGACTCGGAGTGCGCGTAAATTTTGGTAATGCGCTGGATTTCGGATGTGGGGTTGGGCGGCTAACGCAGGCTCTGGCCGGGAGATTTGATTTCACTTGCGGGATCGACATCGCCCCATCCATGGTCGAACAGGCGGAACGGTTCAATGTACACGGGCATGCCTGCAACTTTATTGTGAACCGCCGCGGCGATCTCGCGATCCTGCCCTCGGGTTTTTTCGATTTCATTTTTACGATCCTGGTGCTACAACACATGGCGCCCCATGACAGCAAACAATATCTGGCCGAGTTTGTCCGGATTTTGAAGCCCGGCGGGGTTCTCGTTTTTCACCTGCCGGATCGCCGGCAGCCAGTCGAATTCAAAGCCCGCGCTCTCGACCCGGCCGCTTTCAACGCTTCGATTCGAGTCCTGGAGGCGCCTGCGCAGGCGATTGCGGGAGACATGCTGACCATCCGGGCACTGGTTCGAAATGCCAGCAGGGTCACGTGGCCAGGCGAGCACCGCCGCGAAGAAGGGTACTCCATTCGCTTGGGCAACCACTGGATGCGATCTAGCCAAAACGTTAGATTTGAAGATGCCAGGGTTGCGCTTCCGCGAGACCTCGCTCCCGGCGATCAGGTCGAGCTTCTGCTGCAGCCGCAGGCGCTGTTGGCGTCGGGCCGCTATGTACTGGAACTCGATATGGTCCAAGAGCAGGTGGCCTGGTTCAGCCAGCGAGGGTCCAAAGTTAGTCAGCACGTCGTCGAGGTGCTGCCGGCCCCGGCGAGAGCCTTTAGCCCTGCAGAGACCAACACCAGTGAAGAGTTCGTGATGGAGATTCACGGAGTGCCGCGTGAAGAGGTAGAGGAGATCCTGGAGGACGGGGGCGCTCGCCTGCTACATATCGAGAGTTCGACGTACTCGGGACCCGAATGGATCGATTACTTCTATGTGGCCGTCAAGGCCGGTGCGTTTTAGAACGGCACGTCGTCGTCCGTAATCCCCTGATCCGCCGCCGGCTCCTCCACCGCCTTGGGCTTCTGCGCGCCTCGCGGCATCGAAACCGGTTGCGGTCCCGACGACTCCTGCATTCCTCCGCCGCCATCGGCGCCACGGCCGCCCAGCAGGATCACGTCGTCAGCTACCACTTCCGTCCTATACTGCTTCTTACCGTCCTTGTCGTCGTAACTGCGAGTTTGCAGCCGCCCTTCTACGTAGACCTGTTTACCCTTGGTTAGGTAATTTGCCAGGTTCTCCTGCCGCCACAGAACGACGTTCGCCCAGTCGGTCTCCTCTTTCCATTCACCGGTTTGCTGATCTTTCCATCGACGGTTGGTGGCCACCGAAAACGAGGTGACCGACACGCCGGCCGGCGTAAAACGGGTCTCGGCGTCTTTGCCCAGATGTCCGACTAAAATTACTTTGTTGACGCTACGCGATGCCATAATGCAAGCACTGTATCACAAACACAGTCGGGCGCCGCATCACAGCAACTAACGTCTCAGTTTTTTTAGAAATATCGTCTGGCAAATGGCATCCACCTAGTGAGCATCGATTGGAGAGCCGATTGCCTCACTAAGCACTTATGATGCGGACGCGCTAAATTTCTTATTTGCACAACGCCCTTCTGGATGTACAATAGGGAACAATCCAGGTGGGGCAAGGGTACGGAGGGTATGCAGAGACCCTGCTGCTTGAAAGCCGAAGGAACTGTCGGCCGGTTGATAATCGCCGGTCTACTGGTAGGCGCTGGTCTGGGGCACGCCCAGATTCTGATGCTCGGATCGGGCATCAACAATAAAGTCAACATCTTCAATACCGACATGGCGGTTCTGGAGGCTGGCGACCCGCGCAAGGATCTCGTTTGTACAGTCAATCCCACCAAGCCGGTGCTTGGGTTCGATTTGCGATTTCATGCCGGCTACGAGGTGACTATCCCGCTCAAAGAGCTGGTTGGCTCCGAAAATCTGCTCAATATCCTTTTCCGGGTCACGCCCAAAAACTATTCGGATCAGCCGGTTTACTTTGCGCAACATATCCGTGTACCGGCCATTGAGGAAGACGCCAAGGGCGATGCCTATCTGCAAGGCGCGTTCGATGTCGGCGAAGGCGAGTACCATGTGGACTGGCTGATGCGTGACCGATCAGAGCGCGTCTGCTCATCTTATTGGGATGCCGAGGCTGCCGTGGCACCGAAGGACCGGCCTATGTCGCTGGCGATCGCGCCCACAGCTATCCAACGCGCCGATGGCGAGCAATTCAAGGAAGAGCCTCCCGTCCAGCGCGCCACCAGCCAGCCGCCGCTCAATGTAAAGCTGTTAGTGAACTTTGCCCCCCAGAACGCTCTGTCGGCGGCGCTGCAGCCCATCGACACTAGCGCCCTGGTATCGATTCTGCGTAGCATCGTCCGGGAGCCTCGCATCGGAAAGTTCTCGGTGGTTGCCTTTAATATGCAGGAGCAAAAGGTCGTTTACCGCCAGGAGGGTGCGGAACGCATTGATTTCCCGGCCTTGGGACAGGCGCTCACTGCCCTGAACCTGGGAACCGTCGATCTCAAACGGCTAAGCGAAAAGCATGGAGATACGGATTTCTTGACGAATCTGGTGCGCCACGAAGTCTCCTCCAACCCGCAGGACCATCCCGACGCTTTGATCTTCGCCGGTCCAAAGGTCATGCTCGATGCCAATGTCCCCCAGGAAGCTCTCAAGGAAGCGGGCGACGTCAATTTCCCGGTTTTTTACATGAATTACAACCTAAACCCGCAGGCGGTTCCCTGGAAAGACGCCATTAGTCACACCGTTCACTTCTTCCGTGGCTACGAATACACGATCTCCCGCCCCCGGGATCTGTGGTTTGCGGTTTCCGATCTGGTCTCCCGTGTCGTAAAATCAAGGAACGGGAAGCAGACTTCATCCATCTCTACGCAGTAGGGGCATGAGTAAATCAATCATAGGTGTATCGGCTGGATTGCTGGTACTTTGCGGAGTTCCGGCATTGGCCCAATCCGCTTTGTACGGACAGTCAAGGGCCAAGCATTACGCTAACAGCCTGGCACCCTATGTCGCGTCTCCTCAACAGATTGTGGACCGCATGCTGGAGCTGGCCGACCTGAAAGCCGGCGAAACGCTCTATGACCTGGGCAGCGGGGACGGCCGCGTCCTGATTACGGCCGTGCAGCGTTATCATGCCAAGGCGATAGGAATCGAGATTTCCGAGGCTCTGGTAAGAAGCACGACCGAGAGGATCCATCTTCTCGGCCTGGACAGCGACGCGCGAGTGATCCGTGGGGATTTGTTAGACGTCGACCTGAGCCCGGCCGATGTCGTAACTATCTATCTTGCGACCGATTCCAACGAGATCCTGCGGCCGAACCTGGAGAAATACCTGAAGCCGGGTGCACGCGTCGTCTCCCACGATTATGTGGTGCCTGGTTGGAAGCCCAAGTTTGTCGACAAAGACCT
>DATHOT010000408.1:0-2809 GCA_035484655.1 Bryobacteraceae bacterium | reverse complement strand
GCGAAAGAATCTTGTGCTGGAGAAAAGCCAGATCCCATTTGGCGAGATCGGGCGCGGCCATGCACAGCTCTCCGGCGCCGTCATACCAACCTCTTGCTTCACGTCCAACGGGACGCGGCGGACCGAGCGCGAATCGAGTATATGCCGTCGCATCCACGGCGCTCCGATCATTGCAATCGCCCGCGGAAGCCATGCCCAGCGGATCGAGAATCTTCTCGCGCAGAAACGCGACCAGCGGTTTGCCGGAGGCCTTTTCGACGATGGACCCTGCCAATACATATCCCGTATTGCTGTACTGCCAGCGCGTACCGGGATCGAAGTTGAGCGGCTTCTTGGCCCACTTTCCAAGAACCTCCGCGGACGTCGTGGGATGCGTCCATTCCGGGATGAGATAATCCTGCGGCGCGAAATCCTCATAGCCCGCCGTGTGCGAAAGCAGTTGGCGAATTGTGATTTGATTCGCCTGCTTCAGGTCGGGAAAAAACTTCGCCACCTTGTCGTCCAGCGACAGCCGGCCCTCTTCTTGAAGCAGCAGGATCGCGGCGACGGTGAACTGTTTGCTGATGGACCCGACCGCGTAACGCGTGCCAGGTTCCGCCGCGCGGTTGCTCGCCAGATCCGCTTTGCCGAACGCCTTGGAAAAGGCCACTGCTCCGTCTTGAACGATAACCACGGAAACGCTGGGCGCGCCGGTCTTCTTGAGCGCCTCCAGAATATCGGCCGACGCCTTTGGCTCCCAGGAAGGCTGTGCCAACGCAGCAACCGCCAGCAGCATCAAGATCCAAATCAGTTTTGAAAGATTCACAAACCCAGTCTATACGCGGCCGAGCGGGTTACGCGAACCGCCGCGAAAGCATACAATTGCGAGAGTGGAACGCTCCACTTCTAAACCCGGCCCCCTCGACGGCCTTCTGGTTCTCGATTTGACGCGGGCCGTTGCCGGACCCTTCTGCACCATGCTGCTCGGCGATCTAGGTGCGCGAGTCATCAAGATCGAAGAGCCGGATGGCGGCGATGAGACTCGCCATTGGGGGCAAGCCTCCGAAGGCGGTGAAAGCGCTTATTTTCTCGCGCTGAATCGAAACAAAGAAAGTATCGCTCTCGATCTGAAACAAACCAGCGACCTCTCCGCGCTCCACAAGCTGGCGCGCGAAGCCGATGTCATCGTTCAGAATTTTCGCCCAGGAGTCGTCGAGCGGCTGGGCATCGATTACGAAACGCTGCAGGCGGACAATCGCGGTTTGGTTTACGCCTCCATCTCCGGCTTCGGCCTCACCGGTCCCTACAGCGAGCGCCCTGGATACGATCTGATCATGCAGGCCATGAGCGGGATGATGCTGGCCGGCTCCCGTCCGGGAGAGGATCCGGTGCGGTGCTGCTTTCCTGTGGCCGATATTCTGGCCGGGCAGTTTGCCAGTCAGGGCATCCTCGCGGCGCTGTTTGAGAAGCGGAAAACGGGCCTTGGAACTCACGTTGAAGTTGCCCTGCTCGATTCGCTGCTCTCTGCGATGTCATACCTTACCGCGTCCTGCCTCCTTACCGGCAAGAACCCGGAAGCTCTCTACAGCGGTCATCCCAGCATCGTCCCTTATCAAGTGCTGCGATGCCGGGATGCATGGATCGCCGTAGCGGTCCCCAATGACCGCATCTGGAGTCGTTTTTGCAAGGCCCTCAACAAGCCGGAATGGGCCGGGGATCCTCGCTATGCGACCAATCAAAGCCGCATCGAGCATCGCGCCAGCCTGCTTGCCGAAATAGAAGGAGTGTTGCGCGAGCGCTCTTCCGCCGAGTGGCAGGCAATTCTGGACGCGCATAACATTCCAAGCGGACCACTTCTTTCGATAGCCGAGATACTCGCGCATCCGCAGGTTGTCGCGCGCGACACTGTAGTCAGCGTGGATCATCCGAAACTCGGGCCGATTAAGCTGATCGGTAGCCCCATGCGTTTCGTCGACCGGACCACGATATACCGGCCGCCGCCAACGCTCGGCGAACATACCAGAGAGGTCCTGCCAGAAAGATCCTAGAAGAGAAACAGTTGAACTAGTGAGGAACCATGTCGTCTACTCGTCGAAAATTCATTGAGTCCGCGTCCACCCTTCCCGCGCTCGCCTCCGCCGCGCAAGCTTTACTGTCGATCCCCGCAGGCGCAGCGACAGAAGAGTATCAAGCCAGCTTGCTCCCGTCTAAGAATGAAGTTTGGGAATGGCAAGTCTGGATGGCTAAGCTGGGTCCTAAATACACCGGCAACCGAGCCCACCGGACGTTCGTCGAATTCCTGGCCAAATATCTCAGCGATGCCGGTCTGGATGTTAGCCGCGATCATTTCTCTTTCCCACGCTGGGAAGCGCGCCGTTGGGAAATCATGGTGACTCCGCAAACTGGCTCGGTGTTCACCGCGCCTGTGACTTCGTATTTTCCATATTCCGGACAGACTCCCGCAGCGGGCGTTACCGGCAACCTTGTCTACGCCGGGTCGGCTCCACATTTCGACCTTTCCGACAAGCTCAAGGGCAATATCGCCGTCATCGATTGTCCAACGTCCGAGCGCCCTTATGGCGAGTGGTACAAAGTTTGGGGAGTCTATCCCGCCGACCTGAAGTTTCCCTCGTCCGTTCGTCCAGCGCGATCCGCTGTGAATCAGTTGACCGAGTTTCAAAAGGCCGGAGCGCTGGGAGTCATCTTGGTGTGGACCGATATCTCCGATGCCAACGCCGCCGATCAATACACACCGTTTTCTCGGCCACTTCAGAACATCCCCGGCCTTTGGGTCGGCCGCGAAACTGGCGCTACGTTGCGCATCCTGGCC
>DATHOT010000407.1:0-8135 GCA_035484655.1 Bryobacteraceae bacterium | reverse complement strand
CACCGCCGCTACCGCGCGATCGATCTCTTCGCGTGAATTGTAAATGTGCGGCGAAAAGCGCAAGCCTTGCGAATCACCCGACGCCGTCATCGCGATCGCGATCCGATGATGGTCCCACAGCGAATCGTAGGCCTGCTTGGTCGGAACGCGGCTGATGTCGCACTTGATCACGCCGGCCGATAGCTCCGGCTCGAGGTTCGTCTTCAATTTCACGCCACCTACTTCCGAGAGCTGGCGCTTCATATATCCCGATAGCGACCGCATGCGCGCTTCCACCGCCGCCGGCCCGATGAGCGTCGCAAAATCGATGGCCGATTCCAGCGCGACAATCCTCGGATCGTCCCGCTGCCCGTAAACCTCCAGTTTTCGCGCGCCCTTGAGATGATCCGACCATCCCGCCGTCACGATGGCCGGCCAGACCTGCGCAATCCGATCCGCTCGCACAAACAGCACGCCGTTCTCCAGCGGACCCATCAGCCATTTGTGTGCGCTGGTGGAAAAGCTATCGCAGCCGATCTCCTTCAGGTTCACATCCAGTGCGCCGAAACTCTGCGCCCCGTCCAGGTGCATCCAGATACCGCGCCTGCGCGCGATCTCGGCGATTTCCCGAGCCGGATACATAATGCCCGTCGTGCTGGTCAGGTGCGTCACCGAAATGACTTTAGTCCGCGGCGTGATGGCTTTCTCGGCTTGCGAGATCAGCTCATCCTTGCTGGCGGCGGGCACGCGGACTGGCAGCACGGTCACAGTGAATCCTTCACGCTTGGCCCGCATTTTCCAGGAGTCGTTGTTGGAAGGATGATTGTGATCGTAGATGATCACTTCGTCGCCGGGCTTGAGGTCGACGCCCTCGACCACGGTGTTGGTGCCCTCGCTGGTATTGCGCGTGATGGCGATCTCGTCAGCCGAGACGCGCAGCATAGCGGCAATCTTTTCGCGCAGCCGCTCACGCAAGGGATCATACTTCGCGCGATTCTGGAACGAAGGATTGGACTGGAAATCGCGCATGAACTCAGCATGCCGGTCCAGCACCGGCCGCGAAGCCGGGCACACGTTGGCCGCGTTCAAGTAAATCAGATTCTCTTCGAGCGGAAATTGCCGCTTTACCAGCGACCAATAATTTTCGTTGTTGGCGTCAGGCGCGGTGGGCGCTGCTTTCAATGCGGTACTGAAAGCCGTCCAGGAAGCGGGAAGCGCTGCCAGCGCGGGGATGGAGCGGATGAAACTTCGCCGGGAACTTTCCATCCCCCAATTGTATGCCTATTGCAAGTGCTCGGTAATGGTGATCGGCTCGCGGATGCGGAAATTCATCCGTGTCTCCATCGGGATCTCGGCCGGTTTGCCGCGCGTCAGCACCACGTTGGACCAATCAGTGCCAGTGGACATTGCGCTCTCCTTCTTGAACGTCGCCGTACGAACGGGGATCCGCTGTCCGTCCGAAGTCGAGACCTCGATAAGTTCGACGCTCAGATTCGATGGACCATTCGCTCTTCCAGGATGCTGTGCTTCAACCACCCGGCCCTCTACCCGTGCGCCTCGTTCGGCGATTACGAATCCGTCTATCACTAGAGGCCGTTCGAGCGTGGCAACAAACGCGTCGCCCACCTCATTGCGCGCCGACGAAATCGTCTCGCCGATTCTTACCGCGAGAATCGTGCCGGGCTGGATCGTCACCGTGTTGGGTGCCCTGGCCTTGGGCATCTGAGGAGGCGGCGGCGCAGGAGCTTCTGGCTGTATCGGCGGTTCCGAAACCGGCGCGGGCGCCGCGGTCACCTTCGGCGGAGGCGGCGGATCTACAACCGGAGCGGGCCGGGGCGTGGGCATCGGCGGCGGAGCAGTCTCTTTGGCGATAACCACCGGCTTCGCCGTGCGCACCGGCGGCGGACGCAGCGGAGAGGGCTTCTCCCGCACGGGCGTAGGCGTGGTCGCTACCATGGGCGCGGCCTCAGGTTCTCGCGCCACCGGAGGCTGAACGACAGCTGGAGGCGTATAGACTTGCGCTACCACGGCAGGAACAGGCGCTTCCGACTGAACCACTACTGGCGCGGGCAACGGCGCGGCGTCCTCCGGCCTGACCGCGATATAAACAATCCCGGACGCGATTACAGCGCCGGCGGCGAAGGCGATCAGAAGCTTGGAATTCACGCCACACCCCCTCCCTAATGTTAAACGCAACCCGACTAGGCTGCGTTTCGCAACCCGAACCGTTAAAATGGTTTCAGATTGGCTTTTCCCAGCGAATTCCAGATTGGCTCCGTCTGTATTTCTCCGGCCACGGTGCTAGCGCCCATGGCGGGTGTTACCGATACTGTATTCCGGCGTTTGATCCGCAATCAGGGCGGTTGCGGGCTCATCATGACCGAATTCACCAGTTCTCACGGTGTCATCCATTCGCTCAAATCCAGGAAGCCCACGCGAACCTTTCGTTACCTCTATTTCGAACCGGAAGAGCATCCCATCTCGGCGCAGCTTTTCGGCTCCGATCCACAGGTGATGGCCGACGCCGCCAAAGCCTGTGAAGACTTCGGATTCGATATCGTGGACATCAACTTCGGCTGTCCGGTGAACAAAGTGGTGAAGTGCAACGGCGGTTCCGGACTGCTGCGCGACCTGCCTCTGGTCGAAGAGATCCTGCGCAGGGTGCGAGCCGCGATCTCGATCCCCCTGACGTTGAAATTCCGCGCGGGCTGGAACGATCGCGAGCTGGTGGCCGTCCAAATGGCGAAGCTGGCCGAAGATTGCGGACTGCAGGCCATCGCGTTGCATCCCCGCACGCGCGAGCAGGGCTATAGCGGAAAAGCCGATTGGACCCGCATCGCCGAGGTGAAAGCCGCCGTCCGGATTCCTGTGATCGGCAACGGCGACATCGTGACTCCCGAAGACGCGCTTCGAATGGTCGCCGAAACAGCCTGCCACGCCGTGATGATCGGCCGCACGGCTTCGTCGAATCCCTGGATCTTTCGCCAGATTCGCCAGTATCTCGAGACTGGAACGTACGATCATCCCACCGAGCCCCAGCGCTACGACATCATGCGGACCTACTATGCCATGCTGTGCGATCGCGCCGCTCCCGACGTCGTCGGCAAAATGAAACAGTTCGCCACTTATTTCACGCACGGCGTCCGCAACGGATCGAAGCTGCGCGTCGAAATTTACAAGGCCACAGAGGCCGCCCAAATCCTGGATCAGGTAGATGCTTTTTTCCAGCGGGAACTCTACGAAATCCCCGCCTGATCGCCCGTTGAAGGCTGAGCTCAAAAAGGTCCAGCTCATCACTGACGGCTCGTGCATCGGCAACCCCGGCCCCGGCGGGTGGGCCTGCATCCTCCGCTATGGCGGCAAAAAGCGCGAGATCTTCGGATCGGAGCCCGAAACCACCAACAATCGGATGGAACTAAAAGCGGCCGTTCAAGGCCTGCGGACCTTGAAGGAATCTTGCGAAGTAGAGATCGTGACCGATTCCAACTACGTTAAGCACGGAATCACTGAATGGATTCACAAGTGGAAAAGGAACGGCTGGCAGACCGGCGGTAAGAAGCCGGTTGCGAATCAGGATCTCTGGCATGAGCTGGACGAACAGGTATCGCAGCACAAGGTGAAATGGGAGTGGACCAAGGGCCATGCCTCGCACGCCGACAATAATCGCTGCGATGAGTTGGCGCAAGCCGCGGCTCGGATGCAGATATCCAGTGAGTGCGCGGAGTGATTGCGTCGCACAGGTGGGCGGCGCGCGCTTCAGATTGCATTTAGCCCGGCCTCGAAAATCTTTCGTTTACGTGCTGGATATCGAATTGCATCCAATCCTGACATGCCCAGTCCCAAGGCGCATACACTTTCGCTGGGCCTGCATGCGGTGTCAGCGGGCCTGATTCTTCTGCTGACATCGCGCGCCGTTCGTTCTCCGCCGCCCATGCCGCTCGGCCCAGTCACGCCGCTCACGGCGCCTCGCCGGCTATTTCTGAAGCAGACCGAGCAACGCGCCGGCGGTAGCAACCAGACCGCACTCCCCGCCAAACGCGGCCATCCGCCCCCAGCCGCTCACCGGACCTTCATACCCCCGGTTTCGCCTCCCGATCCGAAGCTGCCGATGCCGGTGACAGTCGCGTTTGAATCACCCACCCTCGAAATCAGCGCCCCTCAAATCGGCGATCCTGCAAGCTTGCTCGCCAACGGCGGATTCGGCCTGCACGGCTCCAATGGCATCGGCGACCATGGCTGCTGTGGCGGCATTGGCGATCAGACTTCCGGAAAGCCCGGCATCAGTTCCGCGCCGCGAACCGGCCATAAAATCACGCCGCCCCAGCTCATCTACAAAGTGGAGCCCGAGTTTTCCGAAGCGGCGCGCAAAGCCAAGTATCAGGGCGTGGTGGTGCTGGCCATTGAGGTTGACGCGAGCGGCCATCCGCAGAATCTGCGCGTCATCGAAATGCTCGGTCTCGGGCTCGACGAGAAGGCCATCGAAGCTGTATCCCAATGGCGGTTCCGGCCCGGATATCAGGATGGTAAACCAGTGGTCACCATGGCAACGGTCCAGGTGACTTTCCGGCTTATGTGATTTGACGCAAGGTTTTTTGCCCCGCGCTAATTCCTCACCCGCGCTAATTCCTCAATAGACGTGCACAGCCCAGTCGGGCGATTCTATATCTACAAAGCGGCGGTGCTGCATCCCCAGAGCTTCGATCGCCTGGTTCACGCTCCCAGACGGTTGGGGCTAGCGCGGCGCCGCCGTGTTGTTGTTCATTTCACACGCTTACTTCACGACGATGTTGACCAGCTTGTCCGGCACAACGATCACTCTTACTACTTGCTTCCCATCCAATAGCGATCGAATCTTAGAGTCCGCCATGGCGTGCTTCTCCAGCGCCTCCCGCGGCGTTCCGAACGCCACATAGACGTGCCCGCGCACCTTCCCATTGACCTGGATCACAATCTCGGCTTCTTCCTCGCGCGCCAGTTCTGGATCGTAAACCGGCCACCGATGATGGAAGACTGGACCGGGCTTGCCCTGTTCCTCCCATAATTCTTCGGCCAAATAGGGCGCGAACGGCTCCAGCATCAGAGTCAGTTTCTCCATGATGTCCGCCATCACCGGGACCGAGAGTTGATCCTCCAGATCGCTCAGCACGTTCATCAGACCCATCAAGGCGGCTACGGACGTGTTGAAATGCCACCGGCTTTCGAAATCGTCGGTGATCAGTTTGAGCGTCTGGTGAAGTTTGCGGAGGGCCTGCCGGTCAGCGTCGCTCGGCTCCGGACGGCCTTGTCCCACATTGCGCGTGACGAAGCGGTAGACGCGGCCGAGAAATGCGTGCGACCCGTTCGCGCCCGCATCGGTCCAGTTCATTTCCTTCTCGGGCGGCGCGGCGAACAGTTCGAACAAGCGGCCGGTGTCGGCGCCGAAGCGTTCGATCATCTCATCGGCGCTCACCACATTGCCTTTCGATTTCGACATCTTGGCGCCGTCTTTGATCACCATGCCTTGCGTGAACATGTGCGCAACCGGCTCGCTATTCGAGATCAGCCCCAGATCGCGCATCACTTTGGTCCAGAAACGCGAGTAAATCAAATGCAGTATGGCGTGCTCCACGCCGCCGATGTATTGATCGATCGGAAACCAGTAAGCGATCTTCTTCGAATCGAACGGCGCGGCCGAGTTGTGCGAATCACAGTAGCGATAGAAATACCAAGAGGAATCAACGAAAGTATCCATGGTGTCGCTCTCGCGCCGCGCGGGCTCTCCGCATTTGGGACACTTCACATTGATGAACTCAGGAACGTTTTCGAGCGGCGATCTGCCCTTGCCCGTAATCGGAACGCTGAGAGGCAAGACCACCGGCAGGTCCTCCTCAGGCACCGGAACGATCCCGCATTTCGGGCAGTAGATCACCGGGATCGGCGTACCCCAATAGCGCTGCCGTGAGATGCCCCAATCTTTGATGCGATAGGTGACCGCCCCTTTGCCAAATCCCTCGGACTCCGCCTCGGCGGTCATCACCGCGCGGGCATCGGCGCTCGGCAGTCCGGAGTATTGGCCGGAATTTTCGACGATGCCGTCCTCTCCGAACGCCTCTTTCATCGTGGCGACTTCGGGTAGCACTCCATCGACAGGCCGGATCACCGGCCGAATTGCAATGTGGTACTGATTGCAGAACTCGAAGTCGCGCTGGTCGTGCGCGGGAACGGCCATGATCGCGCCCGTTCCATAACCCATCAGCACGAAGTTGCCGATCCAGATCGGAATCCGCTCGCCGCTGTAGGGATTAACCGCGTACTTGCCGGTAGCGAGTCCTTCTTTTTCGAGATCGCCCGGACCCTTGGCCGCCCGCGAATCGATCATGCGCTTGACCTGCGCTTTTAACTCGCCGCTGACCAGTTCGGCGACCAGCGGATGCTCGGGCGCAAGAATTACGCAGGTGGCGCCGAAGATCGTGTCCACGCGCGTGGTGAAAACTCGGATAGGCGCATTCGTATCTTCCAGACGAAAGTCGATTTCCGCGCCTTCCGAGCGGCCGATCCAGTTGCGCTGCATGATCAGCACGCGCTCGGGCCAGCCGTCTTCCAGTTCCTTGATCGCGTTCAGCAGCTCTTCGGCGTATTCGGTGATGCGAAGGAACCATTGCTCGATCGCGCGCTGCTCCACCGGCGTCGATTCGTGACGCCAGCAGCAGCCGTCTACCACTTGCTCGTTCGCCAGCACGGTGCCGCATTCCGAACACCAGTTCACGAGCGCCTCCTTGCGATATGCCAGGCCGCGCTCCAGCATCTTCAGAAAGAACCACTGATTCCAGCGATAATACTCCGGATCGCAGGTGGTGACCTCGCGCGACCAGTCGTAGCTGAAGCCCATGCGGCGATGCTGCCGCTTCATGTTCTCGATGTTGAACTTGGTCCACTCATAGGGGTCGCGCTGGTTGGCGATGGCGGCGTTCTCCGCCGGCAGTCCGAATGCATCCCAACCCATGGGGTGAAGCACGTTGAAGCCGCGCATCCGCTTGTAGCGCGCCAAAGCGTCACCGATAGTGTAGTTGCGGATGTGACCGATGTGCAGCGTGCCGCTCGGGTAAGGCAGCATCTCCAGCACGTAGAACTTGGGCTTGGTGGAATTCTCCTCGGCCTGAAACAGCGTGGAGTTATTCCAGCGCTCCTGCCACTTCAGTTCGATCTGCTGATGGTCGTACGGCTTTTCCGGCATAGCTTCTTGAGTGTTTCGATATTCCTCACGTCATCACCTTCTTGGTCGTACGGTGTTTCGATGATGAAGGCTTTTCCTCGAAGCTTCGGATGGCTGAGGATGCGGCGAAACCCTTCCATTCCAATATAACCGCGTCCGATGTGTTCGTGCCGGTCGACATGCGAATTCAGTTCGGTTTTGGAATCGTTAGTGTGGATGACCTTGACGTTGTCGATGCCCAGAATCTGGTCAATTTGCGCGACCGTCTTCTTGAGCCCGGCGGCTGTCGAGATATCGTAGCCGGATGCGAGGCAGTGGCAAGTGTCGATGCAGAAGCCGATCTTGAGATCGGTTAGCTCCGCCGCAAACTGCCGCATCACCGAAAGCTCTTCGAAGTGGCTTCCCAGCGCCGCGCCCGAGCCCGCCGTGTTTTCGAGCAGTACGGTTAGGTTCCGGGTATCGAGCCCGCTGGCGGCCTCAGCCAGCGATCGGATCACCGCATAGATCCCTTCCTCTACCGAATGGCCCTTGCAGTTGCCCGGATGCGCCACCAGATATTCGGCGCCGATCAGTAGCGCGCGTTCGATCTCGCCGCGAAAAGCAGCCGTCGACTGAGCCCGCAAAGTCTCGCTGCAGGAAGCCAGATTGATCAGGTAATTGTCGTGGATGACCAGCGGATAAAGGTCGTGTTTTTCCCGGGCGCGCGTCAGCAGCGCGACTTCGCTGGACGCCGGAGGCGATGCGCGCCACATACGCGGGCTGGCCGAGAAGATCTGGAACGTGTTGCCGCCGATCCGAGCCGCCGTGAGCGCTGCGTTATCGAGCGATTTGGCGATGGAGGTGTGGGCGCCGATCCGCATAAGCCCCGCGTGGGGCAGGTCCCCGACCTGCCGAGAAGCTTCTGTGGGCGCCCTTCTGTGGGCGCCCGCCTGGCTACACTTCGTAGGGCTTGCGATAAACCGGG
>DATHOT010000406.1:0-16960 GCA_035484655.1 Bryobacteraceae bacterium | reverse complement strand
GAATGGCGGTGCGATTGGGGTTCAAGAGATCCCGCACATCTCGGCGAACTTTTCCTCGGTCGCTTTCACACCGCCGAACTCCTTATGCGCATCCTTAGTCTGGTTGCCGGGCGTGCTCGGATGGCGTCCATTGAATTGCGCGCCGAGGACCACCCAAAAGCCCGGCCTGCGCCGAGGGCCTGCAAGCAAACGGTAAAGGCATGATTTCACGCGTGGCCAAACGGCTGAGGACTTTCAAGCAGCAGCGACGCGTCGGGTGAATTCCGGGCATATTCGATGTCCTCCCGACTAAGCGTGGATTAACACAGGGCCTATGCGTGGATTGACCCACGATCTCTCGGATGCAAGGCCCATTTCCGGATCATGCCGCATACGGCGGTCTTGAAAGCGTCCAGATCGGTGGGTTTGTGAACGTACTCGCGAACCCCCAGGGCAAAAACACGATCGAGGTCCACATCGTCCCAATATGCGCTAAAAACGACGATGGGCTTGGTCTTTGCGTCGAACCGCTGGAGCAGAACATGGCCCGGGATTTTTGGGATATTCAGGTCCAGAATGATGAGGTCAGGCTCAAAATCGCGCTCGGAAAGCAAGCTGAGCGCCTGTTCACCGTCGTGCGCGATCGTCAGTATAACCGGTATCGGGCAGTCTTTCAGCGCTTGGTCTACCAAGAGCGCATCTCCGGCATTGTCTTCCACCAGAAGAACTCGAACCGATTTCATTAGCTGTCGTGTGACTTCAAAGGGGGTTGTAACGTTTCTCGAAATTCTGGCAGTACCAAGGAGAGTGGCGTACGGGCTAACCGTTAGCTAACTTGCGTATATTTCGGAAAGCTGGCAAGATCGTGGTACAAGCCAATTCCAAGTCCCATGCAGCGGTACAGGCTCACCACTCCGCTTGTAGCGATTCGGCTCTATTCGTCTCCAAATAACGAGAAGCCGGGGATGCTGGTTTCTCTTCCCGAGGACGCGATGGTGGAAGTTGGCGGCCGATCGCCGGTTGGCAAAGGAATGCTCGAAATTAGATGGCAATCTGAACGCTACGCGGTCTTCGAGCTGGATCTGGAAGAGCGGGGCGCTTTGGAGTCGCGCGAATAACTCGGTGGCAGACCGGTATCAGGCCTCCGCCGTTTCGACATCGCACGGGATCCAACGACGTACGGTAGCGATGAATTGAGCGGCATTGATAGGTTTGCTGACGTAGTCGTCCATGCCGGCGGCCAGGCAGCGCTCGCGATCGTCCGGGAAGGCCTGCGCGGTAAGAGCGATGATCGGTACGCGAACCGGGTTATTGGCGGTACGAATCCGGCGCGCCGCTTCATAGCCGTCCAATTCCGGCATTTGGCAGTCCATCAAGATCAGATCGTACCTTTCCATGTGATGGCGATTTACCGCGGCTGTACCAGTGGCAACGACATCCACCGAGCAACCATGGCGCTCCAAAATGCGTTGCGCGACGAGTTGGTTCACGGGATTGTCTTCGGCTACCAGCACGTGCAAGCGCCTGGGCAGCGACGCCCGATCGGTCTGGCGATCGACGATTTGCTGCACTGGATCGGCACGTTCGAATTCCACCTGAACATCGAAACAGCTGCCCTTTCCCGGCTCGCTCGTGACATCAATGGCGCCTCCCATCAAGACGACCAGTTGTTTGCAGATTGCCAAGCCCAATCCGGTGCCTCCGTAGCGCCGAGTAGTTGAGCCGTCTCCCTGCACAAAGGGCGAGAACAGACTGGGCAAAGTCTCGGGAGGTATGCCGATACCGGTATCTTCCACAATGAACCGCAGGCGCGCGTGGGCGTGATTATCGCTATCACTTGAAACTGTCAGGGTCACCGAGCCGTCGTCGGTAAACTTGAGCGCGTTGCTCATGAGGTTGCTAAGCACTTGCCGCAATCTTGTCGGATCGCCACGCACCCAGTGGGGCGTCATATCGCTCCAGCGCAGGTTCAGCGCGACACCCTTCTGCTGGGCTATCACGTGGTAGAGCTTCATCACGCCGGTAACTTCTGAGTGCAGATCAAATGGCACCTGTTCCAGCATGAGCTTGCCGGACTCGCAGCGCGAAAGATCAAGAATGTCGTTCAAGATCGCGAGCAGTTGCTGGCCGGAAACATGACAGGCACTGATCAGCTCACGCTGCTCCGATGTCAGGCCGGTATCGAGGACCAGTTCGGTAGTGGCCAGAACTCCGTTCATGGGGGTCCGGATTTCATGACTCATGTTGGCCAGGAATTGCGATTTGGACCGGGATGCTTCGAGCGCTTGGTCGCGAGCGCCGGCGAGCTGCCGATTTACGGCTTCCAGGCTGTCCAGCAGACCTAACGTCCGCTTGCTGTGCGACACATGCAGCAGCAAATACACCACCACCGCGAAGGTAAACAATGAGCCCACGCCGAGCAGGATCCAGGGGCGCCAACTATAAGCGGAAGCTATAAACTCGGGCGTCGGCACGAATACGAACGACCAATCACGCCCGCCGATGCTGACCGATATTTGCTCATGGATCGTATTGGCCAAGAGCGGCTCGGAGGCTACGGCTCCGCGCTTGGTTCCAATGGGAGACGGGTGGTAATAAAGAAGCTGCTTGGCCGGGGGCGCGGAACGATCGAAGACGTAAAGATCCAAACCTCGGGGATTAATGCGGCGGAGGCCGCTCTCTACCACGTCGGGCACCTGGGTGACAGAGGCCGCGAAGCCGGCCAGAACCGGCTGCCCATCGCCGCCTACGCGCCTCGAAACAGGCAGGAACGCGATCACTCCGTAGCCGTCGGCAGTCTGTTCCACGATCGGGTACTTTTCGGTGAGAGCCGGCTCGCCGGTCTTTTGCGTGAGAGCCAGAGCCAGGCGGCAGCCTGCGCTGCCGTTCACATCGAAACCGATGACAGCGAGCTTTAGAAACGCGGGGTAGATAAACTGAACTGGCAAATAGAAAGGCTGATTCGGAGCGCGGTGTAACTTAGCCGGGTCGCCTTCAAAGATAAAGTGGCCGCCCGGCCCGTCCTCGAACCGCGCGCGGTCGGGGCCGTCGACTCGCGGTATCCATTCTAAAGAACGAACACTGGAATGGGTTGGGATCAGGCGCTGGGCGAAGCCCGCGAAGCTGGACTCGTCCATGGGGCTTGGGCTGATCTCGAGGTAGGCGCGTAAAGCGCGCAACGCGACGAGGTTGGCTTCCAACTCTCGCCGGACGGCGGATACGCGATTTTCAGAAGCGATGGTCAGGTCTTGGTGAAACGCCAGGTCTTCCTGCCGCCGGTTCTCATAAAAAGAAACACCTGTCAAAAGCGCGCCGGTTACAAACGCCGCCGTGCATAAGCCGAGAGCCGAATGCTTCCTACCTACTTGTATCATCAAGAAACTGCGGCCGCCTCGCCGGCCGTTCGAAGACCGGCGACGGTACAGATGTTGGACTGGGCCGTAGTCGGATATCGACAGATTAGGGTTTCCGCTTTAGTACCTGGAAGGACAAGGTTACCACCAATCCGGGTGCGCGCCGCTCCAGGAGCACGACGGCGGCGGAGCGAGCCAATCCATGCCGGGATCCCCGATAGGCGCGCCAGGTGGGGCGTCGGGAGCGGGCATAGGTTTCATCGGATCGGCAGGCCGTTCGAGAAAGCGCTTAATGTCGGCGGCCAGAAGCGCGTGCTGGGCCTGCTCGGATTCACTCGCGGCCGTTTCGCCTTTCAGCCGCGCAGCCAGCTTGGACAGCTTCAACGACGCGATGGCACGCACTTGGCCGTTAGGCGCGCCGGTGGCGAGCCACATCACCCGATCGACGAGCACACGTTCCTCCGCGCGCCGGATCTCGGTCTCATAGGGGGACGCAACCGGCGCATCAAAGGTCGCCTTGGTTAACCGGTCGATGACTTCTTCGAGACCCGGCAGCGAGGGATCGAGCGAATGCTGAGCGACCATGCGGGCCGAGCGATCCAACTCGAGCACAAAGCCGATGGTTACGTCGGAAGCGATGGTGGCCGGGCTGAGAGGATCGAATCCATCGCCAGTAGTGCGCGGAAACAGCTCGCGATGGCGTCCGAAGCCGGGCGGGCGCGGCGGGATGGCATCCAGCACTTGTTTGGGTACGGCCAGCTCGGAAGGTTTCAAAGTATTGGCCAAGGCATCCAGCGCCTTGTGCTGATTCGCCGCCGTTTCCCATTTCACCGGCGTGCGCGCGTCGCCTCGCATGGCATAGATGTAATCAATGCCGGCCACCATCGACGCGGCGGATTCCACCGAATAGCGGTGATACATGAAGATGGGTACCAGCGGCTCCTCGATGGTCGCCATGGGCTCGCCCTTGCGGATAGTGTGCTCACCCAGCCGGTTTAGCGCGGCGCGGCGAATCTTCATCATGCGGTTCAATTCGTCGGCCTGATTCACGCCGTTCGACCATTGATCGACTCGCGGATGAGCGTCCGTGTCCTGATTGGTCATATAACGCAGATCCTCGGCCCAGGCGTCGTCGAGGATCTTGGTCAGCGCGGCTTGCTCGTCGCCTTTGGGAAGCTGACGGTAGCCGTAATTAATCGCAACCTTGTCCCAGTCGCCGATGCGCGCGGCATATGCCTCGGACAGATCGATGGTCCCATCGTCACGCAGCTTCTCGAGCGGATGGGGATAGTCCATCACCGAGATCCATCCCTTGGTGCTGTCGTAATAATTGTGACCCAGGCCGAGCGTGTGGCCGACTTCGTGCGCGGCAAGTTGGCGGATGCGCGCCAGCGCGGTTTGATACAGCACATCGGGCTTTTCGTCGCCTCGCATGTAGGGCGACAGCAGGCCTTCGAAGATCAGATAATCCTGGCGGTCCCTGAGCGAGCCGAGCGTTACGGTGGCCTTCATGATTTCACCGGTGCGCGGATCGGCAATGGTGGCGCCGGAGCTCCAGCCGCGCGTCGAGCGATGCACCCAGTTGATCATGTTGAAGCGAATGTCCATCGGATCGGCGCCATCCGGCAGCACAGCGACCCGGAAAGCATTGCGGAAACCGGCGGCTTCAAAGGCCTGGTTCCACCAGCTCGCGCCTTCGACCAGTGCCTTCTTGACATCCTCGGGCGCGCCCGAATCAACCCAGTATTCGATAGGCTTCACAGCTTCGCTCATAGCCGCGTTGGGATCTTTCTTATCCAACCGGTGTCGGCGAATGTATCGCTTCACCATCGGTTCGCCGATGGGCACGCTGTAGTCGACGAAGTTGAGTCCCCCGTAGCCGGCACGCGGATCGTCGTAACGCGACTGGAAATTCCCGTCGGGCAATTCGACCAGGGAGTAATGTTCACGCAGGGTGACCGAATCGGCGGTCGGCGTTACGCTCGCGACCGTTCCGGAAAAAAGGCCACCGCCCCGCCCGCCCCCGCCGCCACGTCCGCCGCCTTGCCCGATCGCTGGAGGACCCTGCTCCGGACCGCCACCGAATCCACCGCGTCCACCACCGGCGTCGTTGGCGAAAGTCAGCGTTACTTCGATCTCGGTATTTTTCGGGAACGCTTTCGTGCGCGGCATGTAGATCGCGCTGCGGGTCCGGTCGACACGGTAAGGCCCCGGACGAAGCGAGTTGGCCGCACCATGACCGTCGCGCAGGACGAAATCGGTGGCATCCACCAGTACGTGGCCGTTACTTTCGGCCGCTACCGTAAAGCCCCACAGGACGGACTTGGCGAACGAGTCCTCCACTGACCGGCGCTCGGCGGCATTGGCGCTGGAGGAGCGGAACGACTCATTGGGCTGGAACATCAGAATCTTCGGACCGACGCGCTGGAATGAGACGATCCGGCCGCCGCCCGCCTGGCCGCGATCAAGACCAATGTCGTTCGATCCAAGACCGGCGGCCAGACCGGTGGTGTACAGGAAATCGGTGTCGAAGCGGGGAATCTCGAGCCATAGCGTACCGGCCCGGTCATCCCAATAGATCGGGAAGTAGCCGTCCAGCTTCTGCATTCCGCTGGTGCGCTCCTCAATGGTAGGAGTACGGCCCGGCGCTGGTCCTCGTCCGCCCGCCGGCGGCTGGGCGTAAGCAAAAACGATTGTGAGGAGCAATGCGAAGAAACGTGACATTTGCCAGCTCCCGCTAACGGTGGAAGCGGCCTACTAAAACGCCTTTGCCGAGAATATGGCCGTCCATGGCTTTCAAAACGTCGGCGCGAGTGGCGTCGGGGCCGAGATCGAGCTTCGTATCCAGGGCGAACAGCTCGAAAGTGTAATGGTGGTGGGGTCCAGCGGCAGGCGCGCCCGGTCCCATATAGCCGACGCCTTGCCGGAGGTTCTTGGCTTGAATAGTGCCGTCCGGTAACGTCGCGTTCGCCGGAACGCCCTCGGGCAATTCGTGAGCGTTGCCGGGGATATTGAATATCATCCAGTGCAGAACGTCGTCAGTTTTCTTTTGCAGCCCGACATCCGGATCATGCAGGATCAACGCGAAGGTGACGGTGCCCGAAGGAACATTGGTCCATTCCAGCTTAGGCGAAACAGCATTCGGATCGGACTGTGTGAATCTGGCGGGAATCTCGCCGCCGTCGGAGAATGCTGAAGTTGTCAGCGTTAATCCGGGCCGGGGCGGCATCTTGCCTTTGTCTTGCGCCATCGCAGAACCGGCGAGGGCCGCTACCAGAAGTGTGCAAATTGTAAAGGTTCGCATGCGTCTCAGAATAACAGGAGTCGCGGCCATCGGGCATTCGAGTTAGAGTAAAGCTAATCGAGGCCGATGAAATCCCGCAGGGCAAGGCTCGCGTGGCTGTCGGGAGGCGTGATCGCTTTTCTGGGAACGTTGTATGCTTTCCAAGAGCCGTTCCGGGAATACCCCGGCATTGAGTACAACAATTTTCCGCTGCCATCCGATTACCACGAAAAAACCGAATGGACGTTCGCGCGTTTGATGTATCCACCGACCGGCGGCCGCTTCGGATACGGACGTTTTCGCGGTGATTGGCGCCAGGGCAATTCCATGTGGACGCAAGATTATCCTCGGGCGGATCGTCATTTCCTGCGCGCCATGCGGCGGCTGACCCGCATCCACGCACGATCGGTGGAGCAGCCGGTGAACCTGGACGACGGCGACGATGTCTACAACTGGCCTTGGCTCTATGCCGTGCAAGTGGGCTGGTGGAACCTCACCGACGCTCAGGCCAAGAAGCTGCGCGATTATCTGCTGCGCGGTGGATTCTTCATGTGCGACGATTTCTGGGGCGACTCGCAGTGGGAGGTGTTCCAGGCCAGCATGAAGCGCGTTTTTCCGGACCGGCCGATCGTGGATATCGACGATGCCGACGCGATTTTCCATTCGGTTTACGATCTGGACGACCGCTATCAGGTCCCTGGCGCCCGCTATCTCAGCACCGGCGTGACCTACAAGTGCGAGGGCTGCCCGGCGCGCTGGCGCGGGATTTACGATGACAAAGGCCGCGTAGTCGCCGCCATGACCTTTGACTCGGACTTAGGCGATTCCTGGGAGTGGGCCGACGATCCGCAGTATGATGAAAAATTCTCGGCGTTGGGGATTCGCATTGGTGTCAATTATGTCGTGTATGCGATGACGCACTAAGATCGCGGGCCGGAGACCTGCGCCACGGGAGGTTCCATGAAAAAATATGCTGCTCTGGTAGCGGCCGTACTGATGGGGTGTGCTTCCTGCGGCAGTACGGCGCAAACGCGTCCTGCGCCGGCGAACACCTGGCCAGGGATTGGCTTGAGCCTGAATGAACTAAAGGCCAAATATCAGCACTATTACGTCGGCAAGCGCCTCAAGCCCAAGAAGTGGCCGAACGGCGCGCGCGTGGCTGTGGCGCTGAGCTTCGACATCGACAATTCGACTCCTACACTGGGGCTCGCAACACCGGGATCGGAGCCGATGTCGCGCGGCCAATACGGCGCGGTGGATGGACTGCCGCGCATCCTCAAAGTGCTGGACAAAGAGAACGTACCGGCGTCGTTCTTCATTCCGGCGGTGAGCGCGGCGTTGAATCCCGAGATGATTCCCGCGATCCAATCGAAGCAGCGGCACGAGATCGGGATTCACGGCTGGATTCATGAGAATCTGACCGAGCTAAACGACCCGGCCAAGGAGCAGCAACTCTTGAATCAGTCGATCGAGCTGCTGACCAAGGCGATGGGGAAGAAACCGGTGGGCTATCGCGCGCCATCCTGGGCCATGAGCCCGTTCACGATGAAGCAGGTGAAGGAGGCGGGGTTCCTTTACGACAGCAGTTTGATGTCGAGTGACGATGCGTACGAAATCTCGCTCGATGGCAATCCGACGGGCGTGGTGGAGCTGCCGATCGAGCGCATTGTGGACGACGCGCCTTACTTCGGGGCGGCCAATGGCTCCCTGCCGTCGCCTGAGCTGGTGGAAAAAATCTTTCAAGACGAGTTCGATGTAGCGTACGAAGAGGGCGGCCTGTACGTGCTGACGATGCATCCGCACTATACGGGGCACCGGTCGCGCGCACTGTGGCTCGACAAGCTGATCGTCTATATGAAGTCCAAGCCGGGTGTGTGGTTCGCCACGCACCAGGATGTCGCGGCGTACGTCAAGAGTGCGGCGACAGTGGATTGATATTACGCCCGCTGCATCAAAGCGAAGCAGGGTTCCAGGCGCGTCGCACCACCATCGTTGACGGCGAATGATGGCGCGTGCTCCGCTCCGGATACGCCCCACAATGTACCGCCGGCATACTCGCCGTCTTTGCGCAGGGCATAGAAATTAATCCCGATCTGCGACAGCCACTGGCGATCGTTATTGAAATTCCGGGAGATGCGCTTAAGGCAATCCGTGATCGCGTCCTTGGGCGTCATGCCGTGCCGCATATTCTCGACGATGGTATGCGCGCCGGCGACACGGATATTCTCTTCGCCTCGCCCAGTGGAACCCGCCCCGCCCACCTCCTGATCGACGTAGAGTCCCGCTCCTATGATGGGTGAATCGCCGACACGTCCGGCGATCTTCCAGCCCAGGCCGCTGGTGGTGGTGACGCCCGACATCTCGCCTTTCGTGTTCAGCGCCAGGCAATTGATGGTCCCCGTAATCGGATGGATGGCCATCTCCATCGCCCAGGCGAGCGTGGCCTCGTCGGCCTTTGGAAAGAGCTCTCTCAGCTTGGCCGTGGACTTGGCCTTGGGAGGAGCGTCCAGGCCCTCGCCCCAATTGCTGTGCCCGGCTTTGTCTTTCAAGTTTTGCTTCCAGACCAGCCAAGCCAGCCGCGATTCCTCGGTGAGCAGTTCCTGTTCCTCAAAACCCATGTCCTTGGCGAATTTCAGCGCGCCATCGCCGACGAGCATGATATGGTCGGTCTGCTCCATGACGAGCTTGGCGACTTTGGAAGGCGTCCGGATATTACGTATCGACGCCACCGAGCCGCAGCGGCGCGTCGGCCCGTGCATCACGCTGGCGTCCAGTTCCACCACGCCATCTTCGTTAGGTAGGCCGCCCCATCCGACGCCGTGCTGGGTTGGGTCTAACTCCACGGTGTTGACGCCCGCCACCACCGCGTCGAGAGTGTCGCCTCCGGATTTCAAAATCTCCATCGCGCGAGCGCAGCACGCTTTCATGCCGTTGCTGCTAGCGATCACAATGTTCTTGGGCGCTGCGGCGGAGAGCTGCTCGTCCATGGCGGCCGTGGCTGCCAATGCGGCTGAGGTTCGGATCAAATAACGTCGGTTGATCTTCATACGTTGCTGACCTCCTGTCGAGAAACTATATCATTATCACTGGAGGTTCACCTGTCCATCGGATCGCAGCCTCGATTTCGACTGGCCGCTCTTCCCACGCCGCTGCAGGAGTTGCATAATCTTCGGCGAGAATTGGGGGGCGAGGAGCGCAGCCCACGGATTCTCATGAAGCGCGACGACCTGACTGGCCTCGCGTTCGGCGGCAACAAAGCGCGCAAACTGGAATTTCTGGTCGGCGATGCGCTGCGTGAAGGCGCTACGGTTCTGGTGACTTCCGGAGCTGCGCAATCGAACCATGCTCGCATGACGGCGGCGGCTGCCCGGGCGGCGGGTCTGAAAATCGCGCTGGTCCTGACGAAGAATAGCGCATGCCCCGTCGTTCAGGGCAATCTCTTCCTAGATCTGCTTTTCGGCGCGGAGATCCACTGGATCGACGAGAATCCGAATCCGCTTTTCGCGACGGGCGCGGAGGAAGCAGCCAAAATCGCGGAAGTAATGGCGGATCTCGAGAAGCGCGGCGAGCGGCCGTACCTGATTCCGATCGGCGGGTCCAGCCCGACAGGCTCTTTCGGCTATGTGACCGGCACGCTGGAGTTGGTGACGCAGCTCTTCCAAAACGGTGAGGCGCCAAGCCGTCTTTACTATCCCAACGGTTCCCGTGGGACTCAGGCCGGCCTGGCCCTCGGAGCTAAGATGTACAGCGCGCCGTATCGGATGTACGGAATTGCGGTGAGTGGAGGTGAGCCGGAAAAGACGCAGCGGGCCATCCGCATTGCCGGTGAAGCGGCTGGGATTGTTGGAGTATCGACCAAAGTCACCGCGCAAGATCTGATCAACGATGAGGAATACATCGGACCGGGTTACGGCATCGCCACGCCCAGCTGTGTGGAGGCGATCCGCTTGCTGGCCGGTTGCGAAGGCATTTTGCTCGACCCGGTCTACACCGGCAAGGCCATGGCCGGAATGATCGGCCACATTCGCCGCGGTGACGTCGATCCCGGCGAAACGATCGTTTTCCTGCACACCGGCGGAACGCCCGCGCTGTTTGCGCATGTGGAGGATTTCGGGCTGAGCTAGAGGCGTGAGCAAGCGATATATTAGATCCTATGCTCTCCCGACGGATCGTCTGTCTGGCTCCCTTGGCGCAGGTCGTTACGCGGGCCGCCGCTCCCGCCAAGATGCAGCTCTGCATGCATATGACGACGACTGTGGCGGCGGGATTTCGCGGATCGCTCGAAGGTTGGGCCCGCGCGGGTATCAAATATTGCGAATTCACATCGTCGGCGGTGGATGCGTTCCTGAAGAGCGAGGATGTCGCGGCGGCACGGCGCTTGATTGCCGACCTGGGACTGACTCCGGTTTCTTGCGGCAGCGTGGTGGGCCTTTGGGAACCGAATCCAAAGCGGGCAGCCGCGCTCGACTCCCTAAAGCAGCGCTGCGAGCTGTATTCGTCGCTGGGGCTGAAGCAAATCGTTTGTCCGTGCAACACTGCGCAAAAGGTTACCGAAGACGATTACAAGCAGGGCCTGGATAACATGCGCGAAGTCGGCGAGATCGTCAAGCAGTACCCCATGACCGCGATGGTCGAGTTCTCTCGAGGATCGACGTTTATCGGCACGCTGAGCACGTCGCTGCAAATGACCCGCGACGCCGCGCATCCCAACGTGCGTCCTATGCTCGACTGCTATCACTTTTGGGCCGGGCAGAGCAAATTTGAGGATCTGGATTTGATCCGATCCGCCGAGATCGTGCATGTGCATTTTCAAGATGTGCCAGCGGACCTGCCGCGCGAGTTGCTGGGTCAAACCACACGCGTGATTCCCGGGGACGGTATTACGCCCCTGGCGCGCATCCTTCGCAAATTGTCGGAGAAAGGATATACCGGCCCGCTCTCGGTCGAACTGTTCCGGCCAGAGTTTCAGAACGCCGATCCGTACGAGATGGCGCGCCGGATTCGCGAGAAAGCCGAGCCGATCATGCGGGAAGCGGGCGTGTTGTAAGAATGAACGCAGGGCACTGAGACCCTGCGCCACTATTTCTTTTCCGCTTCTTGCTTGCGTGCCCCGCCCATGATGTCTACTGCCGCGTAATTGCCTTCGTGGCACGCGTATTCGTAAACCGGGCCGGCAGTCGCCCGGAATGGATATTCGAGCGTCCAGTCCTTGGTGAATGTCGACGGATCGTTGATGGTGGCGCGGTAGAGAATCGTTTGAGGATCGATTCGCTGGAAACGCTCGATCACATGCAGGTTCTCAGAAGATCCGCGGAACCTGGTCTCATCCGTGAAATTAGTGGTGTCGACTACCAAAGTGTCGCCTTCCCAGTGCCCAATCGAATCGCCTAACATCTTGCGGATGCTGGGCGGGTCGTGCACGCCGTTCATGCGAATGATACGAATATCATGCACCATCTCCACCAGGATCATCACCGCGTCCGGAGTCTGTACGATCTGATAATTGTTGTTGTAAAGCACGGGAAGCATGGGCGGGCCGGCGGTGGAACCGAATCCGATGATGCAGCGCTCCGAGAGCGGGCGCTCCTTGATGCTGTCGTAGCGGTTAAAATTCCGCATCATGCCGGAAATTCTTTTGCGCGCTTCGTCCGTCATGGGTGGAACTTTGCCATCCGGCGGATCGACGATCAGCGAGGTTCGTTTCACACCGTCCACTCGCGCGAGCTCCGTGCCGCGGTCCACAAACAGGACGTTATAGCCACCGGTGCCCGAAGACCCCGCGGCGGCGATGAGCGGACCGTCTGAGGCGCCATCCTGTTTATTCAGTTCTTCAAGGTCGCTTTTCTCATAGGCTGTCGCTTCGGCATCGCTTAGCGTGGCCTTTCCATTAAAACGGGACGGGCGCTCCATCGGCGTGATGGTTGCATTGGTCCAAACTCCCTGGAGGTCGGGATGACCATCGGGTGTGCGCCGCACAGCCTGGGATTTGGCGTTCCCCGCTGTCTTGGGGGCCTGACCCGCCTGACCGTACGTCTGACCAGAAAGCTGGGCCGCAAACAGGACGGCCAATGCGCCTACGCAGGCGAAAAATCGGTAACAACTCATGGAATCTCCTATTTCGTTCGTTTGTACCATGCTAACGCGGCGGGGCTCCCGCGCGCCAATCGGTGCGGGAGAGCTTGGCATAATGGGTCCACATGCTGCAGTTCATTCTCGGGGTTCTGCTGCTGCTAGCGCAGCAGTCCACGCCGGAGTCGCCCAAACAAGACGAAAAGCCAGCCGAGCCCGAGCATCAGCCGGTCAAAGACAAACGGACCGAACTCAATCTGCTGGGTGCGACCGATGCGGCCGCGGGTGAAAGCCGGCGCAACGAAAATGTTCAGTTCAATCTCATCGACAACAACGCGCTTAAAGATCTGAATATTCGGCTGGGCACCAATGCCACTATCATCACCGAGTTTCAACCGGAGCGAAAATATTTCGGCACCGAGTTCGGCAACAATCCCAGCTCGCTGATTCATCTCAATTCGCTTACTCGCTCGCGCGACTTCCACGGTGGACTTTCGTTCACACGCGCGGACAGCATCTTCAGCGCCCGATCTTTCTTCCAGGTCGGCGGCGTCAAGCCGGCCCACGAGAACGATTACGGATTGGCAGCCGGTCTCGGCCTCTGGAGTGGCGCGCACCTGACACTGGATGGCTCTCTGCAAAACCTGCGTGGAAGCGTCAACGGCAATGTGCTCGTTCCTCTGCCCAGTGAACGCACACCGCTGACCACCGACCTCGCCACCTATCGTCTGATACAGCGCTGGATCGACGCCTACCCTCAGGAGCTGCCCAATCGCACCGACATCGACCCCCGGGCACTTAACACCAACTCGCCTCAATCGATCGATACCGAGGCATCCAACATCCGCCTGGATCAGGACCTCGGCGCTCACGACAAAATCTTCGCTCAGCACGCCTTCACCAATCAGAAGGTGATGGCCTTTGAATTCGTCGCTGGACAGAACCCCGACACCAATACCAAGTCCCACAACGCCCGCCTGACGTGGAACCACCTCTTCGACGCGCGCTCGTTCATCGATTTCACGATCGGGTTCGACCGCGTGCATTCCCTTCTAGTGCCCGAGCCCAATGCTGTCGGCCCGCAGGTGGTCATCGGTACTTCCTACCAAAGCCTGGGTCCCGGCGCAAGCGTTCCTATCGATCGCCGAATTAATCGATTTCGCCATGCCGTACTCTATCGGCGGCTAATTGGTAATCATTTGTTCTCCGCCGGTGGCGAAGTCGACCGGCTGCAGAACAATGGCCTGGAGTCTTCGAGCGAACGCGGCAATTACTACTTCCGCGCGGATTTCGGCCGCGACGCCATTACCAACTTCCGCATGGGCATCGCCAGCCGCTATTCGGCCGCAATCGGGAACGGATACCGCGGCTTCCGCTGGTTCGAGCAACAGTTCTTTGCCGGTGACGTCTGGAAAGCCCGGCCCGACTTTACCGTTAGCTACGGTTTGCGTTATGCGCCCGTCACCGGGCCCAATGAAGTAAATCACCTGACGCCAATCAATTTCAATTGCGACTGCAACACCTTCGCGCCTCAATTCGGTTTCGCCTGGCAGATTCACGGCGCCGGAGTCATACGGGCCGCGTATGGGCTGCAATTCGGAGATATCTATGCGCAGACGCTGCAGCAAGTCCGTTGGGACCCGCCGAATTTCCTGAAGGTGGAAGTGCAGGGGCCACCATCGCTCGTCACCCCGCTGCAGGATACTTATCTCGGACCCGGCGCCCGCCATCTCCAGTTCGATGTTCCGCCGAACCTTGAATCGCCTTATTCCCACCAATACACTTTTCTGTGGGAACCTTTGCAAGGGAAACCCTGGTCGATCCAACTCGGCTATATCGGCTCTCGTACCCACAAGCTGTTCATGATGTGGTTCGCCAACCGCGCAATTCCAGTGCCCGGTATCCCGCAAACCACCGACACTATCACCGAGCGCCGTCCGGATCCGCGTTATTACGAACTTCGTGAGGCTCGGAACGCATCCAATGCTTATTTCGATGCCGCGCGCATAACCCTGAAATCGCCCGCGTGGCACGGCTTCACTAGCGATACTTCGTACTGGTTTAGCAAAGCCATCGATACCGGCAGCGCGTACACCAACATGGCGGCGGGCGACGAAGCGCTGCAAGGCTACTCGCAATCCCAAAGTCCGGTAGAGCAGGATCTCAAGGGGCCCAGCGCGTTCGATCAATCGCACGCTGTTATGGCGCGCTTCCAATACGCGCCGCCCGCGCTTTCGACGGGAAGTCATCTGGCGCGCAGCGTCGCCAAGGGCTGGCGTATCTCGGGTATCTTTCTAGCGAAGACCGGACTGCCATTTACGGTCATCACCGGTTCCGATGGCCCAGGTTCCGGCAATGTCGACGGTTCGAACGGCGATCGTCCCAACCTGCTTGATCCGGCGATCCTGGGCCGCACCATCGGCGACCCCAATACTTCCACCACGCTATTGCCACGCTCCGCGTTCGGCTACATCGCGCCCACGGATTCGCGCGGTAATCTGGGTTTCAACACCTTCCGGCGGGGCGGAATCCGCAACATGAACGCAGCACTGGCGCGCTCCTGGACGCTACGCTCAGAGTGGCAGGCCACCTTCCGGGCCGAATCGATCAACTTTTTCAACACACCGCAGTTCGCCAATCCCAACCCGGACCTCAGTTCGCCCGCTTTCGGCAAGATCACCAACACCTTGAACGAAGGCCGAACTTTCCAGTTCACTCTCCAGCTTCGGTTTTGACGTAGACTAAACATAATCCTATGCGCGATCTGGTGCTCATAGCAGTCGGGGTTGCGTTGACGGTTGCGCCTCTCGCCGGGCAAAGCTCTCACCATCCGGACCTGGAGGGGCTCTGGAGCAACGAAACGCTCACACCTCTCGAACGTCCGCGCGATCTGGCCGGGAAAGAGTTCTTCACCGCCGAGGAAGCCGCCGCTTACGAAAAACACATTGTCCAGACCCGCATAGACGATCCCAACGACGGCGAAGGCAACGTCGCCGATCCCAAAGTCTGGTGGGAACGGGCCACGAAGGTCGTGCCCAACCGGCGGACATCGCTGATTGTTGACCCGCCCAACGGCAGGGTGCCGGCGCTCACGCCGGAGGCTCAAAAGCGGATGGCGGATGAACGGGCCGCAGCCCGGCTGCATCCGGCTGACAGGGTAACGGATCGGTCGTTGCAGGAGCGCTGTCTGCTATCGCCCACCACCGGACCACCGATGCTGCCCGGCCCGTACAACAACAACTATCAGATAGTGCAGACTCGCGACTACGTGATGATTACGGTCGAGATGATCCATGAAGTGCGGATCATTTCCATGGATGGGCGTCCCCACTTGCCGCCAATAATGCGCAAGTGGTTGGGCGATTCGATCGGCCATTGGGAAAACACCACGCTGGTAGTCGACACGACCAATTTCACCGGCAAGACTCATTTCCGAGGCTCGGATGAGAATCTGCACCTGATCGAACGCTTCACCCGCACGGGTCCAGACACGATTCTCTATGAATTCACGGTTGATGATCCCACCGCCTTCTCCGCGGCGTGGAAAGCGGAGATCCCGATGCGGCGGGCGGCCGGGCCGATGTATGAATTCGCCTGCCACGAAGGGAATTTTGCGCTGGCGCGAATGCTCAGCATCGCTCGCGACGCCGAGAAGAAAGCAGCCAAGACAGCTTCTCAGTGACGGCCCCGAGTTTACGGGAATAGCATCGACTGCATCAGGAACGTGAAAAATCCGCCATTCTGGGGCGCTTTCGTGGTTTGCTTATACGCCAGGATCATCCCCGTTGCCGAGTAAGGCGAGTAGGTGCACGATCCAGGTCCGGTGTCTTGGGAATCGGGGCTGGTGAGAAACGCGTCCACCTGAACCTGGGCTTGGGAATTGTACGCAAACATGGGCGGATCGATACTGGTCATCTCGGCCGCCACGCAGCCCAAGCTTACTTTCCCGCTCGAATTGTCGTAAGCCGCTGTCATGATGGCCAATAGAATTCCAGGGTTCTTACTGGGGACAAGGTCCATTTGAGTGATGTAGGTGGCGCCCGACGACAGGTAGCGCCCGATGCTTACGGCATCGCTTTGATTTGCGAATTTCGTTGATCTCTGTGGAACGTAAGTCCAGGTCCAATTGGCGGCGTTGTCATAGGGATCGGTGGTTTTGAAAGCCGCATAAAACCTGTTGGACGGGTCGCTGCCCGCCGGAGTACAGGCCAGGAAGAGATACAGATTGTTGTTCGACAGTGTCAGCGCCGGTTCATAAAACTGAGCGCAGTTGCCA
>DATHOT010000405.1:0-36265 GCA_035484655.1 Bryobacteraceae bacterium | reverse complement strand
CAGCCTGGACCCGACGAGATCCACGATCTGCGAGTCGGTATCCGCCGGTTTTCTCAAGGTTTAGAGGTGTTTCGCGATTTCTTCCCGCCCTGGGAAGTGAAGAAGGTGACCAAGCGCCTGAAGCGGATGATGAAGGTTACCTCCCAGATTCGCGA
The DNA here is from genome assembly GCA_035484655.1 of Bryobacteraceae bacterium. GTDB lineage: Bacteria > Acidobacteriota > Terriglobia > Bryobacterales > Bryobacteraceae > Palsa-89. The sequence goes on along the minus strand of DATHOT010000405.1, from coordinate 36,110 downwards.
CCGTGATATCACGCTCGAGTTTCTCGCCGGCGTGAAACACACCACTCATCGCCAGCGCTTCGAGCGCGAACGAGCAGATTACGAACGCGAGTTCTCAGAAATGGTCCGCCGCTGGAGCGCCCGCGACTTTTCCGCGAAATGGCGGACCGGACTGTCTCTGCGCTCCGTATGAAGTGGAAACCCACGCATAGCATAATCGAAAACGCCAATACGGTTTTGCCCAAGCTGGCGGAAAAATATTTCAAAGCCGGACGGAAGGCGGCTGACGGAAAGCGATCGCCCGCGGATCTGCATGAGTTTCGCATCGAGACCAAACGGTTCCGTTACACATTAGAGTTGGTTTGCCCCGTGTATGGACCCCGCCTGAAGAATGAACTTGAGCCCTTACGCGAGATCCAAAGTGTCTTAGGGAAACTGCACGATTACCACATCATCGCGGAGATGCTGGACGATGACCAGGCGCTCCAGGCCAAACTTGAGCGACGCACAAAAAAGAAATTGAAGGAATTCCACCAGCTGTGGGCGGCGTTCGATTCCAAAGCCGAGCTCCAGCGCTGGAAAACGCTTCTGGCCGCGCCTCCCAAGAAATCCTCTGCCGCCGCTCATTCGAAGCGCAGGGCTCGCAAAGGATCTACCGAAGCTGCCCGCCGGGCCGGCACGAAGTTGGCTACCAGTCCGACCAAGACAACGCCCAACATTACCGCCGCGTAAATGATTGGGTCGCGAGAGCTGACGCCGAACAGCAAAGTCTGAAGCAGTCGCACGACAGCCAGCGCGCCCGCGAGTCCCACTGCCACTCCCGCCGAAACCAGCAGCATGCCGCTCGCCAGAACTTCGCTGAGCACTTGACGTGGTTGCGCGCCTAGCGCCATGCGAATGCCGATTTCCCGCGTGCGCTGGCTGACCGCATAGGAGACCACGCCGTAAATCCCGGCCCCCGCCAGCAACAGCGCGACCAGGGCGAAGGCGCCGAAAAGCCAGGAGTAGGCCCGCCGCGCCCACAAAGAGCGGTCCAGCCGCTCGGTCATGGTGCGAATGTCGTACATCGGCAGTTCCGGATCCATTTGTCGCAGAATCTCGCGCGCGGGGCCAATCAGCATCTGCGGCTGGATGGCGCCTCGCAAAACAATATTCATCGAGTCCCTCGGCACTCCGTGAAGAGGAATGAACACGCCTGGCTTCATTTCCTGATCGAGCCCGTAATGCTTCTCGTCACGCGTGACTCCCACCACTTCGACCCAGTTGTCTTTGCCTCCCCAGTGCCGGGCCCGCTTGCCGATCGGACTCTTGCCCGGCCAGAAAAACTTAGCAAAAGATTCGTTCACTACTATGCTTCGGATCGCTCCAGGATCGGCCTCGTCTGACCGGAACGGACGTCCGGCAAGGAACGTCATCCCGATGGCTTCGAAATAGCCAGGCGTGGCGACCACTTGCAGCACAACCGGGTTCTTGTCGTTCGGACCCGTCGGTGGGTTCCCCTCGGCTTCCCAAATAGCGCCCCAGTGCATACCCAACGGAGGGGATGAGGCGGCTCCGGCCGACTGAACGCCCGGCACCGCGCGCAAGCGGTCCACCAGGCTTTCGAAAAAGGCTATGCGCTGGTCCGGTTTTGTGTATTTCGCTTCCGGAAGGCTGACGCCGTATGAGATTACGTTTGCCGGCCGGAATCCGGGATCGACGTTCAGCACTTTGCGGAAAGCCTCCAACAGTAGGCCAGCGCTGATCAACAGCATGAGGGCCAGTGCGATCTCGCACACCACCATCGACCGCAGCGCTCCGCGCCTGGCTCTAGTGAGCGTAGTTCGGGTGGCTGCATCCTGCAACGATCCTCGCGTATCAACTTTCGAAGCGTGCAAGCTTGGCGCCAGCCCAAACAGCGACACGGCGCCAGTTGTAATCACGATGCAGAAAATCACAAAGCGCGTATCCATCGCAAATCTGATCCAACGCGGCAGATCGTCGGCAGGCATCAGAGAAATCAAGGCCTGTAAGAAGAGGCTGCCCAGCAGCACTCCGAGGATGCCGCCCAGTGCCGCCAGCAGCAGGTTTTCGGTAAGCAACTGCCGAACGATGCGGCTGCGGGAAGCACCCAAGGCCGTGCGAATAGCGATCTCCCGCGCACGGGCCGAGCCGCGTACCATCATCAGCGCCGCGATGTTCACGCAAGCGATCAGCAGGACGACTCCCACTCCACTCAGTAAAATGCGGCTGGCGGCTCGAAAATCACCCAGGTAACGCTCGCGAAGTTGGGTCAGGACCGGAGACGTGATCTTATTTATGTCCTGCCCCGGTTTGATCATTGCCTTATGTACGCGCAGCAGATCTGCGCTGGCCTGTTCGACGGAGACGCCACGCTTCAGGCGGCCCACGCCGTGCAGATACCAACCGGTGTCATTTTTCGGATCGGGATCAGCCTGCAGCGGCGTCCATAGTTCGGCCTTGTCCGGCAAGACTGCGTCGCGCGGCAGGACTCCGACCACCGTGTAGGGCTGCTTGTCCAGCTCCAGCACGCGGCCCAGCACATTGCGGTCTCCCTGGAATAAACGTTGCCAGAGGTCGTAGCCCAGCAGCACAACTTTCGGACCTTTGGGACGATCTTCTTCCGAAAGGAAGTTTCTCCCCAGCGCGGGCCGCAGCCTCAGGACGTCGAGCAAGTCGTAGGTAACCTCAGCGCCCAGCACTCGCTGCGCGTTTCCTCGATCAACTAGATTAAAGCTGCTGGTATCGAAGAACGCCATGCCGTCGAAGGTGGAGTTGCCTTTCCGCCATTCATAGAAGTCGGGATTTGAAACACCTACGTACTGCAGATTCCATTGGGGCGCGGTCTCGTCCAAATCAATCAATCGCCCGGACTCCGGAAACGGGAGCGGCCGCAGAAAAAGTCCATTGAAAATGCTGAAAATTGCGGCGTTTCCTGCAATCCCCAGCGCGAGCATCCCAATTACCATCAAGCTGAAGCCCGGCTTCGTGCGAACGTTGCGCATGGCGATTTTGAGATCGTAGAGCAGCCCGCTGAGGAACCCGGTCCCGTTTGACGACCCGATGGGCGCGTTGGTGAGTGGGCGCGCAGCTTTCCGCAATTCCTCAGCCAGCGATTCATTGCCATTCAATTCGTCGAGCGACTGGCGTTGGGCTTCGGCGTCCGAGACACCATACAATCGCAGAGCTTGATAACGATCTTCCAGATGTTGCGCCAGTTCGTCGACGATCTCAGCTTCGCGGATTCCGTCGAGCTTAGCCCCAGCCAGACGCCGGCGAACCAGTTCCTTCCAGTCAGGCATAGTCGATCCCCGTAATGCGCCGGATGGCCTCGGCAAATTGCTGCCAACCGCGGCGCTGCGCGGCCAGAACTTTTCGGCCCGGCGGAGTTAGGCGGTAGTAACGCCGGCGTCGTTGTCCGGCTTTCTCCACCCAGCGGCCTTGAATCCAACCTCGCGACTCCAACCGGTAAAGCAGCGGATACAGCGAAGCCGCTTGAAAGCGCAGCGTGCCTCCCGAGCGGGATTCGATCAGCTTGCTGATTTCGTAGCCGTGCCGGGCGCGGCCCTCCACCAGCGAGAGAATTAAGAGCTCCGCGCTACCCTTCTTCAATTCGCGGTCCAAGGGTTTCATCACCATATGTCGTACTACAATATATTGGAAATAGACCTATCGTGTCAAGCACGCGGCTCGCCGCCGCTGCGCGGGCCGATGATAGAATGAAACAGAGTCTGGGAGGTCGTCTAATGGTAAGACTGCAGACTCTGGATCTGCGTATCGGGGTTCGAGTCCCTGCCTCCCAGCCATTGATCGCCTCGACAGACCACTTCCCTAATCCACCGCCTCCGAATTAGGTCTCTGTGAGGAATTCCTTCTTGATTGTCATCCCCAGCCCCGGCCCTTGCGGCAGGTTGAAGTAGCCGTCTTTGTCGAGCATGGGTGGATTTTCGAAAATCTGGAACGGATACTCATAGTTGCCGATGGGCACGTCGTTGAAGATTTCGAGATACGGCGCGTTGGGCCAGGACGCGACCAGATGAAGATCGCAAATGGTGCCCAGCCGGCTATCGCCGACATGCGGAATACAGAACTTATTCATCGATTCGGCCAGCACCGCGATTTTGCGAAGATGCGTCGGCCCTTCCAGCATCACTTCCGGCTGCACGATGTCGAAACAGCCTTTTTCAAGCAGGCTCCTGAACTCATGAATACCGCGGTTGCCCTCGCCGCCGGCGAGTTTCATTTCAATCAGACGGTTTAGTTCTGCCAGGCCGTCGAAGTCGTAGCGAGGCAATGGTTCTTCGAGCCAGTACACGTTCATCCGCTGGTATTCCTTGGCGGTCTCGACAGCTCGCGTAAAGTCCCAGGGCACTCCTTTCTGGGACGCATAGTTCAGTGTGGCTTTGTTGCCGTCGCACATGATGTCAAAGTCGTTGCCGACGGCCTTGCGAGCCATTTCCACAAGCCGGACATCCTCTTTCATTGTGGGAAAGGAGCTGCGATACTTGATCGCCTTCCAACCTTGAGCTTTTAACTTGACTGCAATATCGGCCCGTTCTTCGGGAGTGGACAGTCGCAGCATGCTGGAATATGGAGCTACTCGGTCTCTACCGCCCCCCCAAAGCTTATATAGTGGCTGATTCGAGGCCTTGCCGATGAGATCCCACAGGGCAATTTCGACTCCGGCTGTGCCGCGATAACCCGTCCCCGCTTGTATTCCATAGAGGCGCTCGGAATGGAGATCCACATCGAACGGGTCGGCGCCGGTCAGCAGAGTTTTCACTGCCGGGAGCAGTTTGGCGTCCATGTCCGGGCCGATGCCGGTGATGCCTTGATCGCTATGCACCTCAACGATGGCGCCGCCGCCGATGCGAATCGATCTCGGATTACCGAGCCAATCCGGATAAGACCCCAGATCTTTAATAGTTCGCAGCGGAACGATCCGGACATCGGTGATCCTGATTCGAGCACCGCGCAATCGTGGAACAGCCGCCATGGCCGGCAGCGTTTTCAGAAAATCTCTGCGATGTAAACCAGTTCGTGGCATATGCACTCCTTTTATTGGCGGGCCGCGCGTTCTAAAATCTTACACCTTCTGAGAACTGCAAAGCGCTTCCGGTTAGTCTAGTAACAGTGATGAAAACCTTGATTTACCTCCTGGCAGTTCCCCCGCTCGCGATTCTGACGACTGCGACGCCGGCCCGCTGCCAGGCGAGGACCGCTCCGGGACAACTTACATATGAGAGGAACTGCGGAACCTGCCATGGCGGCGACGGTCTCGGCGGCGAATTGGGTCCGAACATCGCGGGTCGCCTCACTCGTCTCACGGACGAACAGTTATCGGAGTTGCTCCTGAATGGAAGGCCCAGCCTCGGCATGCCGGCCTTTCCAGCCCTGAGTGGCGACGAAAAAGCCGGTCTCATTACGTTTTTGCGAACTATTCGGCCGCTTCGCCGTCCGGCTCCGGTCCAACGGACCGTTGAAATCGCGGGCGGTACGAACCTCACCGGTCTGGTGATGAACGAAACCGTCGCGGACCTTCAAATGCGAACGCCCGATCGGAAAATTCATCTGCTGCGGCCCGAAGGGAATCGTTTCCGCGAGGTGACCACCCAAGTGGACTGGACCACCTACAACGGGGACGTTCGCGGGAACCGCTACAGTCAGCTCGAGCAGATTGATAAACGTAATGTTGCGCGGCTGGCGCCGAAGTGGGTATTTCCGATGGAAGGCGTCGCGCGCGCGGAAACGACGCCGGTTGTGGTTCAGGGCATCATGTATGTGACCAGCGGCAATGAATGCTGGGCGCTCGATGCCGGAGCCGGCCGGGAAATCTGGCATTTCCAGCGGCCTCGCACGAAGGGTCTGGTGGGGAATGCAGCGGGAGGATTCAATCGGGGCGTGGCATGGCGTGGCGACCGCGTTTTCATGGTGACTGACAACGCCCATCTGCTCGCGCTCAACCGCTACACCGGCGAGCTCGTGTGGGAAACCGAGATGGCGGACTGGCATCGGAACTACAACGCCACCTCCGCCCCGCTCATCACGGATAACCTTGTTATCTCGGGGACCGCGGGCGGTGAACAAGGCGCGCGTGGATTCATTGGCGCCTGGGATCCCGAGACGGGCCAGGAGGTCTGGCGTTGCTGGACCGTTCCCAGGCCAGGCGAGCCAGGCTCTGAAACCTGGCGAGGCAAAGCGATTGAGCACCCTAGCGGCGTGGCGTGGTTGACCGGATCATTTGATCCCGATCTGCATACGCTCTATTGGGCTACCGGCAATCCGGGGCCCGATTACAACGGCGAAGAGCGCGAGGGAGACAACCTCTACACGTCTTCGATTCTGGCGCTGGATGCGAAGACCGGCAAGCTGAAATGGTACTACCAGACCACGCCGCACGATACGCACGACTGGGATGCGACCGAGCCGCTGGTCCTGATCGATCGCGAATGGGATGGCCGTCCGAGGAAATTGCTGATTCAGGCGAATCGGAACGGGTTTTTCTATGTCCTGGATCGGACCGATGGCAAGCTGCTGCTTTCGAAACCTTTCGTAAATAGCATCAACTGGGCGAAGGAAATTGGGACAGACGGCAAACCGGTGCTCCTGCCTTTGCCTGCCGGCCCGACGCCAAACAGCGTTCGCGTCTGCCCTTCGCAGGATGGCGCGACAAACTGGTTCTCTGCTTCGTTCGATCCGCAGTCGGGTTTCTATCTCGTTCAGACTCTCGAAAAGTGCAGTATTTACGCCACGCGGAAAACCGAGGAATGGGAAGCCGGCCGGGGTTACTCGGGTGGTTCGCAGCGGCTGGTCCAGGGCGAAACTCCCCGCCAGATCCTAAGGGCCATCGATATTCGCACAGGAAAGATCGCATGGGAGTTGCCGGAGACGGGTCCCGCCAGTTCCTGGGGAGGCACGCTGGCCTTTGCCACCGGCATCACTTTCGTTGGCAGCGATGGAGGAATGTTCAGTGCGGTAGATACCACCACCGGCAAGCTCCTATGGCAATTCCAGACCAACGCAGCCTTCAAAGCCTCGCCGATGACTTTTGTGTTCGATGGCAAGCAGTACCTAACCATCGTTGCGGGCCAGAACGTCTTCGCCTTCGGGCTGATTGAATGATGCGGCCAACGCTTAGCACTGCCGCCGGCGTCCCACTCAGGTGACTCTTTCGGCTCGCACGATAAACCGCTCGGGAGCGGATCCGACCAGGTAAAACGGATAACAGGTGACCAGCGTGAGGATTTCATTTGCGGCGCCGTCCAGGACCGCGACATCGTTCGGTCCCACTATCCTGGTGGATACGACGCGGTAGTGATACTCGCCTTGCAAAGTTGTCAGCGTGATGATGTCGTTTAGCCGAATGTTCCGCAGTGGACGAAAGAAAGTGTCGCGGTGCGCGGAAATTCCGACGTTCCCGGGCTGCCCCGGCAGCGGCGTACCGGGAATATGCCCGGCTGCGCGCCGCAGTATCTTAGCGCTGATTCCCTCAACCACGATCACCGAAAGGCCCAGACGCCGAATGTCGACCCGGCCAATCAGACCGCTGGTGGCAATGGCCGGTGGGCCGGGCGTCGCCTGATTCTCCAGAAGCCCCGCCAGAGCCCGGTTCTCCCGCTGCTCAAAGGCCCAGGCATCCAGCGTCACGAATCCGCAGTAGCCCAAAAGCAAGACAGCCGCGGCCAGAAACAAACACTGGACGCCTTGCAGAATTTTCTTCAGAGGCTGCCGTCTAACCAAGGCTTTCATCGCGTGTAGCCGGCGCGGGTGCGAACGAAGAGTCTGCCATGATCCGGCGCCAAAGCGGCTACTCGAACGGTCCGGTATACGGCGTCCTGTTTTACATTGCTCGAAACATACCCGATGGTGTATTGGCTACGAATGTCGCGGGCGATGCGTTCGCAGACATTCACGACATCGCTGAGTTCTCGGGGGAAAAACGCTTGGCCACCGGTAGCCTGCGCCAAGCGATGAAGCACTCGTGGGTTGGCGTCCTGATCGTCGGGTGAAAACAGGCCGACGGTATAAATGATCACGCTGGAACTCGCAGCCATATCCAGGACCTGCGCCAGGTTGTGCCTGCTGGTATTGTCGGCGCCGTCGCTGACGACCACCAGAACCTTCTTGTCGCGTCGGCCTTCTTGCAATCTCACGAACGCGCTTACGATCGCGTCATAAAGCGCCGTCTGACCAGCCGCCGGAGCTCGCCAGATGGCGCGTTCCAGCTCCCCGGCGTTAGTCGTGAATCCTAGCGAGTCAGGCAGGCCCAGTGAAACAGTCTCGTTAAAATTCACAACGAACATCTGATCATCGGTGTTGCTGGACCGCACAAAAGCCTTCGCGCCCGCTATCACGTCGGCAAGTTTCGCGCGCATGCTTCCGCTGTGATCCACCACCAGTCCCACTGTGACCGGAATATCCTCGTGCCGGAACAACCGGATTCGTTGCGCCACACGATCCTCAGAAACTGCAAAATCGGCCTGCTGCAGGTCCGAAACCTGCTGCCCATGCCGATCCTGGACCGTTGCAGGCAGCACCACCAAATCGACATCAACGCGCATCTGTGCCAGGCCTGCGGGCGCGATCAGAAAAATCAACGCCAGTGCCGGTCCCGGCTTCAACACGCCTGTATCCGCCGGTACTCCGGCTGCCACATCGCGTCTTGCACTTGTTGGACGATGTCGAAAAATCTGATGCCGGCCAAGCCCTCTGCCACCGCTGCTTCGGCAACTGCCACAGCGACCGTCGCCGAAACGCTGCGCAGGTCGTCCACATGCGGAAGCAGCGACGCACCGGGCTGGCGTACGGCCACCAGGCTGGACACCGCATTCGCGGCGGCGGCGAACATACCATCACTGATCCGCCGCGCTCGGGAGACTATAGCCCCAAGACAAAGACCCGGGTACAACATCGCATTATTCACGTGGCCGATCACGTAGGTCATGCCCTTATAAGTGACCGGAGCGAACGGGCTGCCAGTGGCGATAAGCGCCCGCCCGTCAGTCCACGCAATCAGGTCAGCCGGGGTAGCCTCGGCGCGCGCGGTTGGATACGAGAGCGGGAAAATGATGGGCCGCTGGGTGTGCGCGGCCATTTCCCTAACGAGTGATTCGGTGAAACTACCGGCGGCCGTTGACGCGCCAATCAGCATCGTCGGCCGAACACGGTGAACCACTTCATCCAAGCTCACGCCCAAGTCGCTCTCATCGTGCTTCCAAGCTACGCTTTCCGCGGCTGGGCGCGCGTACGTGGCCTGATAGTCGGGCAGCCGTCCGATCATGTCGGAGGTGAGCAAACCTTGGCGGTCCACGCACCAGAAGCGCCGGGCTGCATCCTCTTTAGAAAGCCCCTCGCGCATCATGGCATGGCGAATCTGGTCGGCCACACCCATCCCGGCCGTGCCGGCTCCAAAGATAACGACGCGCTGGCTGCGCAGCGGCGCACCGCAAACCCGGACTGCGGATATGGCGGCTGCCAGTGTGATGGCGCCGGTGCCCTGCATATCGTCGTTGAAGGTGCAGATTCGGTCGCGATATTTCTGGATGATCCGCCGGCCATTGCTGGCCGCAAAGTCCTCCCATTGCAGCACTGCGTTCGGGAACAGCCTGGTCGCCACACTGACGTAAGCGTCGATGAAGGCGTCGTAGCGATCACCGCGGATTCGAGCGTGCCGATTCCCGATGTACATGGGATCGTTCAGTAGACTTTCGCGGTTGGTGCCGACATCCAGCATCACCGGGATTACGCGCGTCGGGTCGATGCCGCCGGCCGCGGTATAAATCGCAAGCTTGCCGATTGACACCTCAATGCCGCCTACGCCCCAATCGCCGATTCCCAGAATCTGCTCGGCGTCGGTGGCCACGATCAAATCGATGTCGCTCGCTCCGGCGCCGAAGTTGGCGAAGGCCTCCTCGATGGAATCCGTGTGATCGATCGAGAGGTACACGCCGCGGGGGCGCCGGCATTCGTGGTGATACTGCTCCATCGCCATACCCACGGTCAGATCGTTGACGATGGGTATCATCTCCCGAAGATGTTCTGAAAAAAGCCGGTAGAACAGCACCTCATTGCGATCATGCAGAGCAGTCAGATAGACATTCTTGCCCAGCGCGTCCGGGAGCCGTTCGTATTGATTGTAAGCGCGCTTGACCTGCACTTCCAGCGTGCTGATGTCCGGCGGGAGCAGGCCCGTGAGTCCCAGCTCTTTTCGTTCTCCCGCTGAGAAGGCCGTGCCCTTGTTCAGGAGCGGCGAATTGAGCACGGCCAGCCCGCGAGTCCTGGTCTCGTAGCAAGCGATCGGATTCTCCGTGCGCTTGGCCACAGGCGCCAGCAGCGGGATGACTCTCTGTCGCATGTTGCTACCTTCTCTCTTTGAGGCCAAAATAAATTTCGCGGCGCGCAGGGTCACTGCGCGCCGCATGACAAATCACAAGCAACCCTTATTAAACGCGTTTTGCGACTACGTGAATCGCTAATGCCGCGCTGAGCGCCAGCAGTCCGAACAACCCGATCAGCGGGTAGGGGCTGGCGGTCTTCGGCAGTTCCGCTTCCGGCGCCACGGCAACGGTCGCGGCTACTTCCACCGGCGGCGGCGTGACCACTTGGGCGACTTGTACTTCCTCGCCGGTGGGCTGGATGGCCATGATCGGAGCCTGTTTCAACTGGACCACTACCGGCTCATCCACCGACTTGATCGGTTCGGCCACTTCCACCGGGATGTCCACGGCGGCGAAGAGCACCGGCGTATTGGTGGCCTTGGCGATTTCTATTGCTTTGGCCTTGGGATAGACAAATTCCTCGCCCCAATTCTTGCCCGGATAGAACCACGCCCGTAATGCTTCCGGCTCGCCGGCCGGTCGTTCTCTGAACGTCATTACGGTCTTGTCGGTGGCCTTGAGGCGATAGTTTGGAATGGCCAGGACGGTGGCGTAAACGGTCAGCTCATCCTTACTGAAGATCTGGACAATGTGGCGGTCCGACTGCGAATCCAGAATTTTGAATACATAAGTGCCGGCGGGCAATACGCCCCACCCGACCAGGTGAACCCCAGGGATCTCCACCGGAGCGCTGAACGTGATTTCGGTCTTCCGATTCCAGTCATCAGCCTTTACGTTCGGTGCGAGCAAAGCGCATGCGAGCGCCAAGCCACACACCGTTGTTATTGTTTTAAATCGATTCATTTAATATTTCTCCTCTGTTATGCACCTGTGCAATGGCATTCCGAGGTCCGTAAGCACCAAAGCACCATTAGTCGTTACCTGTCCACACCGCAGTGACCCTGGCCTCTGGGTAACCCGTGTGTAAACTGACCGCACGGGGTCATATGGCCAAATATGGTCAGGGCGCGTTTGCCGCCGTGGGGATGCTTCCAGGCGGTTTCGCTTGCAACCATGGCCTTGGCGCGAACTTCAAGTCTTGGCCACTAAGGTGCCTTTGTTATTGCGCCGAATCGGAGGAAACGGCAGCGAGGCTTCTTCGAAAGACGGAGCCTCGCGGTCCTCTGAGGATTTGGCTTTTGGCGAGAGAAAGGAAGGATCAGTATGCTGCTCCTCATTATCATCCTGTTGTTGGTTTTCGGAGGCGGTGGAGGATATTACGGCTACGGCCGCTGGGGTTCTCGCGGCGGCGCGGGTATCGGTTTAGGAACCGTACTGGTGATTCTCCTCATCGCCTACATGCTAGGGATTTTCCACTAAGCGCGAAAGATTAGCTGTTACGTCCGCATCGGAGGATTGCAATATGAAAGTCGACGGTATTTGTTTAGTGATTCTCGCATTCTTACCGCTGAGCGCTTATGCCACTGCCATAAACGTCAATCTTGGTACGGCAGATCCATTTGCGGTGCTGGCAGGATCGACCGTGACCAATACTGGCCCGTCTATCGTCGGTGGCGACCTGGGCGTTGCGCCGGGCTCCGCCATCACTGGTTTTCCGCCTGGAACCGTCACTGGAACTACACACAATACCGACGCCGTCGCCATCCAGGCTCAGAATGATCTCACCACCGCTTACAACTTTGCTTCAGGCGAATCGTGTGGGACCAACTTGACCGGTCAGAATCTTGGGGGACTCACTCTCACGCCAGGTGTGTACTGCTTTATGTCGTCGGCGCAGTTGACCGGAGCACTCACTCTCAACTCCCAGGGCAACCCGAATGCAGTCTTCGTTTTCCAGATCGGGAGCACGCTGACTACCGCCAGCGCGTCGTCTGTTCTCTTTAGCAACGGCGGTGAAGGCGATAATGTCTTCTGGCAGGTCGGCAGCTCGGCCGCCCTCGGCACTACTACGACGTTCGCGGGGAACATTCTCGCGCTCACGAGCATCTCGCTGGACACCGGCGCCAACATTGGTTGCGGCCGAGCCCTGGCACGGAATGGCGCTGTCACGATGGATACGAATGACGTTTCCATTAACTCGGTTGGTTGCGAAACATCGGCCGGCAGCCCCGTACCCGAGCCCTCGACTGCCTCATTGCTGTTCCTGATCGGCGCCCCTGGTCTCATATGGTTACGCAAGTATGGCTGCGCAAGCTAAAATCAGCCCGCCGGTAATCTAAGTCCGCAGGCGGGTTCTTTCACGACGGAAATGACCGCCATTCCCATTAAAGAGATCGGTCCGCTCATCCGGGTGACACTCCGGAACTGGATCGACGATAAAGTGCCGCGCCTCGGCGCAGCCCTAGCCTTTTACATTGCGCTCTCGTTGGCGCCGACTCTGGTGATCCTGCTCGCTATCGCCGGCTTGGTGTTCAGCGCCAAAGCCTCTGAGGGCCGGTTGATCCTGGAGGTTCAGGGCCTGGTAGGACGAGAAGGCGCCAAAATCATCCAGGCCATGATCGAGGGCGTGCATCGGCCCAGAAGCGGCATCGCGACCATCTTGCTCGGGCTGGTGCCGCTTTTTATCGGCTCCTCGGCTGCCGTCAGTGAGCTGAAGGATGCCCTGAATACCATCTGGCAGGTCCCCGGCGACAAGACTTGCAGCGCGGCTCGAGGCGTCTTCAATGTCGTGAAAGCGCGGTTTCTCTCATTTGCGGTCGTACTGGGCGCCGGGCTGTTTTTACTAACTTCGCTGTTTGTGAACGCAGGGATTTCCACGCTGGGAGAGTACGTCAAACCAATCGCGCCGCCCAGGGCTCTCCTACAAACCATCGATTGGGTAATCTTCATGGTTGTGATTACAGTCCTGTTCGCCTTCATCTTCAAGGTCCTGCCGAGCGTGTCCCTGAAATGGAGCGATGTAATTATCGGCGCGGTAATCACCTCGCTTTTATTCACCGCTGGAAAGTCTCTCTTGGGCGTGTACCTCGGACGGGCGGGCTTTGCGGACACCTACGGCGCGGCGGGCTCACTTGTAGTTTTGCTGGTGTGGGTTTATTACTCGGCTCAGGTTCTGTTTTTCGGCGCTGAATTCACCCGGGCCTACGCCGGCCGGTTCGGGTCGATCTCCGCCGCCCAACGCGGCTCATTTAGTCTGAGTGCCAACTGAAACAAAACGTTGATCCTGCCCCGGGTTCGGATTCCACCCAGATGGTGCCGCCTCGTTCTTCGACAATCTTCTTGCAGACCGCCAGGCCGATGCCCGCGCCCGGAACGTCCAGGGTATGCAGTCGCGTGAATAGACCGAACACACGCTGCTGGTGTTCTTTTGAGATTCCGATGCCGTTGTCGCGGACTTTTATGATCCAGTCCAGTTCGGACCGTTCGGCGGTAATGCGAATTTCTACCGGTGTTGCACTTCGATACTTCACCGCATTACTGATCAAGTTCTGAAAAAGGCGTATCACGTCGCATTCGTTCGCCTGCACGGCCGGAAGCGTACCGATCGTTATAATGGCCGCATTGGAAGCGATTGCCTCGGTCAGATTCTGCATGGCCTGGCGCGCGGCTATTCCCATTTCAACACGCTCGAGCGCACCCTTAAACCCGTAGGTCGCCGAGGCGAGCAACTCCTCCAGCAATGTGGTCATGCGGCTCACTCCATCGACTATGAAGTCGGCGAATTGCCTGTTAATCGGGTCCAATGGCGCCTTCCGGAGAAGAAGCTGCGTGAATGCCGAAATCGTCCTGAGAGGCTCTTTCAAATCATGCGCTACGTTCTGAGCGAAGGACTGTAGTTCCGCGTTGGAGCGGGCCAGTTCCTCGCTGTGGCGCTGCCGTTCCTCTTCCGCGGCTCTCCTGGCGCTGATTTCTCGCGCGTTCAGGACGATGGCTTGGACGTGAGGTTCATTCAATAAGTTTGAAGCTGTGCTCTCCACCCAGCACCACTCCCCGTCTTTCCGCCGGACGCGCGTGTGGATTTGTAGTGGACTTTGCGGCTTGGCGATCACTTCTTTCAGTGCCTGGGTTGACTGTTCACGATCCTGGGGGTGAATTAGCTCCAAGCCGTTGCGGCCCACCAGCTCTTCGGGCTGGTATCCGAGGACCTTGGCTGTAGAGGGGCTGGCGTACATAATTTCGGTTTTTGCATTTACCAGAAAGATCGCGTCGGAGCTGTTCTCGATCAAAGCTCGAAAGCCGTCCAGGGTTGTGGCTGCCATGTCGGTCACCTCAAAAACACATTCTGCGAAACCTTCCTAAGCGCAAGGCAAGTTCCAGGCGGAATTGCGCTATGTGATTAAGATCATGACTGTTGGTCTCCGGTCCCCCGGATGTTGCAGCGACCACCGGCTGCCAACTGACGTAATAAGGTCAAAAAGAAGGGAGCCAGATTGCCGATCGCCACCTCAATGCCTCCTATGCCCCAACAACCGATTCCCCAGAATCTGTTCGGCCACCGCGGTAACGATCAGATGTCATTCGCATTTCATAGCGGAGCATTTTCGCCAGCGCCCACTTCAGCAGGAGCCTCGAAATACCGGTATCGTATTGGTTCAGGTCGGGAGCGGATTTACGGCTCTGGCTGTTTTTCCGGCCGTTTGTCTGGCGCACCAACTACCTGATTCACTCGTGTGACCAGCTCAACAGAGTTGAAGGGCTTCACGATGCAGCCTAGACCGTGGCCAAAATTCCAGGTTTCACCGGACATGAAGAGAACCGGCACTTGCGAGTCAAGTTCCAGGACGCGATCCGCCAGGTCGATGCCATTCATGTTCGGCATCCTAACGTCAGTCAACAGCATCGCAATGCGTGATTGGTGCTGCCTGAAAAAGCTGAACGCTTCTTCTCCATCGGCGGCGGTGGCCACGATGTATCCCGCTTTTTCTAAGAACACTTTTAAGAGAAAGCGAATCTCCTGGTCATCGTCGACCACCAAAATCGTGTCGCGTTGTATGTGCCCGTCGGGTTGTATGTGCCCGTCGGGTTGTATGTGCCTAATGCTAGCGGCAGCTTGCTGTTCTTGCGCCTGCGTCGCCATAAATGCAAAACCAAGTAACCAGTCCCGCGTTAATACTGTATAGAGTAAGGGACAGGCCACTGAGCAGTCTGGTCAAAATTGCTCATACGAGGTCGGGCCGACGGGCGGGCTCAATCGTCCAGAACGACTCTCAACGTAAGCGTCCGGTGAGCACCGTCTTCCGCGCGGCTGTGGATCTACGGCGGCACCGCACCCCTGGACGATGGCCCCCATCACTGCCACTCGGAAACTAGAAATCGTTGATCGCAGATGTGTTTAACGGAGGGGTCCCAAGAAAGGCGGAGCCTCCTTTGGCGAAAGTAGCTGCTTTGCAGGCAGACTCGCCGGAGGACTCTTGAGCCCTCGAACAGCGCGGCGGTCCTCGGATCGGAGGTATAGTGTCTTTCATGTCCACCGCTAACCCGGAGAGCGCTTTCGCTCGCGTCAGGACTTATCCCTTGCCGCCGGCCGGATTCGACGCGCGCACCGTATCGCCGCTGGAATTGCGCCGCTATGGCCTCCCACAGCGACCCGATGCCTCCCAACACCCGGAACTCGCATCCCTCTGGGACAGAGTTTTCTCGCGCAAGCTCACCTACATCACGCCCACTTTCCAGCCCATCGGGGAGTTGCTGCCCGGTGTTCAGCCCCGTGGCCATTTCGACCCGGCATTGTCGACCTTCACGACCCTTAACTGGTCGGGTTGCGTGGTGCACGCCGCGGCCAACCAGAAGTTCACGTGGGTTCACGGCGTGTGGAACGTCCCGGATGTCCAGCCACCCGCCAAAGGCCAAGGCCTCTGGTATTCTTTCGCCTGGATCGGTATCGGGAAATCAAACATCGCCCAGATCGGTACGGTGCAGTACGTATCGACAGATAAGCAAGGCAACGTCAGCACAGGGTGCTATGCCGCCTTTGAATGGTGGCCAAACAACTGGACGCCGATCGGCAACTTTCCGGTCAACTTCGGAGACACCGTGAACGGCTTGATTTGCCTGCAGTCCGCGACCGAGGCATCGGCGAATCTCGTAAACGTGACCACGGGTCTCAGTGTGTCGTTCGATTTCTCCGCGCCGTCCGGAATGGCGTCGGACGACGAAGATCAGGTCGAATGGATCATGGAACTTCCGGGCTACTCCGGGGCGAACCCACAATTGCCAAACTTCGGCGAGATCTACTTCGACTCGGCCCTGGGTGGCGGCGGTCTCGATCTTGTCGTCAACGCCGGTACCGATACGGTGCTCAACCTGGGCGCGAGCAACGCAATCGTCGCGACCACTACGGTCGAGACGCCGACGCTGATCAAAATAGCGTATGTGCCACTGACCATGACAATTGAGGTCACTGCTCCCAGCTTTCCCGGCTCAATTGGCGTCGGGGACACAGAGACCGGGGAGTTGGTCATCTCCGCAACCTTTAAAGCGGTGGTCACCTTTCCTTCGCCATCGCCTGAAGGATCGTTTCATTGGGCCGCAGGAGACTATACCGTCGGCGTCAATGCGCCCGTTTCAGTTCCCATATCCTTTACGCCCCGCGCGCCGGGCACGGTCACTGAAATCCTGGAACTGATCAGCAATGCACAAAATGGCCCAACCGTGGTGACTTTGCAGGGGGTAGGCAAGAAGGGAATTACGCCGTAGCGTTGTCTCGCGATCGGGGTCGCGTCCTTTGCGCCAGACGGGTTTCGCGTCAACCGGGCGTATCTCGGTTTGGCATTGCCTCGCCCGGCTGAGGCGTTCTGGTCCCGCAGCAGTTGAGGCGTCAAGGACTCCGAAGAGCTTCTCGCAAGACGTGCTCGTCTGGGCCTCGTTCAGCGCAGCATCCCGCAAGTTTTCCATCGATCACGACAGCGGGAAGGCTTCGGACTCCATGCTGCTTCGCACGGCTCGCGACCTCTTTCTGATGCATGTCGTGGATCTCGATTTCATGATCGGAGCCCGCTCTCAACAGCGAACTGTGAGCTTCCGGAACCGGTTCACGAAAAAGCGGTCCTAGCGGCCGGTTTTTGCGGGAGGCTCCGGTTTGTACGCTGGCCTGAAGTTTGGCGATAACTTCTTTGCTATTACTTCAACTGCGTGCGCGATCCTGGACAGCAGCCCCAGGAGTTTGTCCACACTGATTTTCGTCATAGTCCTCGATTCCAGTTTCCTCTCATTGCAATCTTGTGTCAGGAGTTCGTTACAAAACTCGTGGTGGGGCGGACGCCCTCGTCCGCGCCGGACCCCCTGGTCCAGCATCCTCGTCAAAGCCGGAAGCTGGTCATTTGTCCCCACAATCCAACTGCCCGCAATACCCAAATACCTACCGCCACCACGACAACGACGTTCACAATCGTCTTAATGCCGGATGCCATGGGGATGAAACTGTTGATCATCCACAGCGCAAGCCCGACGATGATCAACACCACGACGAGATTCATTAGAGGCATGTTCTTACTCCTCAACACGGGTGAGAAGCAATCCTTTACCCACTCGACCGAGACCTAGGTTGCCCCGGAAAAAGTTGCTGCAGCTAGGCGAGCCATTGTCCACGGCCTTGCTTTTTAAGAAACAAGATTCGCGTCCAGAGCAGTGACGGCGCGCAGTCAGATGACGAACTGCGGTCAAAATATCAGAGTGATCCGCGCGCCGATAGGAAAGTGAGCAAACTTGAACAGCCTACCGACAAATTATGCCTTAGAGTCTTGAAGTACGGGGGACGATTGTAGCCTCGGCAATGATCGACCTCGTGTTAAGTCGGAGGAGTAAGCAGGCCGAGTCCATTTCGTCGGGTGGCGGGGGACTCCGCCTTTTGAGGAAAGTGAGTTCGGCCTGCTTCAGTTACGACTGACAACATAGCCGCTCGGTTGAATCAAGTGTTGTGGGGCGTCAATCGTGCAGGACGATATTCAACAGTGAGCTATGAATGTGAAGCTCGCCGTTGTACTCGATAAAACCCATCTGGCGGAACTTGTTCATGAAGAAACTGACCCTTGAGCGAGTTGTCCCAATCATCTCCGCCAGCGTTTCCTGGCTGATCTTCGCAATTACCGGCTCCGGTTTGCCTTCTTTTCCGAAGTTGGCTAGAAGAAGAAGCACTCGCGCCAGCCTCTTCTCACTAGAGTTGAATAGCTGATCGACCAGGTCCTCCTCAATGCGCATGTTCCGGGAGAGCACGTAGGCCAGGAACATCTCGGAAAAGGCCGGCTCGGTGCGGAGAACGCGAATTGTGGCCAGTTTCTCAAGCCGTGCGATCGAGCAGTCCGATATTGCGGTGGCTGTCGACAAGCGCAAAGGACGACCCGCCAAGCACCCCTCTCCAAGAAAGTCGCCCGCGCCCAGAAGCGCGATGACAGCTTCTTTGCCGGCGCTGGAAACCACGGTGAGCTTGACCTTGCCTTTGTGGATATAGAAAACCGCGTCCCCGTGGTCACCTTGCGAGAAAATCACTTGGTTTTTGCGGTATTCAGAAATTGTCCTGCCTTTACCAACCTTTGCCAGAAAGAGCCTGGGATCGAAAAGTGGCTTGAGTTGCGGAGCCATAGGGCGATTCTGCTTTGTGCCACGTGGTTTCCCTGGTCGAGCGCCACTGCGTACGCGAGCGCTCTTCGCTTTGTTACTCTCAGGTGACACGCCTACATTAAGTGTGCCGCTACGGACGCTTGGAGGCTATAGGGGATGCTGCTAAAAATCGAGGTTCTTGTCAGGGAAATGCCTGACAGGGCCTTCCTCAGCCTCCAGCATTTCTGGAGTCAATAGTCCCATTTGTACAGCAAAACGAACCACCTCACTGCGCGTCCGAAGTCCAAGCTTTTCAGCCAGACGGGAACGATACGTCTCGACGGTTTTCACGCCCACGAGAATCTGCTTAGCGATTTGCTGACTGCTGTAACCCCGGGCCACAAGTTTGAGCACCTGTAGCTCACGGCCGCTCAGAATGTTCACCGGCCGTGTGCGGCGAGATTTTGCGCCTTTTTTCGCAACCAGGTCCTGGACAAGAACGTTGGCCAGACTCGGGTCCACGAACGTTCCTCCTCTATGCACCGCTCGTATGGCTGCAAGCAGTTCCGCATCCACGCTCCTTTTCAAGACGTAGCCTGAGGCGCCCGCGGCCAGCACCGATCGTAAATAGGCAGGGTCGTCGTGCATTGTGAGGACCAGCACTCGGGTGTCCCTGCAGTTTCGCACGATCTCCTGAAGCGTCACCATCCCGCCAGTCCGAGGCATAGTAAGGTCCATCAATGCCACATCCGGTTTTGTTTCGCGTGCCGCTTGAACTGCCTGCTCTCCATCGGGAGCTTCCGAGACAACTTCCATATCGGCCTGGGCATTGACCAGCAGCCTCAGCCCCGAGCGCAGAATGGCGTGATCATCCGCGATCATGACTCTAATTTTGGATTTTCGCGCGGGCATTTCAGATTTTCGCACCCGGTAAGTACGGCTGGATCTCTTGGTGGCCTGGCAGGGGAATTTGCACCACAATCCGGGTCCCCGTGGCCTTGGATGTGAAACTGACGGTTCCACCCAACATGGCGGCTCTTTCTCGCATACCCTGAATCCCCAAGCGGTTCGACGAGGCGATGGCCAGAGATTTGGGATCAAAGCCGTGTCCGTTATCGGTAACTGCCACCTTTAAAGCTGCAGCCGAACGCGCGAATACAATGCTGATGGCCTTGGCTCCAGAATGCCTTGCTACGTTAGTCAGGGCCTCCTGAAGAATGCGATACAAACCCATCTGGACTGCAGGCGGAATGTCGCGGGAGTCGAGTTTATTCAGCTTGAGATCCACGGTTATATTGTGAGTCTTTGCATACTCCGAAACGTATCGGCTCAGCGCGACCCCCAAACCATGATCGTCCAGCACCGTTGGGTGGAGCCCGCGGGCGAGCCGTCCGATCTCGTCGATAGCTTGTGCCGCGATTTTCCGGAGGCGTTGTCCCTTGGCCTTGGTATCTGCTATGTTCCGGGAGTCCTCCAGAGTACGCAGGCCCACCAAAAGAGATGTCAGCAACTGACCGGCTTCGTCATGCAATTCGCGCGCAATCCGGCGCCTTTCCTCCTCTTGAGCCGAAAACGTGCGCTCTAGCAGAAGCCGGTGCATGGTTTCGGCCTGTCTGGTTTCTTCGGCCTGTTTGCGTTTTTGCTCGCTCAGGTCGGTAACCACCATGCCAACGGCGTGGCCCTCGTATCCGCGAAACCTGCTCAGAGACAAATGGACCGGAATGAGACTCCCGTCGCTTGAACGGAGGTTGAATTCGCCTTTCGCAACCCCTCTTTGAACCGTTGCCAGGAGAGCTCCAAATCGATCTCGCTCTTTTTCCTCAATGAGCGATGGAACCACCATCCCGGCAACTTTTCCCAGTGGTCTGCGAATCATTTCCGCAAACTTGCGGTTGGAGTAGAGCACGGTGCCATCGCTCGAAAGAGTCGCCGCGCCTTCGCTCATGGCCTCCACCAGCATGCGATAGGCGGGCTCTCCTCCCTTCAGGGTGACCACGCGTTCTCCGCTCCGGCCAGAAACCATCAAGGCATCCACTTCGCCGGACCGTATAGCGGCGAGGGTTTCCTCCGCAGTCTTCAGTTGGGCACGGAGTTTCTCCTGGTGATCGGGCTGCCTCGATGGTGCAGGTTTTCGAGGAGCGCCTTGGCGGGCCCTCGGGGCTCTTGCGAGCGATCTGTCTTTCGCCCGGCGATTGGAATTCACTCGCTTGTCGGACACTTGCTATCCAGACTTTGCTTCAGCGCGCTGGCTGAATATCCAATCCTACCAATGCCCGCTCGGTCCTGGAGAGGTTCCCCACGATTTTCTTCACTGGCGGCGGCAGCCTCCGCACCAGCGTCGGAATGGCAACGATCTGATCGCCTCTTGCCAGTTGCGGCTTCTTGAGCAAGTCGATAACTTCAATACGGTATTTGCCCCTCAACTGGTCTTCGCAAATCTTCTTTAAGTTGGCAATCGCTGCTATCGAATTGGGCGTTTGGCCCGCGATGTAAAGCCGCAATTCCCAAAAGTTACTGCGGGCACGCTTGGTTGTGCGGCGTTTCTGGGGTATCTTCTTGTTCATGTCGGAGTGCAGTGTCCAGCCAGGTGCATTCTCAACCTGCGCCCGAGGTGGCCAGCCCATCGCCAGTCATTTCGTGGCCCAACTCGACGCCCTTGCGGCTCACTACCAGCTCACGAAGTTCGCGTGAATGAGCCATCCCGCGAGATTTCACAACATAAAGTCCGCGTGTCCGCCGACCATTTCGTTCGCCGTCCCACAACACAATCCAGGTATCCATTAGAGAGGAGATGCCCTCCTCAGTTCTCTCTTCGCGGTTCCTGCCGAATGTGAGATTCGTGAACATCGATGTGATCTGTTGAACCTTGAGAAAATCGACCAGACGGGTGAGCATCGACTTAACGCCATATATGCCCGAGACCGAAACGATGCTCGTGATCGGGTCGACTACCACCACGTCCGGCCGCAGGCGCTTGACCAATTTTTGCATACCTGCTAAGTGTCCTTCGAGACCGGTGCTGGTTGGCCGAACGGCGTGGAAGTGCAACAAGCCCTTTTGTATCCACGGCTGAAGGCTAGTGCCAACGGAGCGCATGTTGCGGATGATCTGGCTGGGAGATTCCTCAAAAGCAAAATACAGGCAGCTTTGACCTCGGGCGCAGGCGGCGCTCGCGAATCTCGCCGCAATGCTGGACTTACCGGTTCCCGCCGTGCCGGACACGAGCACGCTGCTTCCACGGAAGAATCCCTTCCCTCCCAACATCTCGTCCAGACCGGAGACTCCCGTTGAGACGCGCGCGGCGGAAGCCTTATGAGCCAGTGCCAGAGAGGTGATGGGCAGCACCGAGATGCCATCGTCATCGATCATGTACGGGTATTCATCGGTGCCGTGCGCTGAGCCACGGTACTTCACGATTCGCAGCCGCCGAGTTGAAATCTGTTCGTTGACCCGATGGTCCAGCAGGATCACGCAATCGGCGATGTATTCTTCCAGTCCGTAACGGCTTAGCATGCCGTTGTTTCCGCGTTCCCCGGTAACGATGGCTGTAAGATTGCGGTCGTCCAGCCAACGAAACAGCCGGCGGAGCTCCGCCCGCAGCACCGCTGCGTCAGTTAATCCGGCAAAAAGTGTCTCGATGCTGTCCAGGACAACACGCTTCGCTTTTATCCGGTTTACCGCGTGGCCCAGACGGATGAATAGGCCCTCGAGGTTGTATTCTCCTGTCTCTTCAATCTCGTTTCGCTCAATGCGAACATGGTCCACCAACAGCTTCTTGCGCTTCTCAAGGTCACGCAAATCAAGACCCAGCGATCGGACATTGGCCGTCAGCTTATCTGGTGCTTCTTCGAATTCCAGGCACACCCCAGGCTCACCGTGTTGAAGGGCGCCGTGCACCAGAAATTCCATCGCGAATAAAGTCTTGCCGCAACCTGGGCTACCACACACCAGGGTGGTACGTCCTTTCGGTAGTCCACCACCCGTGACTTCATCCAGCCCGTCGATGCCTGTCTCGGCTTTTGGCAGCGGGGTTCTGGAAATCTTCAATTTGCCTTGGAGCATAGCGACACTGAGACTAAGTCCATTCGGTTCTTGTGTAAAAGTATCTTAACAAAATCGGATTTTGAGCCGCACCGTTAAGTTCTGCGCTGACCGCCCAGGACTGCTTCTTACATCTTCTCCCTGGGCCGACGAGCGTCGATGGCCGGGACCGGCTAGCGCTGTCGGATGACCAAATATGGTCAAAAGTGACCAGCCACTAAATGCCAGCATGCGATAGTATGGTGGTGCACCGGTATTCTCACTCTTGCTGCCTGTTTGCCGATCCTTTCTGTCCAACCAGATCGGCTTCCCAAACGACTGAGCTTCTGAGTCGTCGGGGCTAAGGAGGAGTTCTTGGGCGTTGAAGCGTTACAGTCGCACGCCACCTGCTGGCTGGTGGAGAACGGTCCGAAAGAACTCGAGCTGCTGTTCCGGGCCATCGTCTATCACCCGTCCGCACCCATTCTGATCGCGGACAACGACCGAAATTATCGGGATGCCAGCGCCGGCGCCGGCAAATTGCTGGGGCTCCCTCGGGATAAAATCATCGGCTCCCGGATCGACGACTTCGCGGCGCCCGGCTCCAGGCCCCTAATTTCACAACTTTGGCGGGCCTTTCTTGAGCACGGCGAGCAGCAGGGCACGCTCCAGCTGGTAACTCCGGATGGAGACCTGCGGGAAGTCGAGTACACCGCCAAAGTGAACGTTTTGCCGGTGCGTCATGTCGTGGTGTTGCGCGACGCCGGGAAGGGCGAAAAGGACCAAATTCCCTCCTGGGTGCAAGACTATGCGCTCTTCCTGCTGGATGTAAACGGAAAAATAGCGGCCTGGTACTCGGGCGCGGCGCGCATTTACGGCCATAACGAAGAGGCCGCCCTTGGCAAGCACGTATCTTTTCTCTATCCCGCTGACGAGACTCTCGGTTTGAGGCTGCAGGAAGAATTGAAGAGGAGTGCCGCCGAAGGCCATTTTGGAAACGAAGCCTGGCATCTGAAGAAAGATGGCTCCCGGTTCTGGGCGAATGTCATTACGATGGCCCTGAAAGACGAAAACGGCGGGCTGCAGGGCTTTGCGAGAGTGGTGCGCGACTTTAGCGAGCGTCATGAGAGAGACGAGAAGTTGCGTCGCGGCCGCGCTCGCATCCGGCCGATCCCGGCGGAATCGACCATTGCCGGCATCGTATCAGGCGAGTTTGACCGCATTCCCGAGGCCAATGACGCCTTTCTTGACTTGGTCGGTTATAGTCGCGAGGATCTGGCGTCTGGCCGGCTACACTGGCCTGATCTTACTCCTCCGGAATACTCCGCCCTGGATGAATTGGCGCACGAAGAGGGCCTGCGGTTTGGAGCCTGCACGCCCTATGAAAAAGAGCTGCTTCGCAAAGACGGGACTCGAGTCCCGGTCTTGCTTGCTACCGCGGTATTGAAGCTCGCTCCCTTCCGCTGGATCACATTCGTCCAGGACCTCCGGGAGCGCGACCGGATCGAGAGCGTCGAGCGCGAAGATGTCGATATAAGAGATGATTTCGAGGAGATCGTAGGCACCAGCGCGGCCCTGCGGCGGGTGCAGCAGCAGGTCGAAGTGGTTGCTCCCACGGATGCTAACGTGTTGATCCTGGGGGAAACCGGTACCGGCAAGGAGTTGGTCGCGCGCGCCATCCACAGGTTGAGTCCCCGCAAGAAGCTCCCCTTCGTCACCCTGAACTGCGCCGCCATTCCGACCGGATTGCTCGAAAGCGAGCTTTTTGGCTACGAAAGAGGGGCTTTTACCGGCGCTTTGTCGCAAAAAATCGGCCGTTTTGAGATGGCCCATCGGGGGACTTTGTTCCTGGATGAGGTTGGCGACATCCCCTTGGACCTGCAACCCAAGTTGCTGCGGGCGTTGCAAGAGAAGTCGTTTGAGCGGTTGGGCGGTACTAAGACCATCCCCATCGACGTCCGGCTGGTGGCGGCCACCAACCGCAATCTGACGCAGATGATGGGGGACAAGCTCTTTCGCAGCGATCTCTACTACCGGCTGAAGGTTTTTCCCATCACGACGCCCCCGCTGCGCGATCATCCCGAAGACATACCCATACTCGTCCGGCACTTCACTAAGAAGTACGCCGGGAAAATGAATAAGGAGATCGACAAGATCCCAGCCGAGACGATGAAGGCCTTGTCGAGCTGGTCATGGCCGGGGAACGTGCGGGAGCTCGAAAATTTCATCGAACGGGCGGTCATCCTTTCCCATGGCCCCAACCTGCGCGCTCCTTTGGCCGAAATACGGGCGGATGCGTCGGAAACCGCCACGAGCGATACGCTGGAGCAAGTCGAGCGGGAACACATCATCCGTGTTCTTCGGGAGACTGGTGAGGTGGTCAGCAAAGCCGCTGCTCGTTTGGGTGTTCCGCGCACAACCTTGAACGCGATGATGCGGAAGCTGGGGATTTCCCGCAAGGATCTTTAACGACCGTCCGTCGTCAGTTGACCGCAGGTAGTCAGTCCGCATAGCCGAATCCACTGCTAGAACCTGTGGTTGCCTACACCGCCCAGCGGCCAGTACCGTGCCCTCAACCAGTCAGAGGATTCCAATATGCACCGATTCTTAATTCTGACCGCGTTCGCACTGAGCGCAGCTTTGATCGCTCCGGTCGCAGCGCGAGCTGACGACCATCACGAAAAGCGCTACTACGACAGAAACGGCAAAGACTACCACTCCTGGAACAACAATGAAGATCGCGCTTACCGCCAATATCTGACGGAGCAACACCGCGATTATCGCGAGTTCAATCGAACGAACCGCACCCAGCAACAGCAGTATTTCGGGTGGCGTCACACACACCCAGATACAACGCTTTTCAAGGTTGAGGTCCGGTAGCCCTCGGTAGAAGGGGCGGCGAAACCCGCCTCTTCAGCCGTGTTGCGAAGGAGAAACCCATGAATTGGGATCAAATTGAAGGCAAGTGGAAACACTTTACCGGATCTGCCCGTGAGCGGTGGGGAAAGCTCACCGACGATGACTGGCAGACGATCGCCGGCAAGAAGGACCAGTTAGTAGGGCGGATCGAGGAGCGATACGGGATCGCCAAGGCAGAGGCCGAGAAGCAGGCGGACGCATGGTCTCGCGCTCAGAAGGAACCTGAAAGTGACAGCCATTTGGCGCTCCGTTTGTAGCCTGCGATTGATTCTGGCGGCCTTGCTTTTGGCCCCGGTCTCATACGGCTACACGGTGCTCACCCACGAAGCCATAATTGACTCCGTTTGGGACGCGTCTCTCCAGAAATTGCTGCTCAAACGATTCCCCGGCGCCACACCGGAGGAGCTGGAGCAGGCGCACGCCTATGCTTACGGCGGCTGCATCATTCAGGACCTGGGATATTATCCGTTCAGCAGCCGCTTTTTCAGCGACCTCACGCATTACGTCCGAACTGGGGATTTCATTTCGGAACTGATCCGCCAATCGCAGGACCTGAACCAGTATGCGTTCGCTCTGGGCGCGCTGGAGCACTATGCCGCCGACACCGAGGGGCACCGTATCGGGACCAATCGCGCCGTGCCGATCTTGTATCCTGAGCTACGGCGGAGGTACGGGGGTTCGGTGTCGTATGGGGAGAATCCGGTGGCGCACATCCGGACAGAGTTCGGCTTCGATGTGCTTCAAATTGCGTCGGGGCGATATGCGCCGGACCGGTATAAGAGCTTCATCGGTTTTCAAGTGTCGAGGGATGTACTGGAGCGCGCGTTCCTCAATACCTATGGCATCGAAATGAAGGACGTATTTGGGAATGTCACCCTGGCGCTCGGTTCCTACCGGTACGCGGTCAAGTCGATCGTTCCGGGTATGACGCGAGTGGCCTGGAGCCTAAAGCAGGAACAGCTCAAGAAAGAAATTCCCGGCATCACCCGCAAGAAGTTTCTGTACAATCTCTCGCGGTCCAGCTATGAAAAAGAATGGGGAAAAGAGTACCACCAGCCCGGTTTTGGCACGAGAATTCTGACGTTCTTTTTCCGAATTCTGCCTTCGACTGGTCCGCTGAGCGCGCTGCAGATCCGGCCGCCGACTCCGGAAGTGGAAAAAATGTTCATGGCTAGCTTCAACGCAGCCGTGGATCGCTACAAAGCGGAGCTCGCCAACTTCGGCGCGGCTGGGCCTGAACTTCCAAACGAGAATTTCGACTTGGGCCTCCCGCCGCAGGCCGGCCAGTACAAGGGAGCCGATGAAGCCTACGCGAAGCTGGTTGGCAAGCTGGCGGAAAAGCAATTCGCTGGAATGCCGGCCGATCTTCGCCAAAATATCCTGGAGTATTATCGGGACTCGAATTCGCCCATTCCCGCCAGGTCCACGGAGAAAGAAAGCGCCGAACGGGTGAAGCTGCTCGGCCAGCTCGATCGGCTAAAGGCCATCCCGGAAAGTGAACCTAATAGCCCGTCCCCGGCGGGCCGATAACTAAAGGCGGAAGCTGGAGATTGGTCCCCACAATCCCACTGCGCGCAGAACCCAAATTCCAACCACCACAACGACGACGACGTTCAGAATCGTCTTGATGCTGGCGGCCATAGGGATGAAGCGATTGATCAGCCACAACGCCAAGCCGACCACAATCAAGGCTACGACGAGATTTACTAAAGGCATTTCTTGTATTCCTCAGGGAGCTAAGGAGCACTCTAGGAGGTTGCTGAAAAAGTCTTTCAAGCGCTCACATTGGCAGGTCGGGGACCTGCTCCACAACTCCAGGTCAATGACTTAGCTCTACACGTGGCGCAGGTCTCCGACCTGCGAGAGACTTTTTCAGCAACCTCCTAGGGCCCATTCCTCCTGCCAGTCATTGTGGCCGCAGTCACCGGAAGATTGTTGACCATCCCTGGTCAACTGACCGTATATCGTTACTCTTGAGACGTTCCATGGCTTCAGAAAACCAGCCGCGAGCGAGCAGGCTCAACATAACCCGGCGTTGGTGCCAGGCATGCAACGGTACCGGTTGTCGCCAAAAGCCCCTGTGGGGCCTGGCCGACTGAAGAGGTGGAAAATGAAACCGATTCTAATGACTGCTTTAGCTCTGGTGCCGTTAGCTGTTGCGCCGTTGTTGGCCAAAGACAATGACAATGCGAAGCGGCTGAACGAAGCTGCTGCCGTGTTTTCAGAAGTCATGGACGCACCCGACAGAGGCATCCCGGAAGAGCTGCTCGAAAACGCACACTGCATCGTGATTGTGCCGGGGCTCAAGACCGCCGCTTTCGTATTTGGCGCCAAATATGGCAAGGGGTATCTGTCCTGCCGGAACAAGGGCGGAGCGGGCTGGTCCGCGCCAGGCACGGTGCGCATTGAGGGCGGCAGTGTCGGCTTCCAAATCGGCGGATCAGAGACCGACTTGATCATGCTGGTGATGAACGATCGGGGAGAAGACAAACTTCTGTCCAGTAAATTCACTTTGGGAGCGGAAGGCTCAGTGGCCGCAGGTCCGGTTGGACGCACAGCTACGGCTCAAACCGACGCCCAGATGCACGCCGAAATTCTTTCGTGGTCGCGGTCGCAGGGACTGTTCGCCGGTCTCGCTCTGGAAGGCGCCACGCTGCGGCAGGACCTTGACGATAACGCCGCGCTCTATGGCAAGAGAATGGAAAACCGTGAGATCGTAACTCACCGCATGCGCGCTCCCAGAGGGGCCGAGAAGTTGATGGGGCTACTCAATCGATACTCACGCAGAGAACACAAAGAAGTACCAACCGGAACGGAGCAATAGGACACTATGAATATTCGACCTCTATACGATCGCATCGTGGTGAAGCGGATCGAGGAGCAGGAAACCACGCGCCACGGCATCATCATCCCGGATTCCGCCAAGGAGAAACCGCAAGAGGGTGAGGTCATGGCCGTCGGTCACGGCAAGCGGCTCGAGGACGGAAAACTTGTGGCCCTCGATGTCAAAGCGGGCGACCGCATCCTGTTTGGGAAGTACTCGGGCAGCGAGACCAAAGTGGAAGGCACTGAGTACATCATCATGCGCGAGGACGACGTTCTCGGCATTCTGGATTCGGCTGCCAAAGCGGCCAAGAAATAGTTCGCATTCGACTCACAAAGGAGCATTCATGGCCAAGCAAATTCTCTATAGCGATCATTCCCGGCAGGCGATCTTACGGGGCGTCAATCAACTTGCCGACGCGGTGAAAGTAACTCTGGGCCCGCGCGGCCGCTGTGTCGTGCTCGAAAAGAAATACGGCGGACCGACAGTCACCAAAGACGGTGTGACTGTGGCCAAAGAGATCGAGTTGAAAGATCCGCTCGAAAACATGGGCGCCCAGATGGTGCGCGAAGTAGCGTCGAAGACTTCAGACGTGGCCGGTGACGGCACCACCACCGCTACCATCCTGGCGCAAGCGATCTTCCGCGAAGGCGTCAAGGCGGTTACGGCCGGCGCGAACCCGATGGCGCTCAAACGCGGCATCGATAAGGCGGTTGAAGCGGCCGTCCAAGAAGTCAAGAAACTGTCCAAGCCCGTCTCCGGCGATATGATCGCGCAGGTGGGCAGCATTTCCGCCAACAGCGACTCCACCATCGGCAACATCATTGCGGACGCGATGAAGAAGGTCGGCAAGGACGGTGTGATCACAGTCGAAGAATCCAAAACCATGACCACCGAGCTTGCAACCGTGGACGGAATGCAATTCGATCGCGGTTACCTCTCGCCCTACTTCGTGACGGATTCCGAGCGCATGGAATGCGTGCTGGAAGATCCGTACATCCTGATCCATGAAAAGAAGATCGGCAGCATGAAAGACATATTGCCGCTGCTCGAGCAAATCGCTCGCGCCGGGAAGCCGTTGCTGTTGATCTCAGAAGATGTGGAAGGCGAGGCGCTGGCAACCCTGGTAGTCAACAAGCTGCGGGGCACGCTCAATGTTTGCGCCGTGAAGGCCCCCGGCTTCGGCGACCGCCGCAAGGCCATGCTGGAAGATGTTTCGATCCTGACTGGCGGCAAAGCCATCATGGAAGAGATCGGCATCAAGCTGGAAGGCGTTCAACTCTCGGATCTCGGCCGCGCCAAGCGCGTCACGGTGGACAAAGACAATACCACCATCATCGACGGCGGCGGAACACAGAAGGATATCGAGGGACGAATCAAGCAACTCCGCGCCCAGGTGGAAGAAACAACCTCGGATTACGATCGCGAGAAACTGCAGGAGCGGCTGGCTAAGCTGGCCGGAGGCGTGGCCATCATCAAGGTCGGGGCAGCGACCGAAACCGAGATGAAAGAGAAAAAGGCCCGGGTCGAGGATGCTCTGCATGCCACTCGCGCCGCCGTAGAGGAAGGCATCGTGCCGGGCGGAGGCGTGGCGCTGCTCCGGGCCGCGATTGTGCTCGAGAAACTGACGCTCCCGGGCGATGAGCAGTTCGGCGTCACCATCGTGCGCCGCGCTTGTGAAGAGCCGGTCCGCCAGATCGTGCAGAATTGCGGGACCGAGGGCGCCGTGGTCGCCGAGAAGATCAAGAACCACAAAGATCCTAACTTCGGTTTCAACGCCGCCACCGAACAGTACGAAGACTTGGTCAAGGCCGGCGTAATCGATCCTACCAAGGTGACGCGCACGGCCCTGCAGAATGCAGCTTCGATCGCGTCACTCATGCTCACGACCGAGGCCATGGTTTGTGGGATTGTTGAGGAAGCGGAGAACTAGACTGGATTTAAGCTAGGCCGGTGGTTCGCATCCACGCGGACCCCGGCCTATTCATTTTCAATAACTTACACACTAAAGCTCTAAAGCAGTTTCAGCTCCCCGGAATTGTAGGATAATGCGACAATCTATGTGCCGCAGCATTAAAGTCCTACGCCGCAACGACTCTCTGGTGACCTCGGAGGAGATTTCCGCCGCCGCTTTGCAATTCGTGCGCAAGGTGAGCGGTTTCCATAAACCGTCGAAGGCCAATCAACCCGCGTTCGATGCGGCGGTCCGGAACATTGCGCGCATCACCGAACACCTGTTGGAAAATTTGGGCCAGCCAACCAGAAAAGACCTGGCCAAGGAGGCTGTATGAGAAAACCAATTGTTCTGATCGGGCGCCTGGCCATCGTGGCGGGTGCTCTCTCGGCCGGAGTTATGCTGGCCGGAGATAAAGGCGGAAATAACCAAGGTAACAATCAGAACGCGTGTAACGAGTTGCCTAGTTACAGCGCGCTGAAGACCGCGTTGAAGAGCGTCGCTCCGGCAGCCAAAAGCGTGAACGGCGGTTTGGGGTTCAACATGTGGGGGACCATCGTGGATCGCGACGGCATAGTTTGCGCGGTAGTTTTCACCGGCGCCGACCGGCAATCGCAGTGGCCCGGCAGCCGGGTAATCTCCGCGCAAAAAGCCAATACCGCGAATGCCTTCAGCCTGCCGGGATTCGCGCTTTCCACAGCCAATCTGTACGCTGCGGTGCAGCCCGGCGGCACGTTATTCGGTTTGCAGGAGAGTAACCCCGTGGATACCGATGCTGCTTACGATGGAAATGCCGCGAACTACGGTCAAGCAAACGATCCGATGGTGGGGCGCAAGATCGGCGGCATCAACGTTTTCGGCGGAGGACTCGCGCTCTATGACAAGACCGGGGTCTTGGTGGGTGGATTGGGCGTCAGCGGCGACACATCCTGCACGGACCATATCGTGGCTTGGAAAACGCGCCACGCGCTGAACTTCGATGACGTCCCGGCCGGGGTCGGGGCTTCGAACACCGACAACATGATCAACGACATGCCGCCGCCCTTGCCCGGATTTACGACGTCCCCCAGTCCCAGCGGATTTGGCCATCCGACCTGCGACGCGACGGCCACGGCCATCACCGCCGGACTCCCAACCAATTTTCCTGTGGGACCGAATCCGTAGGCTAGGACGCTCTGCGAACGGGCGCAACTTTAGTGCCCGTTCTTTCGAATTCAAAGTGCAGTACCCATTCGCGTGGGCGGATTGGATCGGCGTCGGGCACAGGTGCAAACTTCCAACGTCGCGCTGCCTGGAGAGCCAACCGCGCGAAGTATTTGCTCGGCCCGGCGGAGTCTAACATCGCTTCGGCCACTTTACCGGTTGGGTCAACACGAACACGAACGCTGACCTTCACTCTGCCCTGAATTGTTCGACGGGCTTCGGAAGGCACTTCGGGCAAAACGCGCTGGATAAGCTCGTTTCGAACAGCAGCTTTGGGCGGCGGCGCTGACGGTTTCACGGGCGGGGCTTCCGAAGTCTGCGGCAGCGACGTCGATGTGGCGGGCGACTGGCGGTCGATCAGCCGGGGTGCAATTACAAAGGCAGCCAGCACCAATCCGGCTATGGCGGCTAGCGCGTAGGCCCACTTGAGCATCGGACGCCGAGCCGGTGGTTTATCAGGCGGGGTACCAGGAGGTTTAGCCGGCGGATGGAAGCGAGCAGCGATGTCAGCGACAGTTGAGCGAGCCCTCGGATCAACGCGAAGACATTCGCGCGCGATTTCAAAAAAGGGCTGCGGCAGTGTCTCGGGAACCACCGGCTCGGCTCCCTGACTTCGGTCGGGAGGATGCTGGCTCATCGCTTCCACGAGAGTGACGCCCAGCGACCAGACGTCGCCGGCGGGCGATGCGGTCCCTTCTGGCGGCGAGTAAGCATCCGGAGTAGAGAGTGGACATTCCCCGATTCGGCACAGCCCGGCGCTCGAAAGCTTCAGACACTCCCCGATCGCCAGGATGTTCGCCGGCTTCAGATGGCCGTGCACGAATCCCTCGCCGTGAAGATATGCCAGCACGTTGAGGGCAGGATCCAGCATCTGGCGCGCCTCATCCGCACTGAGTGGCCGGACAGGAATCACTTGCGCCAGACTTTCGTCAGCGTATTCCATTACCAGATAAGCCAGCGGGGTCTCGCCCGCTTTCGCGCGGCCCGTGGCCAAGATCCGCAACAAATTGGGATGCGACAGTTTCGCTGCGAGTCGCCAACGCCCAAGTTGTGACTCAGTGCCTTCAGGCGTCCCGGGCACGATCTGGATCGCCTGACCAGACTCGGTCAAGAAGACCGCGTGGTCCTCGTCACCACTCAGGTACTGTTGCAAGGGGAAGGCGTCATCTATCACCTGACCTTCCCACTGTTTCCAGTAATCGGTCATTTCGCGCCCTCGGGCGATCGATGGCCAGTTCGATGGTGCTGTTGGCCTGGCGTGACTGGAGCTCTCCTATTTCTTCTCGGCCGTGAACGTCCCCGCGCCTAACTGCCCGTACTCCACGGTGCCTTTCATGGTCGCGCCTTCGACCGTCCCTTTATAGCTGATCTTCCCGGCGTCGGAGTTGTCGAACGACCACTCCACTTGATTGCCTTTCACCGTTCCCTTCACTTCGGCCGTTCCAAGTGTGCCTGAGTACGTGCCGGTCAACGCGTCACCGGCCTGTTTGAAGACGAAGGTAGCCGTGCCGCTGCCCGCATCTAATCGGACTGATGCCGCCCACGTCCCGGAAATGTCGGCGCCAAACAGCGCCAATGCGGACCAAGCGAGAACAATCAGAAGTCTGCGCATACGCGCAGTGTAGCATTTGCTACTGATGCTCGGCGCCTTCGGCGGTGCTACTGGCGCTGGAAGTAAAGGTTAAGCGTACGATGATCCGGCCGATCGATGACCAACATCAACGTCCCATCCGGCTGCAGGCTGTAGCGCTCCATCTCAACGCCATTGGCTCGGGTGGTCGTGACCTTCAGGACATTCCCTTCCCATTTGGCTTTACTTTTAAAGGACGCGCCTTGATGAATGGTCGAGTTTTCACGGGCGTCAGTGTCAAAGGTAAAAGAAGCAGTCGTGTTTTCGCCTTCCGACGTGAAATTTCGCGAAATGGAAATGTTGTGCTCGCGGTCGTTAATTGTAATGCTGGCGGATTGGACCATGGTCCCACCGGCGAAGTCGCTCCGGCCGGGGATCAATTTCCAAGTCCCGTTCAGGCTGTGATGGTTGGCGGCAAAGGCCGAAGCGGCAAAGAACACCAGTACGGCGGCGCTCGAAAGGAAAGTTTTACGTAATTGTGGTCGCATGGCTCCTCCATGGCTGAAAGGAGCAAGCCGGCTGCCATCGAAGCCGGTATGTAACAAGGTGAGCAGGGCGGGAGTCCGCCTACAAAAAAAAGTGCGCGGGCCAGTGAGGACCTTGGCCGACCCGCGCATTTCCCTCCGAAGTTTTCCGCCGTTCGAGTTTACTGGTAAGTGCTGTTTATCGCAACACTGGTAAAGCCGAACCCAATACCGTAGTCTAAATTCGGCGCCGTAAAGGTCGTGTAGGATGTCAGATTCTCCACGGTCAACATCCCCGTACCCGCCGGCAGCGTCTCAGTAACATATGAGGGAACCATGAACTGCAACGCGCTCTGAGGCGCGTAGCAAACGAAGCTGCCACTAGCTCCGGTCGTTGAGTTCATGGAGTTGCCCGCGATGTAGACAAAAGTTCCAGGAGCCCCTCCCGTCCACGTCACCAGAACCCCCTGCGAACGAGCGACGGTCGCCCCCACGCTCTGATTGGTCCAGCTCAGAATCGGATTCGGAAGGTTTACAGTGGCCATGGATGCGCCCACCGCCGTTGTTCCCGACCCGCCCGTCCAACTGAAAACATATGTTCCGCCGGACGAAGTGATCGCGCTGGCCGGCAACATCGCGGTGTAGAAGCCTGGCAACACCGCGACCGACATCAAAGGATAGTTAGCTCCGCCCGGCCCTGCGAGTGAGACGCTCCCGGCATCGAGACCCTTGGAGGTGACGTTGCCGCCGCCATTCAACGAAATCACCTCGGTGACGATGCAACTGCCAATCGATGCCGAGCCAGTCGCCGCACCGTAGGCAGAGCCCGTGACGCTTTGAAACTCGGCGAACGCAATGTTGTTAGTCGTCTGCACACCGCTCGGATTCGGAGAAATGGATTGGCCTACGAACACACTCCCGCTCTTTACGGTGGTTTGCCCGCTCAGGTTGGTCAATTGAGAGCCTGTGATTCCAAACGCCGGATCGCTGCACACGCCGCCACCTTGGTTGAAGGGCCCTGTCGCAAAGTTGGAAGGAACATTGTTTACGACCACCACGACCGTGACATTGCAGCCCGTCACACCGGATGGTATCGTCACGTTAATCTGATTCAAGCCGGGATATCCCGACGATCCGGCATACAGAACTTTTGCCTGGAAACCGCCAATCCATACCTGTACCTGGCTTTGATTCACAGCGTGCGGCGCCGTGGTAAACACCGTGTCGCTGTCCGCAGCGTCGGCGCCCAGCCCCGTGCCCCAAAGCGTAATCGTCTGACCGGGAGACATCGAGCTGGTGTAATTGAAAAGCGCCCCGGTGGTGGCATCCGTTGCCGTAACCAGGCCGTTGCCAGTCCCATAGTAAGTGTCAAGTCCAAACGCGCTCGCTACCACTTGAAGCGTGAATGCGTTGCTGGCGACGTTGTTGTAGGTCACCGTGATCGTTCCGGTCCCGGTGGGCGTAGCGGCTGGAAGCACGGCCGCGATCTGCGTCGGCGTCGCGTAGTAGATTCCCAACGGAACGGTTTTTCCACTGACCGTAGCCGAGATGCTGGTCCCGTTGAGGGTGGTGGGAATACCCGCCCCGGCGCTGGACTGTAACGTCAAAGTACCGGTCACAGGCGCCGCCATGTTGCTTCCAAAAATCGTGATGATCGAGCTGGGCGTCACGCCCGAGTTAGGGAACCCGGCCGGGATAAAGCTGTAGTTGTTCGTAACTCCCGTGACCGTGGGAGTACCTGGCCCAGTGCTGGATGCTCCATAGGTCGTGTATTGAAAGCTGATTGAAGTGGAGCTTATGGCCGTCACCAGCAGCTTCGCTGCATTTCCGCCGTTGGTTCCCAGCCCGATAATTGTTCCTGCACTTGTTCCGGCAGTAAGCGAGCTGGCTTGGATGGGCGTCGAGGACGCCAGTGCAGCCAAAGCCTGCAGCTCCGTCTGAGTAAGCGAACTAAATGCCGACTGCCCCGCGCCGAGAGCGGCGGGGAGAGCTCCTCCCTTGGCGCTACCAATGAACGTGATGCTGGTCCCGGTGAACGTAATGTCTCCGGTGCCGGACGTGTTGGTCGTGCCAGTGTCCAGGTTCAGGCTCTGGCCCACAGACAAAGTGGCAGTGCTGTTGATGTCCGCCAGCGCGGCGATCGGTAACAGGAAAGCCAGGGCGGTGATTGCGCTAAACGCTGCTATCTTTCTAGTAAGTTTCAAAAGGCAAGGTACACATTTCATAAGGTCTCCTCCTCAGGAGTTGTAATCGAAGCCACTTTTTTTCGGCCTAATTGCGTTCAAAAGAGATACGCGAGAACTAT
>DATHOT010000404.1:0-6844 GCA_035484655.1 Bryobacteraceae bacterium | reverse complement strand
TCCGGCGTGCACCAAGAAGCTGGCTACTTTTTGCCAGCGCGGTCCTTCCGACTTCTCGACGGCGTAGCTCTTGGTGGAGGAATCGGCTCTGATCCGCCAGCCGGCTGAGCCGGCGTCTTTGGTTTTAGGAAAACGGATGGGGTTGGCGCTGGCCTGCCTAAGCGACCAACTTTCGCCTCCGGTCCGCGTTTCATAAAGTTCGCGGACATTGGATTCCAGGCGAGCATCCACCAACATGGTTCCCTCTTGCGGCGAATCAAACCAAAAGCGTTCGATGACGCCCAGGCGGCTATCTTCATAGACAGGACGTTGGCGCCAGGTCTTGCCCCCATCCGTGGTGAGCAGCAGAAACGGATCGCGCGGCGCGCCCTGCAAATTGGCGCCGGAAATCCAGCCATTCTGAAAATCGATGAACTGAATCTGGTCGAGGCCGGCGAGGCGAATCCGCGGATGCGGCTCGTTCCAGGTCTTGCCGGAGTCGTCGGTGGCGAGGAGAATGGAGTAAATAGTGGTCGTCGGCGTATGCAGATTCCCTGGAAGAAACAGTTTGTTGCCCACCGCTTCGATATTGGTGAGCTCGAGATATACCGGACAGGGCTCTTCATCAGGGCAGGCCAATCCGGAAGCCTGCATATCGGCCTCCGTGCAGTCGAACGGGATGTGCATCGGCTTACCGCTATTCTCCATCGAAATTTGGGCTAGAGCGACGAGGCCGAAGGCCAGGAGCATGGCTGTATGACGAAACACAGATTTATGTTACCGGATTGACGGCGCTAGCATCTTAAAACAATCATGATTCAACTGAGTACCCGGCTGAAAGAATTGATTGTACGCAGCGAACGCGATTTTGCTGGAATTAGCGATGGCGAGGCTTCCGTTCCCGCCATTGAAGGCGGTTGGTCGCGCAAGGAGATTCTGGGACATCTGATCGATTCGGCGTCGAACAACCATCAGCGCTTCGTTCGCGCGCAGCTTGAAGCTGAACTGCGCTGGCCGGGATACGATCAGTCCGGCTGCGTTCGCGTGCAGCGATTCCAGGACTCGCGTTGGAGCGATTTGCTGGGATTCTGGGCGGCGTACAATCGCTTCCTGGCCCATGTGTTGGCCGGCGTCCCGGAAGAGAAACGGCAAACCCAGTGCTGGATCGGAAACAATCCGGTGATGACACTCGAAGAATTGGCGGCGGATTACCTCACGCATCTGGAGCACCACCTTGATCAGATTCGCCCGAATCAGATCCGGGTGAAAACTTGATGCCCTGGGCGAGCGGGAGCTCGTTCGACCAGTTGATGGTCACAGTTTGACGCCGCATGTATGCCTTCCACGCATCGCTGCCGGACTCGCGCCCCCCGCCCGTATCTTTCTCGCCGCCGAATGCGCCCCCGATCTCCGCGCCGCTGGTCCCGATATTGATGTTGGCGATTCCGCAATCGCTGCCGCGCGCGCTCAGAAATACTTCGGACGAGATCAAATTGGTGGTGAACATCGCCGACGACAAACCCTGCGGGACGTCGTTGTGCCATTGGAGGGCCTGATCCAGCGATTCGAATTCGATCAAGTAGAGGATGGGTGCGAAGACTTCTTGCTTCAGGATCGGCATCTTAGGGTGTGCCTTGACGAGCGCCGGCCGGACGAAACATCCACCCAACTCCTGGCCGCCGAAAATGACCTCGCCGCCTTCGTTCCGGATTCGTTCGAGCGCAGCCCGCATAGCATCCACGGCTGGGCGATCGATGAGCGGACCCATCAACGTAGTCTCGTCCATCGGGTTGCCGATGGGAATATGCGCGTAAGCGGCCTTCAGCTTCTCAGTCATTGGACTGGCGATCTCACGCTGAAGAAATAGACGCCGGAGGCTGGTGCATCGCTGGCCGGCCGTGCCGACCGCACCAAACAGGACCGCTCGCAGCGCGAGATCGAGATTAGCGTCGTTCATCACGATCACGCCGTTGTTGCCGCCGAGTTCCAGGAGCGTGCGTCCGAGCCTGCGCCCGACAGTCTCGGCTACGATGCGCCCCATCCGGCACGACCCGGTCGCGCTGACGAGCGGAATGTGGGCATCTTCGAGCAAGCGCTGGCCGACAACCGAATCCTCGCCGATGATGAGGCTGAAGACGCCGCGCCAGCCATGTCGTTCGAGCACGCGGTCACAGATTTTCTGCACAGCGATGGCCGTTAGCGGTGTCTTCAACGACGGTTTCCACAGAACGCAATCGCCACAGACCGCGGCCAGCAGCGCATTCCAGGACCAGACAGCGACCGGGAAGTTGAACGCAGAAATCACGCCGACCACACCGAGCGGATGCCATTGTTCATACATCCGGTGGTGCGGGCGCTCGCTCGGCATGGTGAGACCGTAGAGCTGTCGCGAGAGGCCTACGGCGAAATCCGCGACGTCGATCATCTCCTGGACTTCGCCTTTCCCTTCCGCCAGGATCTTACCCATTTCCAACGTGACCAGCGTCCCGAGGTCGTCCTTGAAGCGCCGTAATTCGTCGCCGATCTCGCGCACAATCTGTCCGCGCTTGGGCGCTGGAACCATTCGCCAGCGCGTGAAAACTTCGACGGCTTCGGAGACAACGCGGTCATAATCCTCGGCGGTGGCCAAACGGACGCGGGCAATTTCCTGGCCGTCCGCGGGATTGCTGGACGCGAGCGTCGCGCCTCCGGACGATGAGATCCACTCGCGGCCGCAAGCACCGGAATTAACAGGCTCGATGCCCAGCCGTTCCAAAACAGGATTTGCAGTTATTGTGCCAGCCATCCAAAACCTTCCGTTCCTCTTGCAAAGCGCCGGCCGGCCTCGGCAACCTTGCGGCCGATTCGAGCGATCACCTCGGCTTGAAATGCAGGTTCCAGCCAGCCGGAAAATTCATGCCGCCGGCTGATTGCGAAAGCAGCTTCGCGGGTTGTTGCGCCACGCGGCTTCGAAACGCGGATATGCAAGGGATCTACGATGATGTCTGAATAAGTGGCGTCCAAAGCCAGCGCGGCCAATTCTTCCGGATCACACGGCAAGAGCGGCGCCAGGGTCGCGAAGGTTTGGATTCCGGCATCGCGCAGGCTGCGCACGGTCTCTATCCGCTGAGAAATCGCCGCGCAATGCGGCTCATAGAGCTTTCGAATCTCCTCGCGATTGGTAGTCACCGAAAAGCTCACGCGCAGCGATGTGCATCGTGAGAGCTCGATCAGCTTGTCGAGGTCGCGCAGGATCAACGGGCCGCGGGTCTGGATCGTGAAGATTTTGGGAGGACGCGCGCACAGCTCATCCAAAATTTGCGGCATCAGTCGCTGAGTCTCTTCGGCAGGCTGATAAGGGTCGACTAGTGGAGAACAATAGATCACTTGATCAGTGCGAAGCTGGCGACGCAGCAGGTCCGGTGCGTTGGACTTGAATGTCGTGAACTGCCCCCAGTGCGACCAGTCTTGGGGCTTTAGTCCGCCATATACGCGCATGGTAGGAACATAACAGTAGCTACATCCGAAAGTGCAATTTCGCGCCGGCGTCAGTGAATGTGTAAATCCAGCTTCCGCGATGAAGCCCGACGTCGGGCTTAGAATGCTGTGCGCATCGGCTTCAAGAACTTGAAACGGCATTTGTGGATAATAATTTCCGTCGCAGGAAATCCAATGCGGTGTTGGTGGAGAACGCCCGGACGCGCTCGCGGTCAGCCGGGAACATGATCCGCCGTACTTCAGTCTCGCCAGGAGTGGCGAGGCCGATGAAAACCAGGCCAACCTTTTCGCCATCCGGGCCGGCATAGCCCGTCATCGACACTGCATAATCCGAACTGGTGCGCGCTTTAGCACCTTCGGCCATCGCTTTCGCCACTTGCTCGCTCACCGCGGTATGCTCGGCGAGCATTTCAGCGGGCACGCCCAGCAGCTTCGTTTTCATATCGTTCGAGTAAACCACGAAGCCGCCCCGAAAATAATCGGAACTCGATGGCACCGATGTAATGCGGCCGCCCAGCAAGCCGCCGGTCACGCTCTCCGCCACGCTCAAAGACGCATGCCTGGCGCGCAACAGATCACCGACCACTTGCTCCAGAGAATCGCCATTGCGCGAATAGATTCGATCGCCGAGCAACGGCTCAATCTCGGCGCAGACCTTTTCGAGCACACTCTCCGCTTCATTAGCCGAAGCACAACGTGCCCGCAGGTGAATATGGATCTCTCCGGATACGGCCAGGATCGTAGTGGCCAGATTCGCGTAGCTGGTATAAACCGGCGAAATCAGCTGGTCGAGTTCCGACTCGGTCATGCCGACCGTCCGGAAAAACCGCATGCGAATCACCTGCGGCGGCAGA
The DNA here is from genome assembly GCA_035484655.1 of Bryobacteraceae bacterium. Lineage (GTDB taxonomy): Bacteria > Acidobacteriota > Terriglobia > Bryobacterales > Bryobacteraceae > Palsa-89. The sequence goes on along the minus strand of DATHOT010000404.1, from coordinate 2,534 downwards.
AACTTTTCGAGCCGCGGCAGACATTGCTTCTCGAACATGGCTTTCAATTCGTTAGGCGGGCCGGGAAGCAGCATCAGCACCACGCCGTTGTGCGCGATCCATTGGCCCGGCGCGGTGCCGCGGTCGTTCGGCAGTATCTCGGCCCCTTCGATTATATATGCCTGTCGTCGATTAATCTCGGCCATCTTGCGGCCATAACGGCGCAATCGCTCTTCGATCTGATCGGAAATTTCCTGATGATAGGTCATCGAGCGCCCTAACGCTGCGGCCACTGCGTCGCGCGTAAGATCGTCTTCAGTTGGACCGAGGCCGCCGGTGAGAACGATCACTTGTGATCGAGCCACGGCCGCCAGGATCGTGTCAGTGAGACGAGCGCGCTCATCGCCGACGATGGTTTTGCGAACAACCTCCACGCCCAGCGCGTTCAACTGGTCGGTCAGGTATAGAGAATTGGTGTCGACCTTTTGAGGGGTCAGCAGCTCCGACCCAATCGCGATAATTTCGGCATCCGGCATTACGGAAGAGGCCTGCCGGCAATTCCGACATCGGCGCGATAAAGCGCGTTGTTGGTGGTGACGAGCAACGCCCGCGACGGAGTGAAGGCCAAGCCCACGATGCCTGGTCCGGAGAGAAACAATTCGGGCGACTGTTGCGTTGCGAAGCGAACAACGCCGCGCCGGCCGCCGAGCGAAGCCGCGACATATAAGCGGCCTTCGGCATCGAACGCGAGTCCTTGCGGACGACCGAGGCCCCGGTAGTAGGTCTCCACTTCGCCTGACGGTCCGATGCGGTAGACCGAATCATAACTCGACGTAGTGGGGCCCGTGACGTACAGATAGCCATCGGGGCCGAAGGCAAAGTGATAAGCGGCGATAGAAGGCTCGAGCGTAGCGAACACGTAAATCTGGCGAGTGCGGCTAATCTTGAACACCGTGCCGCCGCGGTCGCCGACATACAGATTCTCGTCCGGGTCAAAAGCGATCCCCGTGGCGACGCCCATGCCTTCGACGTATGGAGACACGCTGGCGTTGGGCGTGATTTGATAGACGATCCCGTCGTACCGGCTGGAAACGTACAGGACGCCCTCTTTATCAAAGGCCAATCCAGTGGCGTTCATGATGTCACTCACGAAAGGCTTGGGATTGTAATTGAGGTCGACCTTAAAAACCGAGACCGGAGTTTTCTGGCCGCGCGATCCGCTGAAAGTGACAAAGATGTTGCCGAACGAATCGACGGCGGGATTAGCCACCGCGTAGAGATTATCAGCGATCTGGACGCCGACGTCGCAGGTCCAGGCGCGGCTGCTCTGATTTCCGGCTTCAATGACGAGTTCACCGGCGGAAGCGCCTTCGGGCACGCGAACGATAAGGTAGGAGTCGGAGCCGATCACGATGGGAGCGGCGACATCGCCGATGGTCACGCGCGGCCGTTCGGATCGAGCCAATCCCGCGCCATGAATCTGAAACTCTCCGCCCGGAATTGCGGCCTCGGGCGTGACGTTCGAGATTGTGGGGCGGCCGTTCGCGTCTTTCTTTGAGGAAGCCATGTTAGAACAACTGGAACCGATCTAATAAGAATATAGCAAGCGCGCCGTAGAGGCCCGCCATCAAGTCGTCGGCCACGATGCCGATTCCGCCGGGCAGCGCTTCGAGCTGCCGGGCAGGAGGCGGTTTCCAGATATCGAAGAGCCGGAACAATGCGAACGCCGCGAGCCAGCTTTTCCAGTTGAGCGTGGCGGCGCCGGCGAGCGTCAGCCATTGGCCCAGCACTTCGTCTACGACTACGACGTGCGGATCTTTTTGGCCGATCCTTTTGGCGAACACGTCAGCGGCCCAAACGCCGGGAAGCAGAAGCACGGCGGTGAGCAACAAGAACGTGCCGCGTCCGGAACCGTAAGCGAGATGCAGTGCGATAGCGAGTACCAGCGCGGCCAGAGATCCGGCGGTTCCGGGGCCAACGGGAGCATAACCGCAACCGAACCAAGTGGCGATGAGAAGAGCCGCGTCGGTTCTCCGCTGGGGCAGCGGACTAGGACTCATCGTCTTCGCCGTCGTTTTCTGATTCCTGAGACTGGACGGGGGTCGAGATCACGTACTTCTCACTGGCCCAATTGCCGAGGTCGATGATCTTGCAGCGCTCGCTGCAGAATGGAAAGAATTCGTCGCGGGGAGCGATGGCTTTCTTGCAGATCGGACACTTCATCGGGTGGCGGCGAGGATGGGGAACGGTTGCGCAATCGGGACTGGAGCTGATTGAGCGGGCGAATCGATCAACGCGCCAATCAAATCGTAGTCATGCGCCTCGGTGATTCGCATGCGGCGGATTTCACCGGGCTGGGGCGCGGCATCGCCAAAATCGTTGAGGTAGCAGACACCGTCGATCTCGGGAGCTTGCGTGGACATGCGCGCCTGCCAGAGCAGATCGGTTTCCTGGGACGGGCCTTCCACCAGAACATCGATTTCCTGGCCGATCATTTTACGATTCCGCTGTTTCGAGATCCGCCGCTGTAGAGCCATCAGATTGCGCCTGCGATT
>DATHOT010000403.1:0-4531 GCA_035484655.1 Bryobacteraceae bacterium | reverse complement strand
GCGAAATGCGACCGCATCCAACCTCCGGATCCCTCCGCTCCGCTCGGATCTCGTCCAGAGATTTCCGCGGCGATCAAAAGTGAGAATAGAAGACTCAGAAAACGGAGAGGCAGCGCTCCAGTTATCGTGGACAACACAGTGAGGACCTGCGGTGCCGTTTAACACCTCCGCTAATGGACAGATTCCCGAACTCGTGCTCGCCCAATACTCTCCGGAAGGTGACTGAGCGAAAAAGAGGTTTTCCTGCGGCAAGTCCGCGAGCCGCTCAAAGTGGCGCAAGCCACGCTTCAGGCGGAAAAAACCATGCTCAAAGGTCTCAGCCCAGAGTGTTCCGCTTGAATCGATCTGGAGCCGGGACTCTACCATTTCAGGGACGCCCCACGCTTTCCCGACGGAACGCCATTGTGAGCCATCGAAGCGCTGGAGTCCTGATGCTGTGGCGGCCCAAATTGTTCCGTCCGAATCTTCTACAAAACCCCATATGGTCGTATTGAGCGGAACCCCTTCGAACTTCGGGAAGCGCGTCGCCACTCCGTTCCGCAGCCGGATTGCGCCATTAAACGAAGTTCCGATCCACAGGTCGCCATTCGCAGTGGCGCGGAGCGTATAGACTTCCGTCGGCGCCGGAGAGTCCCCATCAATCGAGCGTACCCGCTCGAAAGTGAAACCATCGAAGCGATAGAGGCCTTCGCCGGAACCCAGCCACAATGAGCCGTCGGGGGCTTGACTGATATCGTTAATCGTCGGAGGCGCGCCGTCGCGCTCCGTCCACGCGGTGTGCTGTAACTGAAAAAGAGAGGGATTCAGAGTATCCGGCCGGTGAGTGCTTTGAGGAAAAGCGCACGCTCCCAAGACGAGACTCAGGAGTCCTCGTGCCGTCAGCAGAGGTACGGATGCCAATACCGGAGAGCCCTTCTTCATTGGGCGTAAGTGCCATTATAGGTCGTTCAGATGGGGCGACCAGCCGACGGCCATGTGTGATGTGGCGCGCCTGGTGCTACTGGAAAAGAACGGGTTGTTTTTGTTGTTTTGGACTGCACCGCTCTTTTCAGGATGCAGCTCGTTCACCGGCTGGTTCACATTCCACCCGCCCTCCGATCGCGCGCGCCGCACCCGCAATGTTCGTATCCTTCGGCCCACCCAAGCTCGCACCTAACTCTTGCAGAAGGCGATCTGGTCGAACAGCGGACTGGGGAAGTTGTCTCCGTCGGTTAGCAGCAGGTTAACCTGGAGCGTCACCAAATACGCACAGGGTTTAAGCGCCGATACAGTAAACGCCGGAGTGGCGGTCCCAAAATAGTCGGCGGGCGTGAAGGCAGGCATCGTAAAGGCGAAGGGACCGCCGGGACCGGTCATGGTGATGCTGGCCGAACCCAAGTTAGGGTGCGCCGCCGTAAATAGAACGGTTAGCGTGTCGCCGATTTGCCCGCAAGGATGGGCTTCTAGCTCCGCGATATCGAGCATGCAAACCCCGAGCTGACCGGGCGGTTGCAAACCGCCATCCCAGTCGGGATGCAGCGTGATGTTGTCATACAGTACATCGTCGACGGCAATGTGCACGCAGGTACCACCGTCCGTCTCCGATAAAGGCACGCCTTGTTGGCGTACGCGCATCCGTATTCCGAAATAGACGTCTGGGACGAGTGGGAACGCCGCGTGGCTGCCGGCGACCACGCCGGTTTCGTCGGCGTGCGGGCGAGAATCAAGCGACTGCGTGATGAGCTCAATCATGTCCCCGTTGGAGGAGAAGGCGCCCGACGGCGCGAAAAAGTTGTTCTCTTGCGGCACTTGGATCCAACCGGCGGCGGTGATGCTCGCGGCGAGATCGCCAGGCCCGAGGGGGCCTGCGTGGTTGACCCAATACTTCTTGGTTTCGATGAAGGGAGAAACGCCGATGTGATGCTCCCAATGCCCCAGCAGCGTTTGGGCGATTTGCGCCGGCAGAACGGGCGACCAGGGGCCTAAGGGGTTACCCGCGGCGTCCGTGGGCTGCGTCTCGAAGCGGTACTCCATCGGCAAGCCGCCCAGTGTCTGGGTGAGGATGCCATTGAGCCGCAGCGTATTGAAGAAGGCGCGGCTATCGGGTATTGTCAGTCCATTTCCGCCCAAGCTGCTATTGATATCGGGGGTGACTCCATCGTAATCGTAGACTCCGATCGAGGTGAACTGAGGGAACAAGCTCGGGGGCGGGCAGACGCACGTGCAGAAGCGCCGACAGATGGTGAAGCAGATCCAGTGGCAGAGCTGCATGCAGAAGCGCTCCACCTGAAACGCTTTAAGGAGCGCCGCATAAGCCTCGGCGTTTTGGGTAGCGACGGCGTCCACCAAGCTCGCGATGGCTCCTTCTCTGTTCGCCAGTTGGGATGCGGCCTGTGCAAACGCGCGCATCTCGGCGATGAAGGTATCGGGGAGAGACGAGGGGACGGATGTGAAGACGCGGCAGAGCGGCAGGCAGACCAGGATGCAGTACCAGCTGCAGATCCATTCGCAGATCCAGGAGCAGTTGCCGCCCTGCCCCAGGATGCCCGCCAGCGTTTGGCAGTCCTGCGCCACGGCAGCCTTGATCAGGGCCGGGAACCGCGTGGTGTCCTGAAGCTGGGCGCGGACAGCAGCACCTGCCGCCGCCAGTTCTCCAACAAATGACGGCAGAGGGACTGGCGTCGGAGCGCAGACGACCTCGCACACCAGGCGCCAGTGAATCATGCACGCCCAGTGGCATAGAAAATGGCAGTACCGCTCCGCTTGAAGTTGTTTAATAAGACTCGCAAAGCCCTTGGCGTCGCGATCCCGAATGGTGTCGGCGAGCTGCTCGATCAGCTCTTCGTCGCCGGTGATCTTGGCGACCAGCTCGGCGAACTTGGGAACATCGTCAACAGTGAGGGCTGCTGTGGGCGGCCCGCAGATCTCGATGCATTCGAGAACGCACTCCTTGCTCCGCAGCCAGAAACACACATCCTCGCACTCGACGATATTGAGGTTACCAAGGAGCCGCTGAAACGACTGGCCGTCGGCCGCCCGGAAGGCGTCCACCGCGGCGCGGAATATCGTCTCATCCCGGGCGAGGATTCCGACTCCCTGACCCGCCTTGGTGAGGCTCGTGATGATGTCCTGCCGTTCGACTGGGTCAATCATTTGAAGGTCCTTCTTGTTTTAATCGAAATCGAATTTCGACCAAGGGTGGCGCAACCCACGCGTCGCGAATTCGCCATGGCTTGGCCTCCTTGCGAACGATGAGTCGACAACAAACATAAACCTCATTGAGGCGCCACGCCAGTCGCATCTTTGGTGTCGCATGAATATGCTACTGGTTGCAAAACTTCCGACGTTGGTCACGCGCTACGCAAGAAGAACCCAGTGCTGCCGGAAATGCTCAGCCACGACTGTTCCATCCAATAGTTCCGCTCTCTCCGCTAATGCTGTTCGACCCCAAGTCGAATGATGATGCGGTGCTGTTCGCCGGCATTCCCGGAACGATCGTGTGGGAGCGAGCCGCGCTGAGTTTGATTTTGGGCGCCACTCCGATTAACGATCAACTTCCGGCCGCTTCCCTGTCTGTTATCCGTGTCCCTAAGACCCGTCAAAGATTGGAGCAGCCGAGTTATGGAGGTAGAGGTTCGGTTCGACAGGCCAGCGTAAAGCGCACCCTCCGAAAGGACCCTTCAGATCATCTTGGAAGGTACGTATATGCTCGCGCATCCCACGAGACAGCAGATCGAGCTATGGCGGATCGAACGGCTTGTTGAATACCCGCGGAATCCGCTCAAGCACGATGCCGCCGTGACTCACCCCTGGCTTAACCACGCGGCACCTCCCCTTTCGCCTTAAGCGTTGCAAGGTACGCACTCGTTGCGACCAGCGATGGTCCAACTCCTCCAGAGCCGCCCGGCGGGCCTTTCAGTCTACGCCAATCAGTCGTCATTACAAACTTGATTCCGGACCACCTTCGGCGCGAGATGATTGTCCATTCATGGGACCGAAAAACAAAGGACAATATCCCTTCGTCCGGGCCCGGTGGCCCGGGTTCGTAGGGAGCGGCGCACATGACACGTTACCGTCCGAGGGCCGCGTTTAGTCAGTACGAAGTTGGAAGACTTCGGAACGCAGGCGGGGGAACTTGCTTCTTTACAGCCTGGAGCCCGACCGCCGCGTCAGGGCGGCCGCACACCATCGATCGGTGCGCGTCGGGCATATACCCTCAAGCCGGAATTTCATCCGCCGTTTCGATAGCGCCGTTCACTTATTCAGCAAGTTGAAGGAATTGGAAAGTAGAGTCGCGAAACATACATCGCGCCCAGCGGCGAGACGCGTTGATCGCGCACAGCTTCCCCGACTCGCAACGGGCGGCACGGAACAGGTTCAGATAAATATCTGATAACAGGCACGTTCTTGATCGATCTGCCATGACCACACCGGTAACCTTGACGCGACCCGGACTTTTATCATTCGTAGTCCCGGCATTCCGCAGGGCGCTCTCAGGTCGGATTTAGCTCTGTCGTTTCGGCGCCGAACCTGTGTGATATAGTCGATGGGG
>DATHOT010000402.1:0-14870 GCA_035484655.1 Bryobacteraceae bacterium | reverse complement strand
GTGTGCGTGAGGCTTGAATCGGTGTAGGTGTGATAGCCGAACAGGCCGGCTTTGTTGCCGACTCCCACTGCGTTGGCGGAGCGCTGGATGTATCCCGCAGCCACCAGCTTGTTTTTCAGCGCGGCAGCCAGTACAGCCTTCACTTGCGGGACCATCGAGTCGCCACGCGCCGCAGCCGTGTACGCGTCGAAGTTGCTAAGACGCGGATATTGTTGCGCCGGTAACGCAGGCATGTCTTCCGGGTTCGGTCGCGATATCGCAGCCAGATCTTCCGCCTGCTTCACGCCGTTGTTGAGGGCCTCGGGAGTCAACTCCCCAACGGCTGCGTTGCCGCTGCGTTTATCCGCCGTCGTGCTGGTGATCGAGACCTGCTGGGTGACGCGATACCCCGAGGTGGTGATGCCATTATTGGCGAACCGGATGAAATCGTCTTCGGTCCACTGGACGTTAACCTCGCAGCCCGGCAGCTTTGAGTAGCCGACTACCTGATCGATGATGTTCTTGACTTCCTGTTGGCTAAGCATGGCGGCTATTCCTTAATCGGTTAACAGCACGTTGATCTGCCGGAAGCGCGAAGGTGAACAGCCGTGACTCACGGCGTTAATTTGCTCAGGTTCGCCTTTGCCATCGGTGGGCGCACCGAATTGCTGCCAGTAGCTTGGTCCGGAGATGCCGTCGCAGGCGTGCCAGAAATCGGTAGTTCGCGCCTGGTAAGCCACGCGGGAGAGCATGCCGCGCTTCTTGCCTCCTTTGATCTCCCAGAATGCATCGCCGCCGAACTGGAAATTGTAACGCTGCTGATCGATCGAGAAGCTACCATTGCCTTCGATAAGAATGCCATCGTCGATCCCGGAGATCAGATCGTCGGAGGTCAAAGTCTCCGGACCCGGGGCCAGCCACACATTGGGCATGCGCTGGAACGGAACACTCGACCAGGAATCGGCATAACAGCAGCCTCGTGATTCGGACTCGCCGATCAAGTGGGCCTGATCGCGGATGGTCTGATAATGCTTGAATGTGCCTTTCTCGATAATGGGGAATTTAGTTGCCATTGCGCCATCGTCGTCGTATTTTACTGTTGCCAGGCCGCGATCGATGGTACGGTCGCCGAAGACGTTGACGAGCTCGCTCCCAAAGGAGAACTTTCCCATTTTCTCGGTGGTTAGAAAGCTGGTACCGGCGAAGTTCGCTTCGTAACCGAGCGCGCGGTCGAGTTCGGTGGAGTGGCCGATCGATTCGTGAATCGTGAGCCAGAGATGACTGGGCAGAAGCACGAGGTCCTTTTTCCCGGGCTTCACGGGCGGCGCCGCGAGATGTTCCAGCACCTCCGCGCGGATGCGAGGCGCGTTTTCGCCGAGATTGGCCTTGGCGATAGCCTCCCAGCCGGCAGTTTGGGGCTCCACGGTGTAGTTACGAGTGCGTGAGATACCGTTCTGGAAGTCGACGGCCACGGCGTTTAAGAGCGGGTATACACGCACGATGTATTGCTGGATCGACGATCCTTCCGATGATGCGAAGTATTTGTCTTCGGATTGGAAACCGAGCGCGCCAAATGCGGAGAAGACCTTCGGATCTTTCTTGACGCTGAGTGTTGCCGAATGGACGAGTTCCAGTTTTTCATCCATTGAGATGGCAAACGGGTCTTTGTCAAAGTTTGAAGTCCATCGGTCGCGGTAAGCCTTGACTGGTGCAAGTTGAACCCTCGTAGCCTGTGCCGCTGCGTTCGCCTTTGCGACAGTTACGGCCTCGCGCGTTATTCGGGCAATTTCTTCAGCGTTGACAATTGGCGAAGCAGCGAAGCCCCACTGGCCCTTGACCACGACGCGAACGCCGAATCCAAAGCTGTTTTGGTCGGTAACGAACGGGACCTCGTCGGTGATGTTGCTGCCCCGTTCGGGCGAAAGCCGGTAACCGGAGAATTGGTTGCGGTAGCGCCCGATGCGGAGATCGGCATAGGTGGCGCCCTGTTTCTTTGCTTCGTTTAAAGCAACGCTCCCCAGCTTCTCCAACTCGGCCGCCGGCTTGGTAGAGTCAGGCTCGGGCGCCCCGAAGAGCCGGTTCGCCAGCATCATCGATGCCGCCGAAACAGAGGTTGAAACGAACGACCGGCGTGTGGGGTGAAGCATTATGTATTATTCTAGCGTGAGGCAATAATCATGCCAGAGACAGCCGACCAGTATCGACAACGGATGTTCAGCCATGTTCAAGGCGCCGATCCTTTGAAACTTCAGGCGGCCGCGCCGGCCAAGCTCGCCAAGCTTCTGAAGACCGTCACTCCGGCAACGGCACGAAAGCGCCCGGCGCCCGGCAAATGGTCGATCGCAGAGATTGTGGCGCATCTCGCGGATACAGAGCTGGTCGGAGGCTACCGCATCCGCGCTATCCTCGGCGCGCCCGGAAGCCAGATCATAGGCTTCGATCAGGACCAGTGGGTCACGGCGCTGCACTACGAGAAACGGAATCTGAGGAAATCATTCGAGCAGTATCGCGCGCTCCGCGAGGCCAATATCGCGCTGCTCAAGATCCTTACGCCCGAGCAGTGGAAGCTCCACGGCATGCACAATGAGCGAGGCGCGGAAACGGTGGAAACGATCGCCCGCCTGTTCGCGGGACACGACCTCAATCATTTCCAACAAATTGAGCGCATTCTAGCAGCTAAGAAGAAGTAAGTGTCTATTTCACCATCGAAAGCGAATCCACTTGGATTGTGTTTTTGTTCATCTCGCCCGTTATGGCAACGGGATAAACAGATCTCTTACCGGTTTTACGAACGAGTTCGGCTGCTTTCGAATTTCCTGCAGAATCCAACTTGAAGCTAAGCCCATCTTGCTGCACAACTGCGAAATACTTCGTTCTTGCGCCTGGGGCGCAATAGCGGAGCTCTAGATTCTTGTCACGATCGACGTAGGTCATTGTATCGGTAGGGTTCACATTGCGTTCTTCGCTGTCGTAGCATTTGGAATCGATCAAGGCTCCCGACCAGCTTCCCGCAAAGCTGAGTGCCGATTGCAAACATAACGAAGCGGCCAGGCGCATCGAAATCCCCATTACGTTTTCACGCATACTATAGGACTCCCAAATGCTCAATGGGGTTTCAGCACGAGGGGCCGGAAGTCCTTGGGCGATTGTCGCAATGCCTCTCCTGCCGCAACCGGGTTGCTGTTTCTTGCGTTCGCTGAAACAGAATGGCGATGAGCCCGTAAATCCCAATACAGGCGAGCAAGCGCGCTACACCGCGACTCGTTTGCTATGATGTTGATTTCAACCATGCCGGGCGCGTAGCTCAGTTGGTTAGAGCGCCTGCTTCACACGCAGGAGGTCACAGGTTCGAGTCCTGTCGCGCCCACCATCCCCGTACTTGCCAGTGCCTCCCTCTTCATTTGCAACTTCATAGGGTGCCTTCCCCAAAGTTCGCTCCCAGGTTTTCTTGACGTTCGTCTGATACCCGGTTGGGCTTTCTTGGCTGGGTCTTCCGATGCCGCCTTCCGCCCACAACTTTACCGACGGCGCTCGGCCAACTTATGAACCGCCAAGGCCCAAGACCGGGGCCTGCCACTCTCTGCGTCTCCTTCTTAAACGCTCGAACAACCAAATTTATTCCTTCTACGGAACTGTTTTCGTTCGCGCTGGCGAGGTTCTAGATGATCCGTTGGCTAGTACACCACGCCCCGCGCAATTGCTCATGCCACCGACGCTGCTGCTCGTAACGGCGCCGATGATCTTTGAGGAGGATTAAGTCCCAGCCGCTTCATCTTGGAAATTAAGGTCGTCCGCGGCAGGCCCAGTCGGGCGGCAGCGCCATTCCGGCCGCCAAGGACACCCTCCGTTTCGAGGAGAGTCTGCAGGATGTGCGAACGCGCTGCCTGCTCTAGCGTGACAGGCGCCAATAACGCGGGCTCCTGTGTTGTGCAGGTAAGTTCGGACAGCGAACCATTCAGCACCGGGCCAGTCGAGAGAATTACGGAGCGTTCCACGAAGTTTTGCAGTTCCCGGATGTTGCCCGGCCAAGGATGACGCACCAGACCTGCCATGAATTCTTCTGAAATAGCCTTGATCGGCTTTCGCATACGATCCGCGTAAACCGCCGCAAAATGGTCGACTAATAAATGGATATCTTCGCGACGATCACGCAGCGGAGGCACCTCAATGGGGAAGACGCTAAGACGATAGAAGAGGTCGGCGCGAAATTGACGTTCGTCGACCATCTGAACGAGATTCCGATGTGTAGCGCAGATCACCCGTACATCGGTATGAATCGTTGTAACACTGCCTAGACGCTCGAACTGCCTTTCCTGCAGGACCCGTAGAAGCTTGGGCTGTAACTCTAGCGGAATGTCACCGATCTCGTCCAAAAATAAGGTGCCCCGATTAGCCCGCTCCAGCCGCCCAATACAGCGCGCGATCGCCCCAGTATACGCACCACGCTCGTGGCCGAAGAGCTCACTTTCCAGCAAGCCGGAGGGTATGGCGGCGCAATTGATCTTCACAAATGGACCGCTTGATCGATCGCTGCATTTGTGAATGGCTTCCGCGATCAACTCCTTGCCTGTCCCTGTTTCCCCCTGGATCAACACAGTGGCCTCGGTCGGGGCTACAACCCGCGCCAAGCCAAGGACTCGCTGGAGCACGGCGCTGTTTCCGATAATCGCCCGGGTCGCGTCCTCGATTTCGAAGCACTCCGCTCTCGGGCACTGCGAATTCATACTTCCCATAAATGTTTCCTTTCGACTTAGTGTTCAGCTGCTGATTGAATAGCCTTGAGCAAAACCTCCCGGCGAACAGGTTTACTCAAAAAGTCGATCGCTCCGCCCTTTAACGCTCGCTGGCGCGAAACTTCATCCGAATGGGCGGTAATAAAGATGATCGGGATGGTCCGTCCCTCGGCCTTCAAATGATTCTGAAGCTCAAAGCCATTCATCCCGGGCATGTAGACGTCGAGGATAAGACACGCAGTATCGTTGATACGCTCGGAAGCAAGGAATTCTTCCGCCGATCCGTAAGCGTCCGCACTGAATCGAACCGATCTCATAAGACCCTTCAGTGCCTCGCGTATCGACGCATCGTCATCCACGATCGAGATGTGGCAGGGCGGGCTGTTCTCTTTAGCTGCCCCCGCCGTGTCATGGTCGCCAATCTTCATCTGGCTCTATCGTAAGCGGTCGGCGGGCCGTAGACTATCCTGCTTTGGTAGCAGCCGCTCTCCTGCTTTAGTAGGAGAGCGCTATGGTTTTCTGTCGCCGGCCTTTAGTTTTTCGAACATCTTTACCAGGTCAGCCAGCGATTGTGCCCCCATCTTTTGCATGACATGTCCACGGTGGGTTTTGATAGTTAACTCACTCGTTCCCAGCTCGGCGCCGATCTGCTTGTTGAGAAACCCGGAAGCAACCAATCCCAACACTTCCTTCTCCCGGACTGTCAGGGAGCCGTAACGAGCGCGTAACTCATTCATCTGCGCGCGCTCGCTCCACGCTACACGATCCCTCGCAATTGCCTCCTGAATTGCGCACAATAGCTCTCGACCGCGAAACGGTTTGGTGAGGAACTCAACCGCGCCAGCCTTCATGGCGCGCACGCTCATGGGGATATCGCCGTGGCCGGTAATAAAAATGATGGGGATGCAAATGTTGGCCTCGGCCAGAGCGCGCTGAAATTCGAGTCCGTCCAAATCCGGCAGCCGCACGTCGAGCACCAGGCATCCCGGGCCGTCGGAACGCTTGTGGTTGAGGAACTCGTGCGCCGACCCGAATGTCTCGACCCGCAAGCCAACCGACGCGATGAGCCTCTTAACGGCGTCACGGACCGACGCGTCGTCATCAACCACAAATACAATCGGATTGGGGTCCGTCATGACACTGTTTCACGGTTGGCCGGCAGCGTGAATTGAAGCGTCGCGCCGTGGTCGCTGTTGGTGCTGGCCCACAACCGGCCTCCGTGAGCCTCGATTATGGAATGGCAGATGGATAAGCCCATACCCATCCCTTGGGCCTTAGTCGTAAAAAATGCGTCGAAAATTCGCCTGACGTCCTTCGCGTCGATTCCGACACCGGAGTCTCGCACCGCAATGAGCACTTGATCCGAGTCCTGCCTCTCCGACCGTATCACGAGGCGTCGTGGCCGATCCGTAACCGCGCTCATGGCTTCGATGCCATTCAGGACCAGATTCACGATCACTTGTTGCAATTGGACTCGGTCGCCTATAGTAGCCGGGAGATCGGCGGCCAGCTCGGTCTGCAGCGCGACCTGGTTTCTGGATGCCTCCGCCTGCATCAGACCGTCAATCTCACGAATGAGTTCATTTACGTGCACCGTCGTTCTTTCAGGATTAGCCTTCGTGAACATGGCGCGAATATGCCGGAGTACCTCGCTGGCGCGTGTTCCATCTTGCGCTATGCAGTCCACCGCCGCGCGCGCCTCTTCTAGATTCGGTGGTTCGCTCGAGAGCCACTCCATGCAGGCGTCGGCGTTGGTGACAACTGCGGCCAGGGGTTGGTTTATCTCGTGGGCGATAGAAGCGGCCAATTCGCCCATGGTCATCACACGTGTGATGTGCGCCAGATCTGCGTTTGCCTTACGCAGCGCCTCTTCGGCTCGCTTTCGGTCCTCGATGTCCGTCATGGTTCCGTACCACTTGACGATGTTGCCTCTTTCATCGCGTAACGGCAGGCCGCGGATCAAGAACCAGCGGTATTCCCCGTCGGCTGCTCGCCGCACGCGCGCTTCATTCTCAAACGGCTCACCAGTAGCCAGGGCTGACCGCCACTTGTCCAGGTGCTCGCCTATGTCCTCCGGATGGAACGGCGTTGTCCACTCCGCGCCCTGCATCTGTTCCAGAGAAATGCCCATGTATTCCAACAAACGTTGATTGCTGAAGTCGTTTGATCCATCCGCCAGACTGGTCCAGGCCAGCGCCGGAATGGTTTCAATCAAAACCCGCAGCCGGTCTTCTGACTTCTTGAGTTCCTCGACCACGTTCTCCAACTGTCGCTTGAGGAGTTCGCTTTCGGTCAGCGCCCTCGTCTGAGCGGCGAAACGCCGATCTACGAACGCGCTGATAGAGACGAGGCCCAGGACCAACAGGGTTACGGAAGTGATCCCTGCGATGCCCAGTGGCGAGATATGGACCGCGTGCGACAGATCGGGCGGCATCGTCGAAGGAGTAAATGTGGCGGCAGCCATGCCGGTGTAATGCATGGCCGCTACGCCGGCTCCCATCACGAATGCGCTTGCACCTTTCTGCGGCCAACTCGTCTTAGCGTGGTCCCGAAGATGAAACGAGAGCCAAAGCGCCACAAGTGACATCACAATCGCTACAAGAACGGACAAAATCACGAGCGGCAAGTCATAGTGGTGCATTGCGGGCAAGCGCATGGCCGCCATGCCGATGTAGTGCATCGTTGCGATGCCGCCTCCCATGATGACGCTGCCGGCTAGTGCATCACTCCAGTCCATTCTCCGGCGGCTCACGACGAAGAGGGCTACACCGGATGCGAAAATGGCAGCGAAAAGTGACACCACCACCGTCGGCCAGTCATAAAACACCGGTACCGGCAACAGGAAAGCCAGCATCCCGATGTAGTGCATGGACCATATGCCGAGTCCCATTGCCGCCGCCCCACCTGCTAGCCAAACGAGACGAACTCGCCCGCGTGAGGCCGTCGTCCGCCCCGCCAGGTCGAGTGCGGCGTAAGCTGCAAACACCGCCATCACTACCGAAAGGGTAACCAGGCGATAGTCGTAGGAACCAGTCATGGGGCCTTTGCGCCGTTGATACAATTCTAGCCAGGAAGCTCACATTGGCAGGTCGGAGACCGCTCCACAACTCCAGGTCAATGACTAGCTCTCCACGTGGCGCAGGTCTCCGACCTGCGAGAGACTTTTCAGCAACCTTTTAGAGGCGGGTGCGAAAGCCGTGCCCTGGCTTCCGGTTGGTTGTGTCGCGCCTGTCCCTGGGATGAGCGCGAGGCGCAACCGCGCGCGCGTTCAATTCTTCGGCTTAGAGTTCAGATCTCGGGACACCATCAACTTGAACGTCAATCTATCGGCCCCACCGGTCACTCCTATTCCGACGCCAGCTTCGATACTCACGAACTTGCTGGGATGATCCACCACGGCCCACACTTCATGGAATTGATCGTGCACGGCATAGAAATTGTGCAGCGGTCCGAAATCGGAATACTCCTCGGCTGCAACGGCCCATTTGCTGTTGATGTTGTACGCGATCCGAGTGGCCGGAACGAATTCGAGGTTTCCGAAGCCGCCCCTGTACTGGGTGTCCACAATCGGGTTGAAGATAATGTCCACCGGATGCAGATGCACACCCACGATAGGCCTGACCTCGGAGGTCACGCGCCTCGGTTCCCAATAATGATAATTGACGCTGAACTCGAAATTTACGCCATAAAAGAACGTGTGGTCAGCAGCGTGCGGCCGCACGAAAAGCTCCCGGAGCTTGAAGCCGTCGATCGATCCACCCCGCCCCTGGGAGTAAGCACTCTCGACCGGTAGATAGAGACCCTGCTCGAACCAGTCGGTGACGCCGTAGGCCCATTCGAGCGCGCCGTTGACCGAGTGGTTGGGAATGATGGCGCCGGGGTAGTCGGGAGTCTTCCGGCCGATGGGCGTGTAATTAGTGTGTAGCATCAGATTGAAAATACCCGGCTCCGCAATCTCGGCATCGTAGACCTGGATCTCGTCTGTCTGAGCCACGGCCAGCATCGGTACCGTAAGCAGAACGAAAGCCAACACAGCACGGGTGCGGCCACACCGGTTGTTCAACCCGAACTCCATTTTTCCTCCACCTTCACAACTTATTCACGGAAATTTCAGAGCGCGCATTCGAACCAGGAGGCCAGGCTCTCGCTCGGCTCGACGGGCTCAAAGAGGCAATTAGATAAGGTACCAACTTTCCGTTAACGGTTCTTTTGTGAAAACTTGCGGTTGAAATCAGGCCGAACAAACTCTCACTTACTTAATCTGAACGAACTGCCACCCAAATCGCCCCTTGATACAGAGATTGCCATGCGTCACGGAATGATCCAGCGGCGAATTCACCCGCACGATCTTGCCATCCTGCTCGTGAACCGTGAGGGTGCATCCCACGCCGCAGTAGGGACAAATGGTGTCGGCATGTGTCTGGCGGGATTCGTCCCACGTGCCCGCCCCTCGCATATCGTATTCGCTCTTGAACATCAGCGCGCCCGTGGGGCAGACCGCGATGCAGTTGCCGCAGTAAACGCAGGCGGATTCGGGCAGCGGAACATCATATTCGGTGGCGATGCGCGCGGAAAAGCCGCGCCCAGCCACGGCGATAGCGAACGTATTCTGCGCATCCACGCCGCACGCCTCCACGCACTTGTAGCAGAGGATGCACTTCGAATAGTCGCGAACGTAAAGATCGTTATCGATTTTGGGCGGCTGCGCCACCGTCTCGGCGTGATCTCCGAAACGTTCAGGCCGGGCGTCATAGCGCTGCATGTACGCTTGGAAGGACGGCGCGGTCGAGACGTCTACGGCCGATGCCAGAAACTCGAGCACCAGACGGCGGCTGAGGCGGACCCGTTCGGAATCAGTGTGGATCACCATGCCGGGTTCGACTTTCCGTGAGCAGGCCGGGACCAGTGTGCGGGAGCCTTCCAGTTCCACTACGCATACGCGGCAAACGTTCACCGGCGCTAGGGTCTCCAGATAACAAAGCGTGGGCGTATCGATGCCCAAGCTTTTGGCGGCATCGAGGATAGTGGAACCCTCCGGCGCCGAGACAGATTTTCCATCGACGCGAATTTCGATCGAGCGGCGGGCCGGTGCGGGCGGAACCTCGGGTACCGGTCCGCGTGGAATCGGAGTCAATGCCGAAGGCGCGGCGGCAGGCTCACTCATGAGAAGAGGCTCCAACGATTCAATGCCGATTCGAGTGCGCTGGAAGCAGTCTGTCCCAGCCCGCAAATGGAAGCATCCCTCATCGCCTGCCCCATTTCTCGCAAAGTATGGATCTCTTCGCTCACCGAACCTGGCGACAGGTTGTGAATCAGGCGCTCCAGAGCCTCCTCCTGACGAACCGCGCCGACCCGGCAAGGAACGCATTGCCCACAGCTCTCCTCGCGGAAGAAGGACGCAATTCGGAGGAGAATCCGCTTCAGGTCCACACTGTCGTCGAGCGGCATGATGACCCCGGAGCCAAGGGTTGTGCCAATCGCCCGCGTGCCCTCGAACGTTAGCGGCGTATCAAGTTCTGCTGGAGATACAAAAGCGCCCGCTGCCCCGCCGAGCAGTACCGCTTGCAGACGCCTGGTGCCGCTGAGCCCGCCGGCCAGTTCGATCATCTCGCGCAGCGTCGGGCCGAAAGGCACCTCATAAACACCGGGACGAACCACGTGCCCGCACAGGCAGAAGAGGCGGTATCCGGTTGAGTTCGCCGTACCGATCCTCGCGTAGGCTGCGCCGCCATTCAGGATGATCTCCGGGATGTTAATCAGCGTTTCAACGTTGTTCACTACGGTCGGCTGGCGGAACAGGCCGGCCTGCGTCGGGAAAGGAGGCTTGTTGCGTGGTTCGCCACGGTAGCCTTCGATGGAGTTGAAGAGCGCGGTTTCTTCACCGCAAATGTAGGCGCCGGCACCCCGCCGCAACTCGATGTCAAAGCAAAGGGCGCGACCGAGGATGTCATCGCCTAAGAATCCCGCGGCGCGCGCCGATTGGATTGCCTGTTGGATTCTACGAGCAGCGAGCGGATACTCGCCTCGAACGTACAGGTAGCCCTTTTGTGCGCCAGTCGCGAAAGCTGCGATAGTCATGCCCTCGATTACTGCGAAGGGATCACCCTCCATAACAACTCGATCCTTGAACGTGCCCGGCTCCGATTCATCGGCATTACAGATGACGTAATGGGGCTTGCCAAGAGCGCGCTGATTGAGGAGCGCCTCCCACTTCTTGCCGGTCGGGAAAGCCGCGCCACCCCGGCCGAGAAGCCGGGACTCGATCACTTCACGAACCACGCCCTCGGGTCCTAATTCGATCGCCCGGCGCAACGCTTCATAACCGCCCAGCCGGCGATAGTCGTCAAGGTTCGATGGATCTGCCTGCCCGATCCGGCGGAGCAATCGTAGCTGCGGCTGCCCGGCCTGGGGAACAGATAGCGCTGGACTGAAGACGTCTGCTTCAACAGGCAACCCATTCTCCAGGGCATCGCCCACCAAAGATTTCAGTGCGCCCGCACTTGCTGGAGCCAGCACGCGTGCCCGAGGAGTCTCGCCCGCGGCGATGACCAAAGCGGCCGGCGCCCTTTCACACAAACCCAGGCAAGGGCTGCGTTGCCAGATCGCATTCATCGGCATCGGGACCTTCTCGAGTTCGGCACATAGTGTCGCCGCGCCACGCGCGAGACAAGCGATGTCGTCGCAAACGTGGGCCACCACTGGAGCGCGCGGGGTCAGCGAAAACATTCCATAGAACGAAGCCACGCCGTGAATCTCCGCGGGCGCGACATCCAATCGTTGCGCCAGGTAGTTCACCGCTCCAGCTGTGATGTATCCGATCCGCGCCTGAATCGCATGTAGTGCGGGCAGCAGCCGTTCGCGTTGCGAACGCGCATCCTCAGTCTCTGGCTCGCCATTGTCAGCACCCAACTCGCCGTCAATCGCCGACCTCTCGGACAAAGTCGGTTGGTCGGTGGTCAAGTGTAAGTCCAATTAATTCTCCTGGTATTTCTCGATGCGGATCGCCGTGGCCTTGAACTCGGACGTTCCCGACTTTGGATCGACCGCTTCGATCGTCAACTCATTGGTGGCCACTTGGTCGTGAAAATGCACCGTCAGAAATGCCAATCCGCGGTGCAGTCCCGGATCGAATCGAACCGGTGCAACCACGGAACCGCGCCGCGAATGCACGCGCACCTTCTCGCCTTCATGCAGCCCGTAGCTGGCCCCGTCTTCGGGTGAGAGATCGAGCGTCTCCTCACGCCGAAGGGGCGACTGGTAGCGATCGGTCTGCACGCCGGTGTTGTAGGAATCCAGGCGCCGTCCTGTCGTCAAACGGATCGGATACTCTTCGTCGAGTGTGTCCACCGGCGGCTCGAACTCCACCACACTGAAGGGCGCCCGCGGACCGATCAAAGGTTCTTGCCAGAGGCGGCCGTGCAGAAATATCTCACCCGGATGCGATTCGTCGTAGCAGGGCCACTGGATTCCACCTAACTCCTCCAGACGTCGATAGCTCATGCCGGTGTGCATCGGACTCAACGCCCGCACCTCGTCCCAGATGCATTCCGAGCGCGGCTCGCCCCATTCGTGGCCCAGACGGCGCGCCAGCTCATAAACCACCTCGATGTCATCGCGAACTCCCGGCGGAGCGGGAACCGCGCGGCGGACGCGTTGCACGCGGCGCTCGCTGGATGTGACCGTGCCCTCGGATTCGCACCAGCCTGCCGCCGCCGGCAGAACTACATCGGCCAGCGCGGCTGTATTCGTATAAAACAAATCCTGAACCACCAGAAATTCGAGCCCGCCCAGCAGCTTCAATGCATGATGACGATCAGCCTCGGAATCCGCGGGGTTTTCTCCGAGCACATATAGAGTCGTTAGCTCGCCGCGCCCCATCGCCTGAAACATCTCACTCAAGTGCCAACCCTTTTTCGGATGGATCCTGCAATTCCACGCCCGCTCGAACTTGCCTCGCAACTCGTCGTTCTCCACATGCTGGAAGCCGGGCAAACGGTCCGGAATGGCCCCCATGTCGCCGCCGCCCTGCACATTATTCTGCCCTCGTAAAGGGTTCAGCCCGCTGCCGTAGCGGCCGACGTGGCCGGTAAGCAGCGCTAGATTGATGAGCGCCAGAACATTGTCGACGGCATTGTGATGCTCGGTGATGCCCAGAGTCCAGCAGATGACCGCGCGCTCCGCCTTGGCGTAGGCGTGCGCTGCTGCGCGAATCGTCCCGGCCG
The DNA here is from genome assembly GCA_035484655.1 of Bryobacteraceae bacterium. GTDB lineage: Bacteria > Acidobacteriota > Terriglobia > Bryobacterales > Bryobacteraceae > Palsa-89. The sequence goes on along the minus strand of DATHOT010000402.1, from coordinate 1,936 downwards.
GTACACCGGTCTCGCGCTCGGCTCGTTCAAGTGTGTACTTTTCCACGCACTCGCGATAAGCCTCGAATCCACTCGTGGCATGCTGGATGAACTTCTCATTCGTCAACCCCGCAACGATGATCTCGCGGGCCATCGCGTTGGCCAACGAAATATCGGATCCGACCTCCAGGCCCAGCCAGGCGTCCGCCCACTGCGCCGAACTGGTGCGTCGCGGATCGACCACATAGAGCTTCGCTCCATTCCGCACGCCTTTCAACACGTGGTGGAAAAAGATCGGATGCGTCTCGCGCGCGTTCGATCCCCATAGAAAGATCGCGTTCGTCTCTTCCACCTCGGTATACGAACTCGTACCACCACCCGCGCCAAAAACCGTCGCCAGACCGACGACGCTGGGGGCGTGTCAAGTCCGGTTGCAACTGTCGATATTGTTGCTCCCGATCACTGAGCGGACAAATTTCTGCGTAATGTAATTCAGCTCGTTGGTTGTCTTGGAGCAACTGAACATGCCGAACGCCCGCGGGTCGTGCTTTTCGATGGTGCGCCCGAAAGCCTCGGCCACGCGGTCCAGCGCCTCGTCCCAGGACGCCTCGCGATGCCCTCCATTCTCACGGATCAGCGGTGTACTCAGCCTGGCCTTCGACGGAGTTGCCATAGATGATGATTCCTCTCTTAGTCTCAGGATAGCGGTGTCAACTGCCGAATAGGCTGCCCGCCCCGATGCCGCCGGCCTGCGCGATTTCGCCGCCGCTCGCTTTCTTACCGTCCTCGAACTTCGCCTTTAGAACTTCGATCAGCCCTCCCTGAGCAGTAACCTTGAAGCCTTGCGGAGTGACATCGGTCACTTCGCCGATCTTACCTGGCACATCCGCAAAACGCCGGAAGAGGGTTTTGCGAGCGTCAAAAATCTGCAGCTTTTTGCCGTTGAAAGTGGTCCACGCCCCCGGCGCCGGATTGCATCCCCGAATCAGGTTATAGACCTGATCGATGGGTTTGGCCCAGTCGATTTTGGCCTCCGCCGTGCGGCACCAACCCTCGTAACTCGCGCTCGACTCATCCTGCACCGTCTCCGTGTGTTTACCGGCCATCACCAGATCGGCAGCCTCCAGCATCGCTTTCACGCCCATCGGGAACAGGCGATCGAAATAGACGCTGCCCAGCGTGTCGTCGGGGCCGATCGGCGTCTTCTGCTGGAGAATCACAGCGCCTTCGTCCAGTCCGTCCGACGGACGGAATATGCTCAACCCGGTCTCGGTATCGCCCCTGATGATCGGCCAGTTGATCGAACTCGGGCCGCGGTACTTGGGCAACAGCGACGGATGATATTGGATCGTGCCAAGTTTCGGAATCGTCGCGAATTCCTGCGATACGAACTGGAGCACGAAAGCCATGATGCCGAGATCGGCGCCGGTCGACTGCATGGCCCGCGCGGCTTCCGGATCCTTTAGAGATTTGAACTGATGAACTGTCAGGCCTTTCTGCTGCGCCGCAGCCCGGAGCGCATCCGGCTTGGCGCCTTCCTTTTCAGGCGCGCAGAAAACTGCCGCGACATCGTCCCCACGAGCAAGAAACGCTTCGAGCACCGCTTTGCCGAAATCCTGCTGCCCGATAATCGCGATCTTCATAGTGCCCCGCCCTACTTGGTCTTCGGCGGCATCGAAAAGGCACCCGCCTCCTTGCTAGCCGCAATCTGAGCATCGCTCCAACCCAGCACTTCTTTGAGTATCTCGTCCGTATGCTCGCCCAATAATGGCGACCGCTTGATCTCAGCGTGAGACGCCGAAAGCTTGATCGGCATGCCGACGTTGTACCACTTGCCGCGCTGCGGATGATCGACCTCCACCCACATCTCGCGCCCGCGCACGTGCTCGTCGTTGGCTAGATCATCCGTAGACATGATCGGGCCGCAGGGCACATCCAGCTCATTCATGACCCCCAT
>DATHOT010000401.1:0-3358 GCA_035484655.1 Bryobacteraceae bacterium | reverse complement strand
CACATCAAGGGCGCGCTGGTCAACGGCGTGACCAAGGACGAGATCCGCGAAATCTTCATGCAGGTGGCGATCTATGCCGGCGTACCCGCCGGCGTCGACAGTTTTAGAATTGCACGCGAAGTCTTCGCCGAACTGGACAAGGGCTGAGGTCGTTAGGCAGGCCATCGGTATTTAACCCGTCATTGCGAGCCGAGGGGTCGCCGCGAAGCGCCGCCCCGACCGCGAAGCAATCCATGGCGCGGCAAGCGGAAAGATGGATTGCTTCGCTGCGCTCGCAATGACGATTTGAAATAGAGGAAATCATCATGGACATCGGATTCATCGGCCTCGGCAAGATGGGCTTTCCCATGGCCCGCCACCTGATCGAGGCCAGGCATCACCTCATCGTCCTCGACCCGCGCCAGGAGGCGGTCGACAAGATGGTCGCGCTGGGCGCACAGGCTGCTTCCTCACCGAAAGAAGTCGCCGACCGCGCCGAGACCGTGATGGCGAGCCTGCCGACGCTGCAGACCTCGCTCGAGGTCGCCACCGGCGCCGGCGGCGTGATCGAAGGCAAACGGATAAAACGCTTCGTCGATCTCTCCACCGTCGGCGCGCACATGGCGGTGCGGATTCACGATATTCTGGCGAAGAAGAACATCGTGCAGGTCGACTGCCCCGTCAGCGGCGGCGTCAGCGGCGCCGAGAAGGCAACACTTGCCGTCATGGTGTCGGGCCCCAGGGCCGAGTTCGAGGCGGTCAAGCCGGCGCTGGAAGCTATCGGCAAGACGTTCTTCATCGGCGAAAAGCCCGGCTCGGCGCAGACCATGAAGGTCGCCAACAATTTCCTGTCGGCGACCGCCATGGTCGCGACCTGCGAGGCCGTGGTGATGGGCGTCAAGTCCGGCCTCGATCCGACCGTGATGATCGATGTCATCAACTCCGGATCAGGCATGAATACCGCGAGCCGCGACAAGTTTCCCCGCTCGATCCTGCCGCGCAGCTTCGATTACGGTTTCTCCACCGGCATGATGCTGAAGGACGTGCGGCTTTGCCTGGAAGAAATGCGCTCGCAGGGCTTGTCGATGGAAGTCGCCGAAGCGGTCGGGCGGCTCTGGGAAGTGGTGATCCGCGAAATGGGTGCGGAGTCGGATTTCACCTCCGCAATCAAGCCGATCGAGAAGGCGGCGGGCGTAGTGGTGGGCGGTGCGAAGGGCGGCCACGCGGCGAAGTGAGCGGACGCGACGCATCTACTCCGCTCTCTCCCCTTGTGGAAGTTCAGGCTCTTATAAAACACTGATTTTGCTTCAGGCGCCGACAAGCTCGGCGTAGTCAGCCATAGAACCTATGGTCAGATATTCCGGTTGCAGTTCCGTGCGAAGCTGCTGTTTGGCGCGAAACGCAATCCGAACCTCCCGTTGATAGGAATAACCGAAATGCTTCGACATCTGGGGAATCCGAACCTTCGTATAATCGCGATAAGGATCATAGTAGGTGACGGGACCATAGAGTGGGTCCCAGTCCGGCCGCAGCGCCAGGAAGGCTGAGATCATGCGCTGGCTAAGCCGGATCGGATCGCGGATGATAAGGGCAGCGTCGGCGTCGAAGTCCGTCGGAAGCCGGTAATAAATATGATCACAGAGACTGAACAGGTAATAGTCAGGCGCCACCACGGGCATCACGATATCATCGTTGCCGAACGGGATGCGGTGACCCTGAAAGTCGAGAACATGCCGGCCGGCGAGCCGCTCGCGGAAGGTCGGGATGAAAAAAGTTTTGCTAATTTCGTTGTCTTGAACGGCCTCGATAAGTGTCTGGTTGTTGTAAAATCCGGCCGGGCAAATGCGCATGCGCCCCTCCCGCAGCATGGGTTCAAGAAATTGCCGGCGTCCGTATTTGACAAGGAAGGGCGATAACGGTGCCACATAACCCGCGAACATTTTCACCGCGATTGGATCGCCGTTTTCGAAATAGCGCAAGAACGGTTCTCGCGCGACCCGCACAACGTCTATCGGCGTACCGCCGCGGAATGCGTAGTCTTCCATCACATGCGTAAATTTCAGCATGAAGCTGTTTTCAACATCCACCGGCAGGAGCCCGAGCGTCCCATCATGTCCAAGCTCGGTCTGGTTGATAAAGACCGCACGAAACCGCTCGGCCAGGCGATCGTCGGGCGCTCCGATCAGATAGGGATAAGATAAGTAGTCGTGCCGCCAGCGTTCATGCCGTTTCAGCATGCCGCCAGCTGCGGCGCTCTGGCCCTCATAATGCGCCCTTCTTGCTTCCATCATCCCGAGGCGCGAGCGAAGCTGATCTACACTTACATCGGGCATTTCGAGTCGGTACAAGGTGTGATTCGCTAATCTGGTATTCTATCATGGCGCACTGGCCGACCCGAACCGCGATCACGCGGCGGGCTTCGGCGGCCTCAATGATTGTCCGCGGGTCTTGGCCCTTCGCATGCCCCGAGCCGCCGACGAAGAAGCAGTTACCTGGACCGTTTTTCCGTACTCGCCCCGCCGGGTCTTTCTTCCGTACCACAACAGGAACAGAACGCTGGACCAATATCGTTGCTCACCGCCGCTGCGGAAAGACCGTCGCCTGCATCGATGATAACACCGCCGCCTGTCCAAAGGCCATCCACTAGCGAACAGGGGAGACCCTTGAGAAATTCCGAGCGGGTTATATCGCACCATTGCTCAAGCAGGCCAGTCATCAAACGCCCGTCAAGCGCATACGCGATGTAACTGTTCGCTTAACTTGAAGTTCAAGCGCTGGTTGATGGATGCCCGAAATTCGGCGAAGAACATCGTCCATGCCTTGGGATGCAGGGGCGCCCAAGTCGCGGCCTAATCCGCGATCACCCTTGTTGCACTTAAGTCCCTCAGCGAGGAGGGTGCCCAATGACATCGCATCATCAAGGAAATCGTGGGGCACACGGGGCCAAGTGGCGCGCAATGCCGGTACGGCAACAATACCTCGTGGTCCAAATACCAGGATGAACGATGAACCGTCGGACCGGTGTTGCATGCGTAACGCCTGATTTCTTAGACGCTTATTCCCGTTTTTAAGTTCCTTCTCCCATTTCGACTGAAGAATTATTCCCTTGCTGACACCTGTGTCCCTTCGGACCAACGAAATGTATAGATCGGCTCCATTGATGCTCTCCATCGTCTTGGAGCCGCGGTCGGGCACGTTTCGGCTCATGACTTCGATTGATAGTCGCCCGACAACGATGGGATGATGCCTAAGCTCATTTCGAATTTCGGCAGCGATAATCGCGGTTAGAGCAGGCTCCTGTGTAAGTGTGTCATACTCTTCTGCGTGCACGCGGCTGCAGGTTTTGTCCACGATTTCTCGGAGCCGGTCAAACAAGCGC
>DATHOT010000400.1:0-7748 GCA_035484655.1 Bryobacteraceae bacterium | reverse complement strand
GAGACGCTTGACGCCAGCCGAGCTTCAGGCTGAGTTTGACCGCCGCAATCAAGAAGATGGGAATGCCTGCGATCAGGCTCAACGCCTCTAAGCCAAAACAGAAACGGACAAACCGGCCAAGCTGTCCCATTAACAGTTGATCGACATAGCGGCCGAAGACTGCGGTATCCAGGCGCCTTATTTTACTGGAATGTTAAAACTTAGAACCCTGCGTGACCGTGGCCCAGTGGCAGTCCTAGGCATGAGCCTCGAAGTCGTGAGCGTTGGCCTGCTGGCGACGTTCTTCGCGGCCCAGATGGGTCTCAATTTCGGCGGTCGAAAAAACGAACCCATCATCCGCCGGATTGTATGGGGAGGGATTGTACGGGGCAGGCTGGCCAGGCCGGTTTTCGTCCTGGTGCAGTTTCAAAATCTTAGCGGCCTGATCGAGTTGGCGCAGTTCGCTGACCCGGCGCTCAGCCTGGACTTCGCGGATTAACGCAAGGGTGCGTTCGTACTGGCGGCTGAGCCGCTGGCGTTGAATGCCGATGTTGATGTACGCCCGATCGTGCTCCCGGTAGGCCAGAGCAGTGACAAGACCGGCTTCGGCGTCGGGGTGATTGGCGCGGATGCGGTCTTCCAGTTCCGTGAGGCCGAGCGTGAGCAGGTTGAGCGCGATGGTGGCGGCACGGTTGACTTGCCAGGCGGTATCGAGGAGGGACTGGACGAGCTGGGTTTCGTTGGCGCCTTTGGGCTGGTATTCATCCATGAAGGACTGGGAGTGGCGCTGGTAGGCGGCGAGGTCCTCGGAAGGTAGGACGATGACCTGGCCGGTCAATCCATGGCGCAGAGCGTTGAGGGAGGAGCGCTGTTTACCGGCTTCGGTGCGGGGTCCGGTGGATTTCTGGGCGTTGGCTTTATTGATGACGGCGCGGTCGAGGCCGTTCCGAGGCGCGGTTGAATCGTGCATGTGCATATCTCCTTCAATTCGGTTGTAACTCGGGTGGGTGGGGCGCGACGGGTTGAAAGATGGGAAGTTGGTGAGGGGGAACGGAAGAAAAAAGATTTGGACGCGTGACCCGGCGGCACCACTTGCTATAACAGACCAATGCGACTACGCGATTACGCGCCTCGGCCCGCGCACCTCAAATGGCTCCTCGATTCGGACCCGTCCATCCGCTGGCAGGTCATGCGAGACCTCACCGGTGAAGCCTCCAAGACGATTGCAGCCGAGCGATCTCGCGTCGCAACCGAAGGTTGGGGAGCCCAACTTCTGGCCCTCCAATCTCCCGCCGGCAACTGGGGCGGGCCGAATGAGGATCGAGGCTTGCTTGTTACTCTCTACACTCTGGTCGTCCTGAAGGACCTCGGTCTCGACCCAGCCAGCCAGGAGGCTCGGAAAATGATCGGCCGCGTCGAAAAGGGGCTCGTTTTCAAGCCGCTCAACAACCGGCCCTTCCTGCACGGCGAAACGGAGCCCTGCATCAATGGCAGAATCCTCGGCATCGGCTCGTATTTCAAAGAACCCAACAAAGCACTGGCCAAACAACTCCTGAGCGAGCAGCTCGAAGATGGCGGCTGGAACTGCGAAGCATGGCCGTTCTTGTCGCCGAAACGCCCTCCAAGCCGGCGCTCTTCGTTCCATACCACTATCTGTGTCCTCGAAGGACTGCTCGAATACGAACGGGCAGGAGGCAAGTCGGCGGCCGTCACAAACGCGCGCAAGAGGGCCGAAAACTATCTGCTCGAGCGCCGTATGTTCCGCTCGCTGCGAAGCGGCGAAGTCGTCGACAAACGCTGGCTCCGATTCTCGTTCCCGACGTTTTGGCACTACGACGTTTTGCGCGGACTCGATTATCTGCGGAATGCAGGAATCAAACCCGACGGCCGCGCCAGTGACGCCATCGAAACCGTGATTGAGCGCCGCCACCAGAACGGGCGCTGGCCGCTCAACCTCCTGCATCCCGAACATATTCCATTGGAGATGGAGACCGGTGTCGGGGGGGCAAGCCACTGGAACACACTGCGCGCGCTCCGAGTCCTGCGCTGGTACAACAACTCGACGTGGTAGTGGCGACTCGTTGGCTTGGCCGGTATTAAGCGACAGCCGAGCGATGCTCGATTTGTCCTTCGTACCTTGGTGTGCCGAAGCTGGCAACAAAGGAGAGAATGCCGCACGCGATCATGAACAGGGCGGGAGCAGCCAGCCAGCCAGTGGCCTTGATGAGCGAAGTCGCGACGAGTGGAGCTGTCCCGCTGAAGGCCGTGAAGCTTAAGTTAAAGGCCAGCGCGACGCCGCTGAAGCGCACGCGAGTCGGAAACAGATCCGCCAAAATTGCCGCGAAGGTGCCATTCGCGAATGTCGCGGCTATACCAGCCAGCACAAAGAGCGTGATCAGGCCGACGGATTTCGATACAAGGGCATGGTAGAACGGCCAGGCAGCGGCGGCCAGCAGGATCGATCCGAAGCGCAACAGATAACGGCGGGGGAAAAGGTCGCCTAGCCAGCCGGTCAATATCAGCCCTGCGGATTCCAGCCCCAGACAGACGTTCTGGCCGAGCACGACTGAGTTGGGATCAGAATGAAGCACGGTGATCAGGTAAGCGGGCATGTGCGCGATCAGCAAGCCGTTGAAGCAGCCGACGACAGCGCTGGTAGCGATGCCGAGCAGCACCGGGACTTTGTATTTCGCAATCATTTCGGTGAACGGACGCCTGAACGCGAATTGCCGCAAGCGAGCGAACTCCGGCGACTCTTCCAGCGACTGCTGCAGCCAGAAGCTGAACAGTCCGACCACACCGCCGAAGAAAAAAGGAATCCGCCAGCCCCAGGCCGCCACGTCGGCGGGCGCGAGGAACGAATGGACGCCTAAGTTCATCAGAGTTGCGAGCACCACTCCACTGTTCGCGAAGCAGAAGACTATTCCGCAGACAAGTCCAGCACGGTAGGGGGCCTCCTCGACGACATATGTGATCGCGCCCGGCAGTTCGCCGCCAAGGCAGAAGCCCTGTATGAGGCGCAGGAAGATCAAGAGAATTGGCGCCGCCACTCCGATTTTGGCGTAGGTGGGCAGAAGTCCGATGCTAAATGTCGAGACCGAAATGATGAGAAGCGAAAGGATGAACACGGTCCGGCGGCCATACTTATCCCCGAAATGGCTGAGGATCACGCCGCCCGCGGGCCGCGCGAAGTACCCGACGGCGAATACGGAAAACGTGAGGATCAGTGAAATCAGGCGATCGGCAGCGGGGAAAAATGCGGCCGCGATATATTGCGCGAAGACGCCATAAACGATGAAATCGTAAAATTCGAGCGAGCCGCCCAAGCTTGCGAGGACGATCAGGCGCCACTGGGATCCTGATAGTGGTTGGTGATGTGCCGGCTGGGCAGCGGGACGCCGGCCGGAAGTCCGGTTCGAGGAGTTTATCTTCACAGCAACACTAATTATCCTTCCAGCAACGCTACTTGATACAATTAGCCCGAAAGGGAGTTTCGTGGTGTCTGATCAAAAAACTCGCAGGTTTTTCCTAGGAGCTTTAACCGCTGCGTCCGCGGTTCGCGTGTGGGGCGCAAATGACAAGGTCAACGTCGGCATCGTGGGCCTGGGAGGCCGCGGCAGCAGCCACCTCAATACTTATACCGGTCTGACCGAGGCTCACGTCATGGGCCTGTGTGACGTCAACCAGGCCGCGCGCGAAAGGGCCCAGGCAACGCTGACCAAGAAGAACCTGGAGAAAGCCAAAGAATTCGAAGATATGCGGCAGATGTTCGCCGATCCGAACGTTGAGGCGGTTTCTATTGCAACTCCGAACCACTGGCACGCGCTGGCGGCGATCTGGGCGATGAAGGCGGGCAAGGACGTCTACGGGGAAAAGCCGGCCTGCTACAACATTTACGAAGGAATGCGGATGATCCAGACGCAGCGCGAGACCAAGCGCATCATGCAGGTGGGATCGCAGCATCGGAGCTGGCCGTTCAAGATCAAGGCCATCGCGGCGATGCAACAGGGTTTGATCGGCAAGCTCTACATGAGCAAGGCGCTGTGTTACAAGCTACGTCCCTCGATCGGGCACACGCCGGATAGCCCTACACCTCCCGGCTTAAATTGGGATCTGTTCCTCGGCCCGGCGCCGATGCGGCCTTTCAACGAGAAGCGTTTCGCGTATTTCTGGCACTGGTTCTGGGACACCGGCAACGGTGATATCGGCAACCAGGGTGTGCACGAAACTGGCATCGCGCGCTGGGCGTTGGGCGATCCGGTGTGGCCGCAGACGGCGGTCGCGTTCGGCGGCAAGTTTGGTATCGATGACGACACAGAGACACCCAACACGCTCACGGCCGGCTTCAACTACGGTAACCAGCAGTTGGTTGTCGAGGTGCGCGGAAGAATGACTAACGGCGAAGGCGTCCGGCAGAACCGCGTGGTGATGGCGGGACCGAATGCCGCCCGTGGCGGACCGCCCGCCGGCGCGCCCACGCAAACGGGACCGGCGAACAATCCGATCAACGTCGGGGTCGGCAACCTGTTCTATGGCAGCGAAGGTTGGGCCTCGATGAGCGACCAGGGGTTCCAGGCCTACAAGGGCGATTCGAGCGAACTGATCATGGAAGAGCGGAACGATCGTGGTTCCGGCGATTCCACGGGTCTGCATATGCAGAATTTCCTGGCGTGTGTGAAAACACGCCGGGAGCAGGATCTTCACGATCCGATCGCCAACGCGGTGCCCAGCTCCGATCTTTGCCATCTGGCGAACATTAGCTACCGCGTGGGCCGCGCGTTGAAGATCGAGCCGGGGCCGATCCCGAAGTTCACGGGCGACGCCGAGGCGACCAAATTGATTACACGCCCGGTTTATCGCAAGCCTTACGAAGTGTAGGCAGGCGGGTGCCCAAGAGTGTTGCGAGAGCCGTAGCGATACCTACGAAGCAATCGCGTCGCGGCGCGATTGGTTCGGCGGATCTCTCGAAGGCACAGAAGGATATCGCCGCGGGGTTACGGACGGCGCTTAGGGTTCGATCGGGATGAGATCGGATGTTCAGGCACAGTGAAAGCGCGAGGGCTTAGGGCTGATCAGGAGCGCGGTGACCAATCTGCCCGGCTTTCAATTTGAAGTAAAATTCGAGAACTATGCCCCTTGCATCGGGAGCGCGTCTCGGCCCATACGAGATTCTGAATCCGATCGGCGCTGGTGGCATGGGAGAGGTTTACAAAGCTCGCGACACGCGCCTCGACCGCATCGTTGCCATCAAGCAGTCCAAAGAAGCGTTTTCGGAACGCTTTGAGCGTGAGGCGCGGGCGATCGCCGCGCTCAACCACAATAATATCTGCCAGCTTTACGACGTCGGGCCTGACTACCTCGTGATGGAGTTTGTCGAGGGAACGCCGATCGCGCCGGTGGATACAACGCGGAAACTCCTGGACATCGCCGTTCAAATCGCCGACGGGCTCGCTGCGGCTCATGCGGCGGGAATTATTCATCGTGATCTCAAGCCCGACAACATTTTAATCACGCGCGACGGCAGGGTAAAAATTCTCGACTTCGGTCTCGCCAAGGCCGTGACCGCGGACAGAAGGCCGAATGATGCTACACGCACCATTGCCTCAACCGGCACAGGCATCACGATCGGCACCATTGCATACATGAGTCCTGAGCAGGCGCGGGGAAACACGGAACTTACACGGCAATCGGATCAGTTTTCGCTAGGTCTGGTCTTGTACGAACTCGCCACAGGACAGCGCGCCTTCCGGCGCGACAGTGCTGCTGAAATAATGACCGCGATCATACGGGAAGATGCCGAACAACTCCCTGCCACCGTGGCACCAGCCCTGCGATGGGTCATAGAGCGCTTGCTCGCCAAAGACCCCGCGGACCGCTACGATTCCACTCGCGATCTGTATCGCGAGCTTCGGCAGGCTCGCGAGCGGCTTTCTGAAAATACAAGCGGAGCTCTAGCGGCCAGCACGGCTCAGAAAGCTTCGCGGCCAATAACAAGGCCGAAGGCGCGGGTTCTAGTCGCCGGTCTAGCGATAGCGCTGCTTGCAGGCGCTCTGGCGTGGGTGATTCACCCGAGTGGCGGTGTCGGCGATTATCGGTTTACGCCGATGGAAGTCTCCTGGGAAAACCCGTCAATCGCTACTTGGTCTCCAGACGGCAAGGCGTTCACATATGTCGCCGGGGGCTCCGGCGATCGGCACGTGTTTGTGCGCTACCTGAATGCACCCACGCCCGTGATGCTGACACGTGGCGCGGAGGATTGGTATGCCGCGGGCTGGTCCGCCGACAGCAAACGAGTTTATGCTCGAGGAATAAACCCGCAGGGCGGCAAAACCCGATTCGCTCTTTTTTCCGTGCCCGTTTTCGGCGGAGCCCCCGTGCTCATCATGCCCATGGATATCTACCAGTCCTCCCCGAGAGTGTCTCCGGATGGGAAAGCGCTCGTAGTCATCGGTTATGAGCAAGGAAAGCTATCGGTTTATACTGCCTCGCCGGTCGGCGCGCCCCTCGAGCGCTACACACCCGCGCCGTTTGAGACCAATTCCGCCTTTAATGGGCCGTTCGCCCAGTTTGATCCGGATGGCCGGTCTATCACTCTGGTGATCGATGCCCTGGGCGGGAGACAGGCGTGGAAACTTCCCTACCCACGGGGAAAGGCCGCACCCGAACGAATCATGAAAGGGTTGAATAGCTTTGGCAGCACGCCGCGTTGGTCTTGGTTCCCAGGCGGCCGTAGCGGCTTCGTGGCACTGGTAGACGAGCAAGGCGGGCACCTCTGGTTTGCGAGCATACATTCCGGACCGACGCGTAAGTTGATGACTGGTACCCTTTCTGAATCGGAATCCCAACCGGCTCTATCGCCCGACGGGAAGAAGATGCTCTTCGTCCAGGCCAAAGGTGACTACATGATTGTCTCGACATCTTTGGCCGATGCAACCGTCAAACACGTGATCTCATCCGAAATGCCCAGTGGAATGCCGGAATGGGCACTGCATCAGGATCAGTTTGTGTACGAGAGTGTCCGTAACGGATCGTCCGCAATCTGGATGCGGGGCGAAGGTGGGGACCGTCTCATCGTCACAGGCGAGGCATTTCCCCCAGGGACGACGAATGGATTCTCAACACCGGCACTGTCGCCAGGGGCGGATCGCGTAGCCTATACTCGGGACGACAAGGACCGGCAGTTCCAGGCATGGATCTCCTCGATATCCGGTGGACCTCCGGTCCGGCTAACTAATGATAAGGATGCGGTCGAGCGGGGCTGCTCCTGGTCACCCGACGGAGCCAGGATGGCCTATTGGCACGTCCGCAACAACGTAGCGACGCTGATGGTTGTGAACACAACCGGAGAAGCAATTCCCGCAGCGCTCCGCCAGCGCATCGGGAACCCGCTGCCGGAGTGGTCGCCCGACGGGCTCTGGATCAAGTTCTTTGATCCTGCGGACGGAGTTGGTTGGAGCCTCATTTCACCAGATGGGAAGACCGTGCGTAGCTATGGAGAATCGACGACGGTTCAAATGACCTTTTCGGCCGACTCGAAGAAACTCTACGGTATTCGTGTCGAGCCAGACCGATGTATCCTGTATTCGCTCGACATCCTAACCAAAGAGGAGAAAATCATTGGCGACATCGCCAAAGATTTTACGCCAGTGAGCTACAGCAACCCAGGCATACGGCTGAGTCTGTCTCCGGATGGCAAGAGCATCCTGTATCCGGCGATCAGGCGAAGCAGCAGTCTTTGGATGCTGGAGGGGTTCGATCGACCGGGCTGG
>DATHOT010000399.1:0-23623 GCA_035484655.1 Bryobacteraceae bacterium | reverse complement strand
CGCACTTCTGGGTGGACCCCAAGGAGAAAGTGGTCGGCATCCTCATGATCCAGACCAACAACCCCAACCGGGAGCTCGACCGCGATTTCGAGAATGCCGTCATGCAGGCGATGGTTGAGTAGGGCTAACATCTACTGCCGGTGAGGATCTGCTTTCAAAGGGCTGAAAACCGTGTCTCTGCGCAGTCAACACGACCTGAAAATCGTCCTTGATTAGCGGCAGGCGATCGTCAACTTTAGATTTGGGGGTATGGCGTGGCCAAAAAGGCGCGCCTGACCGCGAAGTGTCCAATTGATCACACCACCATTGTCTTCCTTAGGAGAAGCCTGATTGGACCCGAAGGTCGCCACGATGCCGGGAGGGGACGAGAACGTAATTGTCTGCTCTTCGGGAACCGCGCTGCCATTGCCAGTCAAAACGGTCGTGTAGGTCAGCGAGGCGCCTGCGAGCGATGGGTTATCCACCAGATGAAGTCGAATTGCTCCACTGCCTGCATCAAGGCTCGTTCGAATTTGATAAACAAATGTAATGGCGCCCCTGTATTCGCTCTCTGTCCCCGTTGTGACAAGCTCAGAGTGCGTTGCAGAAATCACTGAGAGGCCGCACTCTGCGCCAACTTGAAGCAACAGCCTGCTTGTACTTTGAGCGGCGACGCGCGGGGAGAGACTAACGAACAATATAAGAGCGGCTTCAAGCCGCGAAATTGCACGATTGCTTTTCCCGTCTTTCGTCACTCTTCTCACCGCTGCAATCGAACTGCCATGTGCGACAAACAATGTGTGGCATCGGAGGACTGCGTGCGATACAACGCCAGCGTCATGCGTCTTTACATTAATCGCCGGCCGTGTGCGCCAACGTCGGAACTATGCTTTTGGTGGTAGATTCATACTCCCGGTCAGCAGGCGGTGAATATTGCCTCGGGTGAATTCACTCACTTATGGGGCAAAACAAATAAGCTTTCAACCTTAAGGAACCTAGGGTCCAGTTCCAGAACGTGAGACGAAAGTACCGGAAGTCCGTTCGACACTATCAGTCGGATCTGTTCTTTTTCAGTTAGTTATGACAAGTTCGCCGGTAGCCGCGTTTCGTGGTCTGTCGGCCATGAAATGGACCCTACAATGCTTAACCCCCGGTGATAAGGCGTGCTCTAAGGAGAAGGAAATGAGCAGTGCGGTGACCAGGATGTTTTCGGAGAAGCAGTTTCTACAGCCCCCTAGAATGGTGGCCGGCCGATCGGCGGATATCGAGCGGGCGGGATTGATCGCCGCAGTGGAGCAATCCGCGGATGCCATCGTCATCGTTGATACCTCCGGAAAGATACAGTATGTGAACCCCGCGTTCACGAAGATGACGGGATACTCCAGTGAGGACGTCATCGGACGAAACCCGCGCATCCTCAAATCGGGCAGACAGTCTGCGGAGTTTTATCAGGAACTCTGGGCTACGGTCGCGTCCGGACGAGTATGGCACGGCGAGCTCATCAATCGGAGGAAAAATGGAACGCTTTATACGGAGGAGATGACTGTTACTCCCGTTCGGGATTCCCGCCGGAAGATCGTAAACTACATCGCGCTTAAACGCGACGTCACCGAGCGCCGCGAAGCGGAAGAAGCCAGACGATTTCTCGCTTCCATCGTTGAAAGCTCTGATGATGCTATTATCGCCGGCACGCTCGATGGTAACGTCCTTACCTGGAACCATGGCGCGCGTGCTCTCTTTGGCTACCAAGCCAATGAGATCGTCGGTAAGAACGCCTCCGTGTTAGCTCCGGCGGATACACGGGAGTTAGTCGGCCAAAGTCTCGCCAAGATCCAAAAAGGCATCGTCAGCCACTACGACACCGTCGGACAAGGAAAAGACGGCCGTAGGCTGAATGTTGCCATCACGCTCTCCCCGATCAGGAATTCCAGTGGCGAGATCGTGAACGCTGCCGCCATTTTTCACGACATCAGCGAGCGCGTGCGTATCGAACAAAGCCTGCGGGCTAGCGAGGAGCGCTTCCGGGGAGCCTTCGAGAACGCTCCGTTCGGGATGTGCCTAAGCACACTCGATGGCCACTTCCTCCAGGTGAATGCGACGCTCTGCAAAATGTTAGGATACTCGGAAAACGAACTCCTCAGCCTCACCTGGCCACAGCTGACCCACCCTGCCGATCTAAAGGTTTCCGCGGACGCGGTCGACCGCCTGCTCGGCAATCCGTCTACATGCGTGGAGATTGAAAAGCGGTATGTCCACCAGTCTGGAAAATTCATTTGGGCGCGAAATCGAATCTCCCTGGTGCGAGACGGCGCAGGCCAGCCCTTGTACTTCGTGGTTCACATCGAGGATATCGCGGAACGCAAGCGAGCCGAGGCGGCGCTCCGGGAGAGTGAAGAGCGCTTTCGAATCATGGCAGATACCTGCCCAACCTCAATGTGGGTGACCAATGCCGAGGGTGGGGTTCGGTTTATCAACCGGACGTACCGGGAGTTCTTCAATACGACCTACGAACAGGTGGAGGGAGGTAAATGGCAGCCGCTGATTCACACGGAAGACGCACCGGATTACATCCGGGCATTCGAGCTAGCCGTCGAAACTCACACGCCGTTCAAAGCCGAAGCCCGTGTCCGGAGCGCCAATGGCGAGTGGCGCTGGGTTGCATCCCACGCGGAGCCCCGCTTCTCCGCGGAGGGAGAGTTCCTGGGTCACGTCGGTCTCAGTCCCGACATCACCGAGCGCAAACTCGCCGAAGACGCCGTTCGGCACAGCGAGCAGAAGTTCCGTCAGTTAGCAGAGAGCATTCACGAAGTATTCTGGATGATGAACAAAGAGGCGACGGAGATCCTCTATATAAGCCCGGCTTATGAACAGGTTTGGGGCAGGACCTGTGAAAGCCTGTACCGAGAACCGATGTCTTGGCTTGAAGCCATCGAACCCGAGGACCGGGAGCAAGCTCATAGGGTGTTCGAGAGGCAGATCGCCGGCGAGGCTATCGACTCCGAATATCGGATACGGACGCCGGATGGGGTGCGGAGATGGATACGCGACAGGGCATTCCCTGTTCGCGACCAGATGGGGCAACTGATCCGGGTGGTCGGAATCGCCGAAGATGTCACCGAGAGGAAGCAGTACGAGGAGGCACTCGTTCACGCACGCGAGGCTGCTGACGCAGCCAATCTTGAAAAAAGCCGGTTCCTCGCCAACATGAGCCATGAGATCCGCACGCCCATGAACGGCGTGATCGGCATGACTGAATTGGCGCTGGACACGACGCTAACCCTAGAGCAGCGTGAGTATTTGAACATTGTCAAGAACTCAGCTGACTCTCTTCTGGGTCTGATCAATGACATTCTGGATTTTTCGAAGATAGAAGCCAAAAAACTAGATCTCGAAAACATCGCCTTCAATCTGAGGGAAAACATGGATGCCACCATGAAGGCTTTGGGATTTCGTGCTGACTCAAAGCAGCTCGAACTGCTGTACCAAATCGCGCCTGATGTTCCGGCGGGAGTGGTGGGGGATCCTGGCCGCCTCCGGCAGGTCCTCGTAAATCTCGTTGGCAATGCGATCAAGTTCACGGAACATGGTGAGGTAGAGGTGCGAGTTAAGAAAGTGTCCGAATCCAACGGGAAGGTGATGCTGAATTTCAGTGTTCGCGATACAGGAATAGGCATCCCGAGCGAAAAACAGAAAGTTATCTTCGAGGCCTTCTCGCAGGCGGATAGTTCGATCACGCGGCGCTTCGGAGGCACTGGATTGGGATTGGCTATTTCGACCCAACTGGTACGCCTTCTGGGAGGTGAAATGCAATTGGAGAGCGAGCCCGGAAAAGGAAGCATCTTCCACTTCACCGTAAGTTTCAGCTTGGCGAACGAGTCGGATCGAGCACCGGCGCGAGCCGCTATCGCTATGCTCCAGGGTCTACCAGTAATGGCAGTTGACGACAATGCTACAAACCGCCGGCTGCTAAATGAGTCTTTAAGGGTTTGGGGAATAAACCCCACACTGGTTGCGAGTGCTTCCGAGGCATTGCGTCTCCTCCACCAATCGGCCGCGGCGGGGAAGCCTTATCCGCTGATTATCGTCGATGCGCATATGCCGGAAATGGATGGCTTCAGCCTGGTCGGACACATCAAGAAAGACCCACAGTTGGCAAGTATCCCGATTATAATGCTCACGTCCAGCGGACAACCGGGCGATGTGGCTCTTTGTCACGAACTTGGCGTGGCCGTCTATTTGACAAAACCCGTGGGAGAGGCGGAGTTCCTGGAAGCGATCCTTCGTACACTTGGAAGAGTGCCTGCAACCGCGTCGCGCCAGGTACTGACGCGACATACTCTACGTGAGGCGCGCCGGATCTTGCAGATTTTGGTAGTGGATGACAATCCCGTCAATCAACATCTTGCAGTTCGATTGGCGGAAAAGCAGGGCCACTCCGTGGCGGCGGTCGCGTCCGGACGACAAGCCTTGGAGGCTCTCGAAAGGAAACAGTTTGATGTTGTTCTGATGGATATTCAGATGCCCGAGATGGACGGATTCGAGGCCACCACGGTGATCCGTCAGAAGGAACGGCAGTCAGGATCCCACATTCCAATCATTGCTATGACAGCTCACGCGATGGAAGGAGACAGGGAACATTGCCTCGGGGCAGGGATGGACGGCTACGTGTCTAAACCCATCAATGTCAAAGACCTTTTTGCCGCGATCGAAAACGTGATGCCAGTGGCCGTATAGGCCTATCTTCCGTTCAAGCGCTAGTACCGCAAAAGTGGTCTGAAATGCACATTTGTGAGCTGGTTTGGGGCCTTTTCACGCGTATAACTACGAGATTTGGCTGGTTTCTTCAGCCCAAAACGCGCGCAAGGAGCACAACATGTCGGCAACATTTCGTATTCTCGATCATCGCGTGGGCGAGGGTGGCCTTAAACATGGAGTGCAGGTGCAGCGCATTCAGCAACTGTTATTCCTGAACGGATTCAAGATCGGGACGAAAGGTGTATGGCATAGCGAAACCACCGATGCCCTGCTTCAATTCCAGGCCAAGATTCAGAACCCGACCCAGGCGTTATTTCTGGATAACCTCCAGAGCCCGCGAAAGTTCATCAATCCGCGCGACCCCATTTTGTTCGAATTGGCGTACGGGGCCAACGTGCTCATCCGGCTCGCGCCCGGAGGCAGCATTTACCGTCATGCTATCGCCTTTGAGGACGTTCACGATTGGTGCGAAGACCAGAAAATTAAATTCGATATGCGCAACCGGGCAGTCTGGGGGTTGGACGGATACCAGACCTGGGCGATCGTGACAGAAAAAAGCGCCGAATTTGGAAAGGCAGCTTTCGATGTCGAGCGCCCGAGAGCGCTGAATTGTACTTTGTATGCAAACCTGATGATGTCCGTATGGAAACAGGGCAACGCTCACGGCCATCCGTTCAGCGCCGATGTTTCGAGCGCCGGCTGGGGGACGAAGCACTTTGCCAGCGAGCGCTATCATTACCCGGTGGCTGGGGAATACTCAGATGTGGATGAGGTTCGGACGCTAACGCGGTCGCACCCGCACCAGCTGTACTGCCTTGAATACGGCAAGACCTGGACCGGACATTACGGTCTGATGTTAAACGGCCGGGTATATGAGTGTAATTACGGTCCCACACCGGACGTTCATTGGGTAAGCCTGGATCACTGGGTTTCAACTCATTCCCAAGGGTGGGTTTTAGGACCGGCACCTTGGTAAGCGATATAGGTCGTCAAGGCGTCGCAACCAGAGGTAATTCGATGAAGCTCGCCTGGCCAGGCGCGTGATAGATCCGCTGCAGGGCTTTTCGGTAATCCGCCGGTTTGGCCCAAAAGATATTCGCTACGAACGTCTGCGGATTGCGGTCGTAGAGAGGAAACCAACTCGACTGGACTTGCACCATGATCCGGTGGCCCGGAAGGAACACATGGTTTGCCGGCGGCAAGGCGAAGCGATACAGCAACGGCATATCGGGCGTGATTGGTTTTGCGATCTCGAGGCTCTCGCGATAGCGGCCGCGGAAAATGTCCGCCGAAATCATGAGCTGATAGCCACCCATGGCCGGCTGGCGGGCGACTTCGTCGGGATAAAGATCGATCACTTTGACCACCCAGTCGGAGTCCGTTCCACTTGTGGATGCGATCAGGTTGGCGACCGGTTGCCCGCTAATCTTCGTCGGGGCGTTTAAGACATCAGAAACGAAGACCGCAACATCCGGCCGGCCGGATTGCTCGCGCTGATCGTCCACCAGCCAACGGGACCAACTGGCAGTGTCGATGGGGCGTGAGCGAAAGGGCACCGGCTTGGCGGGGTCGGAAATGTACTCTTCAAACGGCGTGTCGCCAGACTGCGGTGCCGCGAAGCTCAGCTTTGAGGCGGCGGAGAGATAGAGCGGCGTCGGTCGCACAGTGCAGCCGCTTGCACAGCCGGCCGGCCACGCGGGCAAGCGCCGCCACGTGTTTGTGCCTGTTTCAAACGCAGACACAGGCGGGATACCGGCCTTAGGCGCGCCGTCCTTCAAATACTGGTCCAAGAAAGGGCGCAGGATCTCGCGGCGGAAATAGAGCGCGGTATCGCTGCTGAATTTCAAGGGGCCGAGGGTGCTGCCGTCGCCGATCTCCTGGCCGTGATGCCAAGGGCCCAGGACCAGGAACACTTTGTCGTTAGTGGTGTCCTTAGGCTTGATGGCTTTGTAAACCGCGATGGCGCCGTAGATGTCCTCCTGGTCCCACAGGCTGTGCACCAGCATCACCGGCACTTTCAACGGTTGGGCTGCCAGCACCTGGTCGACGGCCTGATCTTTCCAGAAGCCATCATAGCTGGGATGTTCCAGTAGCCTCCGCCAGAAGCCGACTTGTTCCAGACCGTGGCGGCGCCCCAACTCACCCGCCGACGCAGCCTGCATGAACATGTCGTAATCGTCAAAGTGAGCCGTCCACCACTTGGCGTCGTTCGAGCGAGTCGCCTCCTGCTCATAGATGTAGGGCAGACCCTGTTCGCGAAAGGCGCCGTTGTGAAACCAATCATCGCCCTTCCAGCCATCCACCATCGGATTCATCGGCACCGACACTTTCAGGGCCGGATGCGGATTGACGAGCGCCATCAAGGGCAGAAACCCGTCGTAGGAAATGCCCAGAATCCCGACCTTGCCATTGCTTTCCGGGACGTTCTTCACCAACCAATCAATGGTGTCGTAGGTATCGGTCGCGTGATCGACCGGAGTCGGATTCCGCGGCCCGTGCAGCGGCCGATTCATCACGTAGTCGCCCTCGGAGCCGTACTTGCCGCGCACATCCTGGACCACCCGAATGTAGCCGCCTTCGACAATGACGTCGGTGGCATTGTCATAGCCGGAGAGATTTGGGCCCAGGTGGGCGCTGTGGACGTGGCTGGTGAGTTCGGTCGCGTCGTAAGGCGTGCGCGTCAGTAGGATGGGAGCACCCTTCGCGCCCTTCGGCACCAGGATCACAGTGTGCAACTTCACGCCGTCGCGCATGGGAATCATCACGTCGCGCCGCTCGTGGTCGAATCCGTCGGTAGCGGGCACGAGCTTGGCCGGCGTCTCGCTTGGAAAGTCGGAGTAGGTGGCTGGTCGCGAGGTCTGGGCAACCAACAGGGTCGTGAACAACGCAGCGCCGAGCAGTGAGGCCAGTAAGGCGGGACGCGACTGGAACTTGTGCATAGCCGATTGTATCTAAGCCAGTAAACGATGGCGGTAAACGAAGTGGGCAGACCCGTGATACAAGAGAAGGTACTATGAACACCAAGTCTCTGATCCTGGCCGCGTTTGCCATCACCATTCTTTCTGCCCAGAATCAGCCGGTGCTGGGGGAAGATGCCGTTAAGGTCTCCGACCATGTCTGGGCGATCATGGGGTTCCCCAACATTGCGATCATTGTGGGGAACCGGGCGACCTTGGTTGTTGATACGGGCCTTGGACCGGCCAACGGCGCGACCATCGCACGCGTTGTGGCCAAACTTGCGCCGGGTAATCAAAAGCTCTTCCTTACAACGACACATTTCCATCCGGAGCACGCCGCGGGGGAAGCTGGTTTTCCGCCGGGTACGATCCTGATCCGGAATGCTGTCCAGCAGCAGGAAATGGAACTGCATGGCAAGGAAATGGTGGACATGTTTGCCAGCCGGTCGCCGAAACAGAAGGAGCTGCTGGCCAATGCCACGCTCCGGACGCCTGATGTTACCTTCGGCACGGAGGCGAAGATCGATTTGGGCGGCGTGACGGCGCGTCTGCTCTGGTTCGGCGGCGCGCATACCAAAGGGGATGAGCTGACCTTTATCGAACCGGATCGGACCCTGGTAACGGGCGATGTAGTGCAGAACAAAGTCGTGCCGGGCATATATGGTGACGGCGGTACGCCTTCGAGCTGGCTGACGGTCCTCGACAAGGTCGCGGCTCTGAACGCCTTGCATGTGCTGCCCGACCACAGCGCTCCAGGCGACGGTTCGATGGTCCAGGCAGAGAAGAAGTTCATCAGTGATCTTCGGGACAGCGCTCTGGATCTCAAGAAGAAGGGGGTCTCAGCGGATGATGCCGCGAAACAGCTCGCGACTGAGTTCAAGGCGAAGTACCCGGACTGGCCGAACATGAATGTGGCGGGTTTCGTACGCAGCATCTACGCCGAATAATTGTGGTATTAGAGTAACTGTTCCGCGGTTAGTATGTCTGATCAAACGCTGAATCGCAAAAAAGGAGAATCTATGAAAAGCAGCAATCGACGCAAATTCCTGGCGAAGGGAATGGCCGCGGGCGCCGGAGCCGTCGCCGTTGCAGTCCCGGCTTCTGCCCAGGAGAAAGCATCCAAGCGGGTGCTCTGGAAGGACGGAAAACGTCCTGAGAATCCTTTGTTTAGCGGCACGGTCGCGTATGGCAACCTGCTCTTTATTGCCGGAGTCGGTGCTCACTTCGAAGGGGATATCAAGGCGCACACGAAATTTGTCCTGGACTCGATTCAGAAGCAGCTCGAAGCCGCGGGATCGTCCATGGAGAAGGTCCTCAAGTGCAATGTGTATCTGAATGACTTGAAGGACTACGCGGGTATGAACGAAGCCTTCCTCGGCCGCTTTGGCCCGGAGCCACCGGTTCGGACAACAATTGCCGCGGCGGGCGGCGTGCCCGGCAACTCACTAGTTGAGATCGACGTGATCGCCTGTACATAGACTCTTCCAAAGGTATGCGTAAGGCAGCCCGAGCGATTCTGATCCTGTCGGCGGCAACTTGCTGTTTTTCTCAAAGCCAGTACGATTTGTTGTTGCAGGGCGGGCATGTCATCGACGCTAAGAACAGCGTCAGCGCCGTGCGCGACGTGGCCATTCGCGACGGCAGGATCGCGGCGGTCGCCGAGCACATCGATCCCACCGGAGCATTCAAGGTGGTGAGCGTTCGTGGACTCTACGTCACGCCGGGTCTGGTAGACATCCATGTGCACGCGTATGCGGGGACGGGTGAGGCAGCCTCCTATGCCGGCGACAACAGCCAGTATCCGGACGGCTTTACGTTCCGGGTTGGCGTCACGACGGTTGCCGACGCGGGCTGCTCCGGATGGCGCAACTTTGAAGATTTCAAACAGCGAGTGATCGACCGCTCGCAGACCCGCGTGCTTGCGTTCCTCAACATTGTCGGCCACGGCATGCGCGGCGCGAAGTACGAAAATGACTTGTCCGACATGGAAGCG
Organism: Bryobacteraceae bacterium; assembly: GCA_035484655.1. Classification (GTDB taxonomy): domain Bacteria; phylum Acidobacteriota; class Terriglobia; order Bryobacterales; family Bryobacteraceae; genus Palsa-89. The sequence goes on along the minus strand of DATHOT010000399.1, from coordinate 13,939 downwards.
AAGCCCGCCGCGGGGATGGCGTTGCGACACAAAGGCCTCATCGTAGGCATCAAAACCGCGCACTTTGCAGGACCCGAATGGACACCTGTCGAACATGCCGTAGAGGCGGGGACGCTAGCCAATATTCCGGTGATGGTCGATTTCGGAGCGAACCGGCCGGAGCGGCCCATGAGTGAACTGGTTACCCGGAAGCTACGGCCTGGCGACATTTATACGCACGTCTATTCCGGACTCCGGAATGAACAAGATGAAAAAGGACACGTGAATGCAGCGCTTTGGGAGGCCCGCAAGCGTGGGGTCATATTCGACGTCGGCCACGGTGGCGGCAGCTTCGCCTGGCGAATCGCTGTGCCCGCAATCCGAGAGAAGTTTCTCCCCGATTCGATCTCGACTGACCTACACATCGCCAGCATGAACAGCGGGATGAAAGACATGCTCAACCTTATGAGCAAATTTTTGGCAATGGGCCTGCCTCTCGATGACGTAGTGATGCGTTCCACCTGGAATCCGGCTCGAGAAATCCACCATGACGAACTAGGGAATCTATCGGCCGGAGCACCAGCGGACGTCGCGGTATTGCGGCTCGAGCGTGGCCAGTTCGGATATACCGACATGTATGGAGCGCGGCTCCCTGGCGATCAACGGCTCGCTTGCGAGCTGACGCTGCACGATGGAAAAGTGGTTTACGATCTCAATGGCATCACACGTCCCGATTGGAAGGCGCTCCCGCCGAACTATAAGCAGACCGGCGATGGTCGATGGGACGCGATCAATCCGGCACCGGCCAGGCGTTGAGGCGGGATAACGAATCGGGGTCAGTACAAATACCTTATTCTAGGAACGTAACCAGAGGAGAACTTATGTCCGTGAATTCGTTCGTGAGTTCATTCAAACAATATGCGGCAGGCTTGACCCGTCGCGACTTGTTCACTGCTGGAAGCTTGTTAACGATACCGGCTTTGTTTCGCGGACAAGCTTCGGCGGTTCCGCCGCCCACCACCCCCTCGTCCGGAGGGCTGCAGGTAGGGCCGAACATTTACCAGTCCATCGGTGTACGCCCGTTTATCAGCGGTACCGGCACGCTGACCGTGAACGGTGGATCGCTGGAACTGCCCGAAGTTCGCGCAGCGATGGATGCAGCGGCCCAGCATATGGTTCAGTTGGATGAACTGATGGAAGCCGTGGGCCGGCGCCTGGCAGAGCTAACCCACGCAGAGTGGGGGATCGTTACCGCTGGTTGCGCGGCTGCGATGACCCATGCCACCTCAGCTTGCGTGGCGGGTGGGAATCCGGACAAGCACATCCATTTGCCCAATACGGAGGGGCTCGATAAAGACGAAGTCATCATCCCCAAGCATTCGCGAAACAACTACGACGCAGCTATCCGTGCGGTCGGAGTGCGGATCATCGAGGTCGAGAATGCGCCGGAGCTGGAAGCTGCCATCGGCCCCAGGACCGCAATGATTTATATCTTCGCTGGTCCGCGCGCCGACGCTGGACCTCCTTCGTTTGAGGAGATCACGCGCATCGCGCGGCAGCATAGCATTCCCGTGCTAACGGATGCAGCCGCGGAGGTATTGACCATACCGAACGTTCACCTGCAGCGGGGTTCAACCATGGTCGCCTACAGCGGCGGTAAACAGTTGCGGGGCCCGCAGTGTTCAGGACTGTTGCTGGGACGCAAAGACCTGGTGAAGGCGGCCTGGGTACATAGCGCGCCGCATCATGGGTTCTCGCGGAATATGAAAATCGGCAAGGAGGAAATCCTCGGCGCGCTTGCGGCGGTGGAAGCGTGGGTGAAGCGGGATCACAAAGCCGAATGGCAGGCCATGCTCGCCCGGCTGGATCACATCGCGAAAAAGGCTTCTTCCGTCGACGGCGTGAGCGCTGAAGTACGAGAGCCTGCAGGGTTGTCTAACAGGAGCCCGGGTTTGAATATCCGCTGGGACGCGGCCAAGCTCGGCATCACCGGACCACAGGTGTCGCACATTCTTGATACCACCGAGCCGCGGATCCTGGTCGGAAGTTCGCGAGGAAGCCAAAATGGTATTTCGATCACAGCGTTCAACCTTTCCGCCGGCGATGAAAGAATCGTCGCCGACCGGGTGTACGCGGTCCTATCTGCGCAGCGCACAGCGAAGGCACCTGAGCCGCCCAAGCAACCTGCAGCGGATTTGAGCGGCGTTTGGGATTTGCAAATCGAATACGCGGCCAGTACCGGCCGACATTCTTTGTCTTTACAGCAGCAGGATGGGCGCATCCAAGGAATTCATCGAGGCGAGTTCGTAGCGCGCGATCTGGCCGGCGCCATTGACGGCGACACGGTTGAGTTTCGCAGCAGTTTGCCGGAACAAGCTATCGGCAATGCGCTGAACTTCACGTTCACAGGAAAAATCAGCGGCGATACGATGTCCGGCGATCTGGATATGGGCGAATATCTGAGCGCGCGGTGGACCGCGAAGAGGCATCGCTACGCGTAAGTACTTACGTAGCTAACTTTTCTCGATTTTGTATGCGATGTGTCAGCTTACTTCTGGTCTTCGCCGGTATCTCGCTCGCGCAGTCGTTACAGGGCGTCATTGATGTTCACGCCCATGTCGATCCTGAGACGATTCCACGCTCCATTGACGCAGTCACCTTGGCGCGATTGGCTCAGCAGGAAGGAATGCGAGCCGTCGTGTTCAAGAATCACTTTTTCCCTACCACCGGGATTGCCTTTCTGGTCCACAGGGTTGTGCCGGGCATCGAAGTGTTCGGTGGAATTGCTCTCAATCGGGCTGTGGGAGGCATGAATGCGGCCGCCGTCGAGCAGATGGTTCAGCTGCCTGGACGGTTCGGGCGCATTGTCTGGATGCCGACGATGGACTCCGAGTTCGGCATCCGGCGATCCTCAAGTCCGAACCGGCCGTTCGTGCCGATCGCCAAGAACGGAGAGCTCCTTCCGGAAACCAAGCAGGTGCTTGCGATCATTGCGTATGAAGATATAGCGCTCGCGACGGGTCACATCTCGCCAGAAGAGAGTCTGATGCTCATCCGTGAAGCCCGCGCAATCGGCATCCATCGTATTATCGTGACTCATCCGACGCAGGGCATCGATATGACCGTCGAGCAGCAGAAAGCAGCCGCCAATATGGGAGCGTTCCTCGAGTATTGCTATGTGGGGACTTTGCCGTTCTCCGGGGCCAACCAAAAGACGATGGCATTCTATGCGCAGAACATGAAGGCCATCGGACCTGCGCATGTCATTATGTCCTCCGACCTTGGCAACGCCGTCAACCCGGTGCATACCGCAGGCATGAGGAGTTATATTCAGGCGCTTCTCAAAGAAGGCATGACGCAAGATGAAATCGATCTGATGACGCGGAAGAACCCGGCCTATTTGTTGGGGTTGAAATAGGTTCGCCGCTCCCGTGGCGCACGCTCTCAAGCGTGCAGTGTTGGCACTCGTACCGACGATTCATTTGTCCGTACTTTATACAACAAGCGTTAACAGGAATGTGAACGCGGCAAGCAGGAATGCTTGCGCCACAGTGTTAATTCAGCGTGGCAGCGACCACCGCGCGGATCACGCCATCGCTCTTGCTCATGATGTAAAGCTCGCCCGCGTCGTCGATGAGGAAATGAATATCGGAGCGGCCACCCGAAATCCGGGCCCGGCCGGGCAAAGTCTCCGCCTTGCCGCCGCGTGCGTGATAGGCGACTGCGGTCACCGGCGCCATCGAGCCGTAGAGTTCCTTGCTGCCATGTGTGTCCCAAAGAATTTTTACCGGGTGCAACGGAGCCATCGTCTTGGGATCGCCGTCATCGGCGGCCAGCATGTCTTTGAAATCCGTGTACCAGATATTGCCGGTCGTGATGTCGGCAAAAATGTATTTGCCACGCAGCACGGGCAGCGCTTTGCCTTGGTAGACGTAGCCGCTCGACATGGCATCGCCGCCTCCTGGGACATGGCCATATTGGATCACCGGATAGGTCGGAAGAACCATCCCATTTGTCTTGGTGTCGGTAATCTGCATCGGGATGTGATCGTCCGCCGGCAGCGGGCCGGTGTGGTTGTCGGGCTTCAATAATTCGTTGCCCTCGCGCAGAGAGTAGCCATAATTGGCTCCCTTGTGGATGATGTCCACCGTCTCCCAGGTTTGCAGCCCCACTACGTGAGCAATCAGCGTGACTTTACTGCGATCGGCCGGGTCTATATTCCAGGTCAAACGATTCGGATTGCGAAGCCCGTACGCCCAGATCTCTTTCCGCGCGCCTTCCACCTTGACGAATGGATTGTCGTTGGGGATGCGGTAGCGTCCGTTTTCGCTGAGGGTGCTCGAATCCTTATGTTCGTTCGGATCGGGAATGATCCGCCAGATTTTGCCGACGAGCAGATCCAGCCGCTGCGGACCGAGCCGCAATATAGGGTCGTGCTCTTCGCCGGTACGGCTGTCGCCGCAACCCACATACATCACGCGCCAGTCGGGGTCGCCGGGCCGCGCGGCAGGATTGAAGGTGAATTCACCCAGCGGGTGACTGTAAGTGTTGAGCTGCAACCGTAGCACTTCGCGAGCGGTGCCTTCAAAGCTTGAATTGGAGATGTTCGTGTCCGTCCATTCGATGATTACTCCTTCACTGAGATGGGACGGCGGCGTGACGATGGCCGGCGTAGTTGTATAGCCTTCCAATTTGAGATCGGGGAAATTGCTGTTATCCGGCATAATCGAGCCGGGCAGCGACTGGTCTTCCAGGTGAATCGTATAGAACTTTCCGTTGTGGGCGTAGTCGGGATCGAAAAGGAAGTTGACAAACCCATTGGCCTGGCCGTTTTCAAACCGGAACTTGTGAAAGAGACCGCCATGGCCCTCGCGGCCGTTGAAGTCCAGGTAGGTAGTGACTTTCTTGGTTTGCTTGTCCAGGATATACAACGGGCCATTCAAATCGTTTACGAAAAATCGCTTCCCTCCGCCCGGTTCGTCGCGCAAGTAATTGATGCGGGCCAGCAGGCTGGCGACATTATCGTTGAACTTCTCGGCGGAACCCGTTATCGGCAGGGTGGCATAATCCTTGATCTCCAGGGTAAGTTGCTGCGCACAGGCTGAGGCGGCGAATAGAACGGAAGCAGCCAATACGAACGTCGGCCGATGCATTGGTTTCACCATTCCGTTCATAGTATCAATTCGTATGAAACCAAGCCGACGCCGTCCGGTTTCCCTTTTGCTCGAAGTCTTGGGAGTATTAGGAGAGCATCAGGAGGGACTTAAATGTGCTGAACCGGCGCCAGTTTGTTCGTCGAGCCACGGCTGCCGCAACAGTTGTCCGTATTCCGGACCTGCTCGCGGCAGCGAAAAAATACGATCTGATCATCAAAGGCGGACGAGTCATCGATCCTGCGCACAAGCTTAACGCTGTCCGTGACGTGGCGATCGCGGGTGGCCATATCGCCGCAATAGCCGCTAACATCCCCGCCCGCGCCGCCGAAACGATCGACGCGCAGGGTAAATTGGTCGTGCCCGGATTGATCGACATCCACACCCATGCCGGACGAGTACAAGACGGTCCGGCGCTGTGTCTGGCCGACGGCGTGACGGGGCTGATCGATGCGGGATCGCAGGGTGCGGATCGCATCGGCGAGGTGATTGCAATCGCGAAGGCTGCTCCGCAATCGTGCCGGGTGCTGATCAACATCGGGCGTGCCGGCATCCTGCCGGAAGGCGATACGATGGATATCAACCGAGCCGATGTGGCCGCCGCGCGCGAAGCGATTGGGCGCAACCGCGACATGATCGTTGGAGTCAAGGCGCGCCTGTCACGGGACGTCGCCGGCGCGAATGACTTTGAGGTGCTCAGACGTTCGCAGGAAGTAGCGTCGTCGTTCAATCTGCCCGTGATGATCCATATGGGTCAGACGGTATCGCCGCTGCCCAGGCTTATCGCGCTTCTCAAGCCTGGCGATATCGTCACTCATATGTTTGCTCCACCGCCGAACAGCATCATCGACGACGCCGGGCACATTCTGCCGGAGGTAATGGCAGCTCGTCGACGTGGCGTAATCTTCGATCTCGGCAATGGGCGCACCGGCCATTTGCGCTGGGATATGGCCGAACGCGTGCTGCACATGGGTTTTCTGCCAGACACTTTCTCGACCGACTGGACTCCCGAAGGCCGAACGTCTCAGGTAATCGACTTTCCGAACGTCATGTCGAAGTTCCTGATGCTGGGCATGTCACTCGAGCAAGTGGTGGCGTGCGCGACCGTCAATGCGTCCCGCGTATTTCCGATATTTCACGATCGGGGCGCCCTGAAAGTAAGCGCGCCGGCCGACATTGCAATGCTCGAATTAAAAGAAGGGACTTTCGAATTCGAGGATAATTTTGGGAACAAACGGACCGCTCAGCGCCGGCTCTTCCCGAGTGGCACCGTGCTAGCCGGCAAAATGGTTGCACCTACGCTTGCGAAATAGGCCGCACGTGTTTGTTGAAACAGTCAAGCGTGCGCTGCCAGGCCAGGTCGGCTGCGGCTTTGTTATAGCGTTCCGGCGTTGCATCACAATTGAAGCCGTGAACAGCGTTGGGGTAGATGTAGCCCTCGTGCGGAACGTTGGCTGCCGTCAGCGCCATATCGTAGGCCGGCCACGTCTCGGCCAGTCGCTTGTCGAGTTCCCCATGGTGGACCAGAATCGCCGCCTTGATCTTCGGAACGTCCTCCTTGGTGGGAGGCCCACCATAGAACGGAACCGCAGCCGCTAGATCGGCTCCTAACCGGACGGCCAAGGTATTCGAGATGCTGCCGCCGTAACAGAAACCGGTCACGCCGATCTTGCCCGTGCAGTCGGGGCGCGATTTCAGCCACATTGCGGAAGCCACGAAATCTTCGGCCATCTTTTTGCCGTCGACCTTCATGAACATCTGGCCGCCTCTATAGTCGTCACCGGGAAACCCGCCCAGAGAAGTGAGCCCGTCCGGAGCGAACACCATGAAGTTGGCGAGAGCCAGGCGCCGCGCGATGTCCTCGATATGAGGATTCAGACCACGATTCTCGTGGACAACGATAATACCGGGCAATTTCACTGGCTTCTCCGCTCGGGTGTCGGCACTCACAGGCCGGACGAAATATCCTTTGATGCTTCCGTTGCCTTGCGGCGACGGGACGGTCTCGTAGCTGGTTTTGATCCGGTCATCGGTCTTGGACACTTGTTGCCCGAGAGCGTAGTTCGGCATCAAAGCCTCGATAATCGCCGCGGCCGTCAGCCCGCCTACAGCGAATCGCTGCACGCCGTCCATAAAGGCGCGACGACTGATCTCGCCGTGAATGAAGAGATTATAGAGTTGGATGGCCTCGCTCGGCAGTTTGGATCTGGTTGGCTCCATTGGTTGACTCCTTCCAAGAGAATATATCACCTCTCGGGGTCCGCACGAAACACGTCAGTCAAAAAATCGCCAGTGGATTGAGGGGCGAACCTGTTCCCTTCTCGATCCGCAACGGCGCAGCCATGAATAGAAACTCGTAACGATTCAGGCGCTTGGCCTGTTGGATGGCTCGCTCAAAATCGAGATTGTCGAAGATGCTCACACCCATCGCGACCAGCGCCAGTTGATGAAGCGGGATCGCGATGGTGGACGGAAGGCCCGAGGGTGAGACGTCATTCGGTCCATCGCCGCCGATGAAAGAAACGCCGCGTTCTTTTATGAAATACGCGACATCCGCGTGCCAGCCGGCAAACCCGGTACTGTTCGGCCAAGGGCCCAGCGCGGCGCGCCGCTTCCAACGCCCGGTATAGAGAAGAATAACGTCGCCTGGAGATACCTTCACGTGCTCCATTTTTTCCAAGGCCTCGAGGTCTTCCCGGTGAATGGCCGTTCCCGGTTCTAGCCACCCTTGAGGAGTCGCCTTCCCCGGAAGGCGCGTCGCGTCGAAAAGGATGGCTCGGGTGACAACGCCATCTTTCTGAGCATTGATATTCCCTTTCGGGCAACCGCCGTCTGCGACGATGTCTTCCATCAACCGGCCGTTGTACCCCTTGCCTTCAGACATGACGTGACAGTCCACTGCATCCAGATGGCTATGAACCACGCCGTGATACGTGCCCGTATATTGATACCGATCGGTGGTGCCGGTGGGCCTCACGTCGCCGAGAACACGCTCCAGGATGTTCGGTGCATCCGCAGCTTTTTCCTGCGCGATATCGTGCGCCAGTGAAATAGTCACGCCCTCCTTGGCCAAAGCCAGGGCCTGTTTCCGTTTCGCGGGGGTGATCAGATTGGAAGCGCCGAGTTCATCCTCATTACCCCATCTTCCCCAGTTGGAAAGCTCCTTCATCGCGCGGCGGAAGTCCGCTTCGTTTGTGATCGCCGGGCGTGCGTTGGTTGGGCTCTGTGCGTAGGGAATAGATACTCCGGCGCCCAATCCGATTAAACCGATCAACAGGATTCTCATACTTCCTCCCCACGAATTCCGGCGGGCAAAATGGCAGGCTCACGTTTTGCCTCTGGTTGGACAGTATATAACGGCGGAGTCCCAACCGCCGCTGCCGATTTCTGTCCGGCACGATGAAACTGTCAGGCAGTACAATTGGGCCAGAATGTGCTGGAAGTCCTGCGCCTTAATTTGTTCAGCGCTTCTGTATGCGAGGCTCAGCGCGCAGACCGCCCCGACCTTCCGCACGGAAGTAGCTCTGGTGCATGTAGACGCCGAAGTTTTGGAAGACGGACGCATGCTCGATGGGTTCGGCAAGGATGACTTTCGTATCCTGGACGACGGCAAACCGCAGCCGGTACTCCATTTTTCCGCCGGGGAACAAGCGCTCGACTTGATCCTGCTGTTCGATATTTCGGGCAGCATGCAGGCCGTGGTTCAAGCAGTGGCAGCGGCCGCACACCAGGCACTGCAGGAGCTCCACGCCGGCGACCGCGTCGCTGTCATGGTGTTCAATACCCGGAGCCGCGAGGTCGCGGGTTTCACCGAAGATCTCGACGCCGTCCAGAAGACCATTGAGGAGGATGTGCTGCACCTTCGTTTCGGTGGCGGCACAAGAATTCAGGATGCCGTTGACACAGCGGCGCTGCGCTTCATGCACGAGCCTAACAGCGAGCGGAGGCGTGCCGTCCTGATCATAACCGACAACATGGGCGTGCGGACGCGCCGCGAGCAGTCGGTGGTTACCGACTTTTGGGAGGCCGACGCGCTGCTGAGCGGGCTTATCGTTTCCAACAAGCTATTTCGCACCATCCGAACCGTAGGCGTGGTTCTGGGTCCGCAAAACCTCCTGATGGAGGCTGGGATGAAGGGCATCGCCGAAAAGACCGGTGGCGACGCGATCAGCGACCGCGACGTCGGCACCGCATTTCAAGAGTCTATGCATCGCATTCGGAGCCGCTACAGCCTGTACTATGCGCAGCCCCCAGGAAAACCAGGAATCAGGCGCCGGATCCAAGTGGAACTCTCGCGCTCAGCCGCCGAACAACATCCGAACGCTCGCGTTCGGGCACGCACCGGATATGTCGTTCCGAAGAGCTGAGGTAGGTAGCGAAGATTTCTGTAACTTTCGGAACTGACGCGAGTAGTATCTAGTAGTCTGCCTTTGTATCGGGAGGGCCTTCAATGCGCGACTTTGTCCACGACATTCGCTACGGGGTACGGATGCTTGGCAAGAGTCCTGGCTTCACCGCCGCGGCGATCGGTTGCCTGGCGCTGGGCATCGGAGCGACCACCGCAATCTTCAGCATTGTCAACGCTGTGCTGCTGCGCCCGCTCCCCTACCGCCAGCCCGATCGGCTGGTGCGCTTATATTCGGAATTTCCCACCATGTCGGCTGGTGGATTCCACCGCTTTTGGGTGTCCCCGCCCGAGCTTTTGGACTTGCAGCGCTACGCCAACTCCTGGGAGACACTGGACGGGTGGGTGAACGGCGGCGCCAACCTCGCGGGTGCAGCGGAGCCGTTTCGGGTGACGGTGTGCTATCCCTCCGGCAATTTGCTCGCGACATTGGGCGTGGCTCCCTTGCTGGGGCGCGTTATAACTTCTCAGGACGATCGCCCGGGTGCGCTTCCAGTGATCGTGTTGTCCTACGGGCTATGGCAGAGAGCCTATGCCGGCGATCGCGGTGTTCTCAATCGCGACGTACAGCTCAACGGGAAAAACACCAGGGTCGTCGGAGTGATGCCGAAGGGGTTCCAGTTCCCGCCCGGCGAGATCGATCCGGCCGAAGCGTGGAGTCCGCTGCAAATCGACCCTGCCAATCCGGGGGCGCGCTCCAGCCACTTTCTGTATCTGCTGGGACGGCTGAAGACCGGCGTGGACATCGGGCAGGCGCGCGCTGAAATAGCCCAACTGGTCAATCACTGGGATGCGACCAAAGCTCCGAAGTCGCACGCCTTCTCGGCGAAGTTCCATCCGCTGGTGATGTTTCCGCTTCATGACGAGGTCGTCGGCGGCGTACGGGTGGCGATGTGGGCGCTGCTCGGAGCGGTTGTGTTCGTGTTGTTGATCGCCTGCGTGAATGTCGCGAATCTGTTGCTTGCGCGCGCAGAAGCGCGGCAGCGGGAGATCGCGATTCGGCGAGCGCTGGGAGCCGGATTGGGCCGGCTCACGGCACAGTTCGTGACCGAAGGCGTGCTTTTATCGGTGGGCGGTGCGGCGCTAGGGTTGCTGCTCGCCTTCGGGGCGCTGCGTGTCATAGTCGCGATCAACGCGGGGAGCATTCCGCGATCGGGCGAAATCGCGATCAACGTGCCGGTGCTGCTCTTCACGCTGGGAGTCTCGCTGGCAACGGGTCTCGGCTTCGGGCTCGCGCCGCTGGCTCAGATCGTCACCCAGAATGTAAGCGACACGTTGAAGGCCGCCGGTACGCGCACAACCGCGACGGTGGCGGCGAATCGTTTTCGGAGCGCGCTCGTCACGGCCGAACTTTCCCTGGCGCTGGTGCTCCTGATCGGATCAGGCTTGATGGTTCGCGCGTTCTGGAAGCTGCAGGAAGTGGATATCGGTCTGGTTCCGGGCCACGTGCTTACCATGAGTCTGAACCTGCCGGCGGTGTTGTATAAAGACGAAGACCGCCGTCATCAGTTTTGGATGGCGGTGCAACAACGCCTCCGCGCCATACCTGGAATCACGGCGGCTACCTGGGCCGGCGGCCTGCCCCCCCTGCGTCCCGTCAATGCCAATGACACGCAAATCGAAGGCTATGTGGAAAAGCCCGGCCTGGCTGCGCAAAACGTCGACTACTGGCAGCCGGCTGGCGATCATTACTTCGAAACACTGGGCATTCGCTTGATCGAAGGCCGGTTCTTCGACGAGCGGGACGGAGCAAAAACGCCCAAGGTTGTCATCGTCAACCAAACCATGGCCCGCACGTTTTGGCTTGGTGAAAGTCCGATTGGCCGCCGGGTGAAGCCGGGATTTGAAGGCGACTGGCGGACGATTGTTGGCGTAGTGGGTGACGTAAAGAACGCCGGCATCGATAAGCCGGCGGGCACAGAGCTGTACTTTCCCTATCTCCAGTCGGAGAACACGAGATCGGGCTATTTGATACTCAAGGGAACGGGCGATCCTTACGCGCTGGCCGGCGCGGCCCGCCGCGAAATCGCGCAGTTGGATGGGGCGCTTCCGGTGGCTAATATGCGCTCGATGGACGACGTGATTCTCGCCGCCCAAACCCGACCGCGGTTCCTGACGGTTCTGCTCACCATTTTTTCGTCGGTCGCGCTAGCGCTGGCTTCCTTGGGAATCTACGGTGTGATCGCATACTCGGTCGAACAACGCACCTCCGAGTTCGGTATCCGCATGGCCATGGGCGCGGGGCCAGGCGATGTCTTGCGGATGGTGGTCGGAGAAGGCATACGCCTCGGCTTGCTGGGTACGGTGATCGGAGCGCTGGCCGCGTTCGGTCTGACGCGATTCATTCGCGGCCTGCTCTTTGGAGTCAGTTCGTTCGACCCGCTTACGTTCCTCGCGATGGCGTTGCTGCTCGCCGCCGTAACCGTATTCGCGTGCTATCTGCCGGCCCGGCGCGCAACGCGAGTCGACCCCATGGTGGCGCTGCGGTACGAGTAGTCTCGGCCCCGTTTTAGTGCAGCGTCAGTTTCTGGACCCGCAGATTACCGATCTCGCCAACATACAACGTATTTTCGTTGCGGCAGTCGATGGCGTTGACCGTTCCGAACTCCTTTGGCAACTTCCCCGCCTTGCCGAACTTGCCGACCATCGTTCCGTCCAGTCGCATCTTATAGATTTCACCATCGCGGTCAAGGTCGTCCGGCGGATTGGAATTCGAAACGTACAAGAACTGATTCGGTCCCTTGGTCATGCACAGCGCCTGCGCATTTCCAACGTTGGTGAAAGCCGTCTTGAAGTTGCCGTCACTGTCAAACACCTGTACCCGCTTGTTTCCGCCGTCCGCGGCGTACACGTTTCCTTGCGCATCAACCGCTATGCTGCGGACGTTGGCAAACTCCCCTGTCGCGGTTCCCTTTTTGCCCCAGGACTTCACGAATCTGCCGTCTTTCGTGAACTTCGCGATGCGCGCATTGCCGAGGCCGTCGGCGACGAATATATTCCCGGCGGAGTCCCACGCAACGTCGGTCGGGCGTTCGAACAAGTCGGTCGGCCGTCCTGAGCTGTCGCCTTTCGTCGGACGCGTCGGAACATTAACATTCTCGGCTTTTCGCCCAAGCAGCATAAGAAGGCGCCCTTGCGGGTCAAACTCGATCACCATGCTGCTCATCTGATCCACCACCCAGATGTTGTCGTTGGGATCGATGCGGACCTGGGCAGCGAACATGAAGCCGTAGGAGTCTTTGCCGATCTCACGCATGAACTTGCCACTGGGATCGAACTCGAAAAGCCTTGAGCCGCCATGAGCGAACGGACGCGCCGTGCCGATCGATACAGTGGGATGGCCGGTCCGCGTATAGACGAAAATATCGCCGTGCGAATTCGTCGCCACACCGCCCACTTCACCGAGATAGAGTCCGGCAGGAAGCTGTAGAGCGTTAGCGGCGGCATCGTACCGAATTTCAGGGGCGTCCCCTTGGGCGAGGACCGGAACTCCGGCAATCAAGGCCGCAGCCAGCAGTGCTTGCAGTAAATGTTTCATGGTTGTTCTCCTTGCTTGGTCTGCGTCCTTACCGGCTGCCCGTAGCTTTGGTCGAGCCTGGCTGGAGAATGTATTTCTGCACTCGCCAGGATTCGATTTCGCCGAGGACGATCTCGTTCGGATTGCGGCAATCCATCATGTGAACCACCTGGAAGCCAGGCGCCAGCTTGCCAGGATGACCAAACTTACCCAGTACGCTCCCGTCCAGTTCCGCCTTGTAAATTTCCCCGGTCGTCTCCCAGGTTCCCGGCATGTTTCCGTTCGGGTTCGAGTTCGACAGGAAGGCATACTGGTGAGACCCCGACGAAACGCATACTGTCCAGGCGGTACCCAGGTTGGTGATTTCGCGCATGGGCTTCAGGTTGTTATCGAGCACTTGGTAGCGATTGTTTCCACGGTCGGCGACCCACACATTCCCTTGTCCATCTACTTGTAAGCCATGCGGGAGATTGAATTCTCCCATAGCTTTTCCTACCTTCTCGCTGCCAACCTGCGCCAGGAATCGTCCATTCTTGTCGTATTTAACCACGCGATTGTTGCAATAGCCGTCGGAAATGAAGATGTTGCCCTGCGGGTCCCAGCCCACATCTGTCGGCCGGCAGAAAATATACTTCTTCGCCGGGACGTTCGGGCCCACGGGGTATGAAATCGGATCTTCCACTGCCGGAGGTCTGCGGCCGAGCACCATCAGCACTTTCCCGTCGGGGCTGAACTTGGTGATCATGTTGGTGCCCTCGTCGACGGTCCAGATATTGTCGTCCTTGTCGACCCGCACAGAATGGGCGAATTCGAAGCCATAATAACCAGCGCCGATTTCCTTGATGAATTTGCCGGTTTGGTCGAATTCAAACAGGCGGGTATTGG
>DATHOT010000398.1:0-6824 GCA_035484655.1 Bryobacteraceae bacterium | reverse complement strand
CCCAGCAGGTCTCGATCACCAGCACTACGGCGGATAAACGCAGCGGCAACGCAGCCGTTGGGGAGTTGACTCCCGAGGCCCTCAAGAACGGCGTGAAGCAGGCGGAAGATCTGGCCGCGATATCGCGACCGAACCCGGAAGACATGCCTGCGTTGCCGGCGCAACAATATCCGCGTCTTAGCAACTTCGACGCGTACACGGCGGCGGCGCGTGGCGACTCGATGGTCCCACAAGTGAAGGCTGTGCTGGCTGCCGCGCTGAAAAACAAGCTGGTGGCTGCGGGATACATCCAGCGCTCCGCCAACGCAGTGGGAGTCGGCAACAAAGCCGGTCTGTTCGGCTATCACACCTACACCGATTCAAGCCTCACGCACACCATGCGCAACCGCGAAGGAACCAGTTCCGGATGGGCCACCCAGAGTTCTATTTCGCTAAAGGACCTGAACGGGGAGGAACAGGCGAAAGTGTCGGCCGGAAAATGCCTCAACGGCGTTAACCGGAAGAAAATCGATCCTGGTAAGTACACCGTTCTCCTGGAGCCGGCCGCGGTGGCCGACCTGATCGGGTGGCTAGGGTTCGGATTGGACGCCCGTGACGCCGAACAGGGCCAGTCGTTTCTCAGCAAGCCCGGCGCGCCGGGAGGGACGCTTCTTGGCGAAAAGCTGTATCCGGAGATAATTACGCTTCGCAGCGATCCGTTTCATCCGACGCTGGCATCGACGCCGTGGGGACCGTCTCTCCTGCCTAATGAAAAGATCGCGTGGATCGACAAAGGGGTGGTGAGCAACCTGTATTACGATCGATTTTGGGCGGAAAAAGCGAGAAAAAAGCCGACTCCATATCCGATAAACCTCTTACTCGATGGCCAACCGAACAGCCTGGCCGATCTAATTTCCTCTGTCGAACGCGGATTACTCGTGACTCGACTGTGGTACATCCGCGTTGTTCAACCGAAGACTTGGCAGCTAACCGGGCTGACTCGCGACGGCGTCTTTCTGATCGAGAAGGGTAAAGTGACCGATCCGGTTGTCAATTTCCGTTGGAACGAAAGCCCCGCGGAGGTTCTGCAGCGGACCACGAAACTGACCGAACCAGTGCGAGTGACCAATACCGAGACCGGCTCGAACATTGTGCCCGCTCTGATCACACAGGACTTCAATTTCACGAGCGTTTCGGACGCCGTCTGAGCGTAGCATCTAAAATAGAAGTGGATGTTACGGCAGCTAGCGATCGCCGGTTTGATGATGGCGGGAATCTCGCGACTACCAGTGGCGACGGCGGCAGAACCCGATACCGTAACGATAATAGATTCCGGCTCGACCAATAAACCCGGATTCCGGATTGTGGTTGAGCATTCCGGAGAGGCGGAGTTGGCTTCCGCGCCTCGGAAGCGCGGCACATCTCAGGAGCAATCCAAACCTATCCGGACAATGCTTCCTCGCGCCACAGTCGAACGCTTCCAAGCCGATCTCAAAGCGGCGAAACCGCTGACTTCGTTGCCGGAAGTTCACTGCATGAAGAGTGCGTCGTTCGGATCCACTTTGACAGTCTCATTCGGCGGAGAACAATCCCCCGATTTGAGGTGCGGCGACGGCGGCAACGTCGCGATGCGGAACCTCATTCGCGATATCAACGAGATCGTTGCCCTGTTCCCCATGAATTGATTACGGTTTAAGTCCAAAAGCGTAGACGTGGGCATCCCAGGAAACCACGAAGACCTTTCCTAGGGCCACTACCGGCTCGCTAAAGTGCACCCAATTCGTGATGATCTTCTCGCTGGAATAAAGCTGTTTACCCGTCTCCGCATCTAATGCATAGAGGACCAGATGACTGACCGGAGTAGCGCGGAACTTGGCGGATTGCGCCGCTGCGGCTGCAGCAGCAGCTTGCCCTGTGCCGCCGGTTGGAGCAGCGGCGGGGGCGGGTGTCAGGCCCGTCACATCTCCCCTGGTCGGGTTCTGGATGGTCTGCTCACCCGTTTGGATTGCATACACCACGCCATTTGCAACCACAGGAGGATCGGGTACCTGCATATCGCGGGAGATCCATTCCGCGGTCAGCGAGGGTTTGTCGCCTTCGGCGGAAACCTGGAAGGCCATCACACTGCCATGCGGAGCGTCGTCGTAGCGGTATTTAAACTGCGGCGCATCTTTCGAAGGCGGTCCCCACATCGGCACGTACAAAAACCGTTCCCCTCGCGGATTCTGATAGGTGGCCATCGCTCCCCAGACCCCTCGGCCTCCGAGCAATACCTCGTCGT
Source organism: Bryobacteraceae bacterium (assembly GCA_035484655.1). Taxonomy (GTDB): domain Bacteria; phylum Acidobacteriota; class Terriglobia; order Bryobacterales; family Bryobacteraceae; genus Palsa-89. Next base: position 4,564 of record DATHOT010000398.1, on the reverse strand, counting down.
TGCCCAAGCGCGGCGATTGATACAGGGGCGTCGAATGCTCCTGCAGGCCGCCTCCCAGCGCATTGGCGTCGAGCAAATACACGACTCCCTCTTTCGCTGCGCTGGCGACCAGCGTCCGTTTCTGAAAAGGGAAAATGATCGGACTCGCCGCACCTAGATCTAAATCTCTGGAATTCAGATACCGCCAGTTGGACGGCGTGAACGAATCCAGGATTCGTAGTTCCTTAGGCGCAAAGGCAAGCACAGTCTCGCCATAAGTTCCCGATGCCGGGTCAGCAACCGCGTCCGCGGTCTGTATGTAAATCCCCTTCGGACCTCTCACTACGCCGGCTCTTCCCCAGGCTCCCGAAGGTCGGCCACCGCTGGTGTAAAACCGCGATAAGTGCAGGTGCGATGGATCGCTCACGTCCATGGCAGAGATATTCGCCATCGCCCCTCCGCAGCCGCGCGCGGTAGGCGAGTAGACGACATCGTCGATCAGGTTCAAACTCCAGTTTCGGGCGAAGGGGACGACGAAATCCGTCGGTGGGATGCGGTCCTCACCATCGCTCAGGCTTAGGCCGCGCAGCTTTCCATCGCTCGTATTCAGATAAATGATGGACTTTGGCTTGTCAATTACAGGCGTCGCATTCTGCGTGTTCGAGCATAGCCACGTGGCCGCCTGCCGGGGCGTGAGGTTATTGGGAAAGGTCTTCTGCCAAAGCGGTTTTCCGGTTTCGGCATCAAGAGCGAACACTGTATCGTTACTACCCACCAGGAAGATCAGGTTCTTTCTGCCTTGCGATGTGTTCACGCCTTCCACTACGACTGGCGCGGTAAGAGTAGAAAGCACCACATCTTTGGGTTGAGTGCTGAGCTGTGCGCTCCACTTTAGCTCCAGCTTCCCGACGTTCTCCTTCGAAAGCGTCGTCTCCCCTCGGTTCCAGCCAGTTCGTTCTTGATCGTAGCCCCAGGTAAGCCAATCCCGGGCCGGTGTGCCCTGGGCTGAGGACCTCACGGGGAGAAGCAGCGAAACAAAAACTACCGGCGCGAAGGAAATAAATATTCTTACCATGCGATTAGCATCCTGGCGAAACCCATCAAAGCATGAACATTCTATCGCAGGGCGCCGCACGATGGCGAAAGGCTTTGCCTGGTCGCGGCATAAGACGCTGGAGTGTCCGAAAGCCAGCGTGCAGGCCACGGTCCGTATCAAATTGACTCAAATGTGACTCACTTCTTGACTCGCGCACACCCGATGAAATCATTCTAAAATTATGATTCTGAATGCCGCTGTATGGCGGAAGCTAGTGGGGGTCGAACCCACCTGCGACACAGAGTGCCGCACGCTGGTTTTGAAGACCAGGCCCAGCACCGGCCAAGAATAGCTTCCAAAGAGATTCTAGCAGGGCTATGATGCCGCGCCAGCGGGTTGCGTTCCGGCCAGGCCGAGGTCGGCCGCCCGCTGCTTCATAGCCTCGATGCAGAATTCGATGTGCTGGTCCAGCTCGACGCCCAACTCTCGTGCGCCGTTGGTGATGTCATCGCGGTTTACCGAACGCGCGAAGGCTTTGTCCTTCAATTTTTTCCGCACGGATTTGACATCCACTTCATGAATGCTCCGGTTGGGCTTCACGTAGGAGCAGGCGGTAAGAAAGCCAGCCAGCTCGTCGCAGGCAAAAAGCGTCTTTTCGAGCATTGACTCACGCGGGATCCCGGTGAAATCGGCGTGCGAGAGAATGGCGCGGCGGATCTCCTCCTCCACGCCTCGCTCCGCCAGAATGGGCTCGCCTTTGATGGGATGGTCCGGAAGTTCAGGGTGAATCTCCCAATCGAAGTCATGCAGCACCGCCGTCACCGACCATTTGTTTTCGTCTTCGGCGAACTTCCGGGCGTAGGCGGTCACGCAAGCTTCCACGGCCAGCGCATGCCGCCTGAGATTGTCGGATTTGGTGAACTCACAAAGAAGATTCCAGGCTTGTTGGCGATCCATCTAGAATTGGCTCCGTCTCGATTTGGCTCCGTCTCGACCATGGTAGCGAAACCGGCATGATATATTGAAAATGCACCTCAAGCGTGGGCCTGTGGCGCAGTTGGGAGCGCGCTTCCATGGCATGGAAGAGGTCGTCGGTTCGAACCCGACCAGGTCCACCAAAACATTTCAAACACTTGCCGTTTCTCCGCCCGCCAGAACCTCGTCGCCGGAGTCCAACACTGGAGCCCAAACAGCATTTTGAGCACGGGCAGCCATGGGCATCGTGTGGATTTCGGTACCTGGCCACGATCAACAGGCAAAGCTCGACTCTAGCGGCCGCACGTTCACCGAGGTCAAAACCGAACGAATGGAAGCTGCCGCCGAGAGATCGTGGCGATCGAGGCGGAGATCCTCGCCGCCAATCGCGATCTGCAGGGGCTGTGCCTGGGTCTATCGGACTGTTCGGCGGAAGTGAGGATACTGCAGAAGGAGCAACGCCGCCGGGCGAGTGCCCCGCGGCGGAGCGCTCAGTGCGCACGCGGGCGACATCGCCGATGGCACTAGTCCAGGATCGCCTGAGATACCAGGCTCCGCGACAACGCATGGATCGGCCGCGTCGTCCCGAGATTCTGGTGCTGCACCATCCCAACAAACGCGACATCCCGGACAGGATCGATCCAAAACCACGTGCCCGCAATGCCAAACCAGCTGAATGTGCCGTTCGAGACCGAATCGCCCGCAGCCGCAGCATCCGTCACGATCTGAAAGTCCATGCCCCAGCCAGTGCCTGGCGGCATCGTCTTGAGCGGCTCGGGATTGACATGGTTGGTTCGCATCATTTCGACCGTGCGCGGCGCGAGTAAGCGGACGCCGTTGAGCTGGCCACCCTGCCGCAACATCTCGCAGAAGCGCGCGTAATCCATGGCGGTGGAAAAGAGCCCGCCCCCGCCTGACGGCCCGAGCGGAATCACGGTCGGGTCTGGCCGGTTCACGTCGACCGTGAGATTCGATCCAGAGCCAGAGTGGACTTGCGCGACGCGCGGCAGCTTCTCCTTCGGCACGTAGAACGCCGTGTCCTTCATCCCGAGCGGTTCAAAGATTCGCGAGAGCGCGAATTCCGCGAAGGGTTGGCCCGAGAATTTCTCGACCAGGTACCCCTGGACGTCAACGCCGATGCTGTAGGACCAGCGCGTGCCTGGGTGCGCCAGGAGCGGGATCTTCGCCAAACCGTCGATCATCGCTTGAAGCGGAGCCCCCGCGTTCAGCACGTTCGCATCGATGATCATCTTGTCGACCGGACTATTCGGGTAAGGACATAGCCGAGCCCGCCCGTATGTGTCATCAGCTCGCGCATCGTCATCGAGCGTTGTGCGTCTTCCAGTTTGGGTGTGCCGTCCTGGTTCTTGCCGGTGTAGACTTTCAATCGAGCGAATTCCGGAATGTAGCGCGACACGGGATCGTTCAGCTGCCACTTTCCCTCCTCATACAACATCATCATCGCCACTCCGGTGACCGGCTTGGTCATCGAATAGATACGGAAGATCGAGTCCTTTTGCATCGGGTCCATCTTGCGCACGTCGAGCTGCCCGACAGCGTTGAAGTGCACGATCTTACCGTGGCGCTCGACGAGAGTGACGAGGCCGGCGACCTGCTTTTCGTCGACGAGACGCTTCATCGCAGCGTCCAGGCGGCCCAACCTTTCCGTGGACATGCCGACCGATTCGGCCCTCGCAGGCGCGAGATCACGAACACGTGTCTCCGCAACTTTGGCGGCGGCCGAAGTAACGGCGCGAGGCCCTTGAGCCAATGAAGTCAGCGTGAGGGATGCGGCGACGAACACCGCGAGCAGTCCAAGCGCGAAAGGACGGAACCGACGTGTCATAGATCTCCTTTTGAATGTGTCAACGGGCGAGCCTCGAAAGGCGCGCAGCCCGGCGCGCACTCCCATGGACTAACGGTTTGACGCCCCAGACGAGTTCTATAATAACGTGCGATGAAGCTCGCCTGGATATTGCTGACAGGTGCCTGCCCCGCCTGGGCGCAATCAGCGGTCGATTGGAACGGGCAGAAATCTGAAATCCTCACGCACTACCGCGACCTGATCCGGATCGATACACGCGCCGGGAAAGAAACCAAGGCAGTCGAATATCTACGCAAGGTGCTGGAGGGCGACGGCATTCCGACCAGCACTTTTGCGCTCGATTCTGCGCGCGCCGAACGCTGAGTTATTACATCGATGGAAAAACCATGACACGAACCCACAACGGATTCTTGATTCTCGTATTGCTACAGTCGGCGAGCGTCGTGGGTCAGGATCGAATGCCTGTTATCCCTCCCCGCGGACAAATTGATGGACGCGCAAAAGAAAGCCGTTGCAGATTATAAGGACGTTCGCAAGCTTGACCTGAACGGGCCGCCATGGTCAGTCCTTCTGCGTGTGCCGGACTTGGTTGTGCCTTCCCTGCAAATGCGCCTTCACAATCTAAATAACAGCGCCCTTAGCCCGAAGCTTACCGAGCTGGCTATCTTGATCGCGGCACGGAGCTGGACCAACTACTATGAGTGGAACAGTCACAGCCAGGAGGCCATTACCGCTGGGCTGGGCGCGGC
>DATHOT010000397.1:0-14963 GCA_035484655.1 Bryobacteraceae bacterium | reverse complement strand
TCGCGGCGAGAGTTCCTCAAGGCTTTCGACGTGGCCGGGACTACGGGCGCAACGGGCGCGATATTGTCGTCTAGGCATTTGTTCGGGCAACAGGCCAATAAATCGACTGCGAAAGGCGGCCGGATCGACGTGCATCATCATGACGCTTCCCCGGCAGTCGAAATCGGACCAGGGCACGCCGGCCGGGCACCGTGGACGCCGGAGCTATCGCTCCAGCAAATAGACAAGTTTGATATTGCGGTATCGATCCTGTCGATGACGCAGATGGGCGATATTCTTTACGATGGCACTGAGAGAGGCCGCAAGGCGGTGCGAACCGGCAACGAATACGGCGCGAAAGTGCTGGCCGATCATCCCAATCGTTTCGGGCTGTTCACGGGCGTTCCGCTACCGGAGGACACATTGAGGGCGGGACTGCCGACGAAGTTGATGGCGGCGATCGAGCGGGGGAATACAGAGAAGTTATTTCCGCGATTCAAGGTTTAGCGTGAGAATACAAAACTTGCTTAAAGCAGTAATCATTTCATTGGGTCTGACGGGCCTCTGTTTACAGCCGGCTGAAGCACAAGTGGGGCGCGCGGCGGATTGGCTTACGCACGGCGGCGATCCCCAGCGCAGCGGGTGGCAGAAAAACGAGACCAAGATCAACAAAGAAAGCGTGAAGGGCTTTCAGCTTCTGTGGAAACTGAAGTTGGAGAACGAGCAGAAGGCCATGTACTCGATCTTTGAGCCCTTGATTATGGGCCAGATTATCACGAATCGCGGGTTTAAGGAGATGGCGTACGTGGCCGGCAGTTCGGACAATATTTTCGCCGTGGACGCCGATCTCGGCCGAATTTTGTGGCAACGACATTTCGAGCATGGGGCCGACGTGCCTCAAACTCAAAACCCGACGTGGCTCTGTCCGGGTGGATTGACGGCGATGCCTGTGATTCCACCTCCGCCCACGTTTGGCGGAAGAGGGGCTGCTGCATCCGCAGGCCGGGGACCTGGGCCATCACCAGATACCGCAGGTCGCGGACCTGGGCCATCACCAGATACCGCAGGTCGGGGACCTGCGCCACGAGCGGCGCCACGACCTTTGCCACGGGGGATTTACGTCCTCACCAGCGATGGCAGTCTGCATGAGATGAACCTCGCCAATGGCGAAGACGTCATGCCGCCTGCAAAATTTATTCCTCCGAACGGGAAGCCTTACAGCATGAATATGATCGACAACGTCGTGTACACCACCACCGGGCAGAAATGCGGCGGCAATCCGAACGGCGTTTATTCGATGGATCTTCCGAGCGACGACAAGAAGGTCAGTTTCTTCGGGTCGAACGGCGGCGGCATCTGGGGACTCGGCGGCGCTGCGATTGGTACGGACGGAACGGTCTACGCGGAAGTGGGAGATGGCGAATGGGATCCGGCCAAAGGAATATACTCGGATACGGTTCTGGCGCTGTCTCCCAAAGATCTGCAGTTGAAAGATTGGTACACGCCTTCCAATCGCGAGTGGATCACCAAGCGCGATCTCGACATGAACACCACGCCCACGGTCTTTCCTTATAAGGGGCGCGATCTGATCGTCGCGGGCGGCAAAGAGGGCCGGCTGTTCTTGCTCGACAGCCAGTCGCTGGGTGGAGCGAACCATCGGACGCCGCTGTATCGGACTCCGCTGATCTCGAATGAAGAAACGGATTTCGCCGGGTTTGGGACCTGGGGCGGCTTGGCGAGCTGGGAAGACAGCAAGGGAACGCGCTGGGTGCTGGCGCCAGTTTGGGGCCCGCTGACTAAGGACGTGAAGTTTCCGATCACCAACGGCGACGCTCCGCACGGCAGTGTGGTGGCGTTCAAGGTGGAAGAGAAAGACGGCAAGACGGTACTTTCACCGGCGTGGGTTTCGCGCGACCTGATCATTCCAACACCGCCAGTGGTCGCGAACGGAGTAGTGTTCGCGCTTTCCAGCGGCGAATTCGTGCGTCAAGCGAACGAGAACCAAGGTGGGCTGTTCAGTTCGCAACAGCGCGCGGAACGGTCGGTACACGCTACGCTTTATGCATTGGACGGCGAGACCGGGAAAGAGCTGTATTCGAGCGGCGACAGCATCACTTCCTTCACGCACTTCGCGAGCATGGCGGTGGCCAATGGCCGGGTGTACTTTGGCACGTACGACAATACGCTGTACTCGTTCGGCCTTCCCATAGAGCACTAAAAAGGATCACTCGAAGACGATGCTGAATCGATCGAGCGTTCAGGAAGCGATTGATGCTGGCCGCGGAATTCTCAGACTGGAGCCTTGCTGGGTGCCTCGTTCGTTCATGATCCCCGGCCGGAGATTGAAGCTGCATCCCGACGATCTGTACGCGTTCGGAGCACATCGCGGCGGCATCAATGAGCGCTGGTTTTCATCGACCACCAAGGCTTCTAACGGCCCGGCAACCTTGGAAGACGAAGGCTTGAGTTATGTTCGCGTGGATGGCGGGAAAAGATTTCTGTTCAAAGAAGCCATGGATAGCGCCGGCGATCTACTGCTTGGCGCGGATGTGATCGAGCGCGAGGGTGGATGGAATCTGCTGTGCAAGTTTTTCGACAACATGGGCCCGATCCCGCATCACATGCATCAGAGCGATGAGGTCGCGAAGCTGGTCGGGCAGCGAGGGAAGCCCGAAGCGTACTATTTTCCTCCGCAATATAACCTGACGGAAAACAATTTTCCATATACGTTCATGGGCTTGGAGCCCGGCACGACGAAAGATGACATACGGAGATGTCTCGAAAATTGGAACAAGGGCGACAACGGAATTCTTTTTCACTCGCGAGCTTATCGGCTAGAGCCCGGCGCGGGATGGCAGATAAATCCGGGAATCCTTCACGCTCCCGGTTCGCTCGTGACTTACGAGCCACAAGTGAGCAGCGATGTTTTCGCGATGTTTCAATCGGTGGTGGAGGGCCGCATCGTCGATTGGAGCCTGCTTACTAAAGATGTGCTGCCGGAGTACCATCACGACCTCGATTACCTGGTGGGCATGCTGGATTGGAACGCCAACCTGAACCCTGAGTTCGGAAAAACGAACAAGGTTTTTCCGGTCCCGGTGCGGCCGATGGACGGCATGCAGGATGGCGGTTATTGCGAAAAATGGATCACGTACGGGACCGGATATTATTCGGCCAAAGAGCTTACGGTGATGCCGGGCCGCAGTGTTGCTATTCAGGATAGCGCCGCTTATGGGCTGATCCTGACTCAGGGGCACGGGCGTTTCGGCGACCACCCGGTTGCGGCGCCCGCCATGATCCGTTTCGGAGAAATGACCCAAGATGAGCTGTTCGTCACAGCGGACGCGGCCAAAGAGGGCGTGCAGGTGGAGAATACCAGTGCGACGGATCCGCTCGTCATCCTGAAACATTTCGGCCCTGGGAATCCGGATGCGGAGCCCCTGCGAAAGAAGAACTAACCGAGTATGAGCACGGCGAACGCGCATAAATATCCGGCGCTCCACAATGCGATGTGGCCGGGCCTGGTCGGCAAGGGTCCGGATTCAGAACCGCCCATCGATCTCGAGACGATGCTCAACTTGACGGCGGCGGCGGAGGTGGACGGCGTGCGGTTCGATGGCGTCGATCTGTTTTTGTTTGCGCCGCATGTCGAGATTGATTCGAGCGACGATGATTTGAAGCGCCTGGCGGAGGGGATTGGCGCGCGCAACCTGGTGGCCGGCTCAGTGGTCGCGCCGGTCTGGCAACCTACCGGCGGCGGATCGGCCATGGGCTCCGAAGAGGAGCGGACGAATTTTTTGACGCAGGTGCGGAAGGCGTGTGCGATTGCGAGGAAGCTACGCGAGCTAGGCATTCGGCGCTACGGGATCGTTCGGATCGATTCTGCCGCGAGTCCGGCGGAATGGGCGAAAGATCCTGCGGCGAACACCAAGCGGATCGCAGAGACATTTCAAAAAGCGTGTTCGATCGCAGAAGACCATGGCGAGCGGCTCGCGGCCGAGGGAGAGATCTGCTGGGGCGGCATGCATAGCTGGAAACGAATGGTGGAGCTACTGGAGATGGTGGGCCGTCCAGAGACGCTGGGGTTTCAAGCGGACATGGCGCACACGCTTTTGTTCACACTGGGGATTAACGCGCCTGAGGACCGCATCCTGGCGGAGAGCTTCGACTGGTCACAGAAGGAGGAGCTGGACGACGCGATTCGAACCATGACACGCGCGCTACGTCCGTGGACGATCGATTTCCACGTAGCGCAGAACGACGCCACGGTGAAAGGATCGGGATCGCATGACAAAACCGGCCGGCACTGTCTGCCGAACGATCCGAGCGGAAAGATGGAAATCGTCAGAGTGGCGGGGGCTTGGATAAGGGAAGGCGATGGCGGACCGACGCACGCCTTTCAACACATCTGCTGGGACGGCTGCATGTTTCCCAACGAAGTAATGATGCAATCCAGCACTTGGCGAGAGATCCTGGCGACGATGATCGCGGTTCGAAATGCTCACGGCTGGGACGAAGCGGCGAGGTCATGGCAAGAAAGAGCCTGAACATTGGTTTGGTCGGCTACGGCTTCATGGGCCGCGCGCATTCAAACGCGTTCTTACAGGTGGGCCGAATCTTCGATTTGCCTTACCAACCGGTGCTCAAAGCCGTTTGCGCGCGCAATGCCGAACGCGTCAAGTCATTTGCGGGGAACTGGGGCTACGAGTCGGTGGAGACGGACTGGCGAAAGCTGATCGAGCGGAGCGACATCGATTTGATCGACATCGCCAGCCCTAACGACACTCATGCCGAGATCGCGATCGCAGCGGCGAAGGCCGGGAAAATGGTGCTTTGCGAGAAGCCGCTGGGACGGAATGCCGTGGAAGCGCGGAGCATGACGGAAGCGGTGGAATCCGCTAAAGTCGCCAACATGGTGTGGTACAACTACCGGCGCGTGCCGGCCGTGATGCTGCTCAAACATCTGATCGACGAAGGACGGCTAGGGCGAATCTTTCACTATCGCGCGAAGTTTTTGCAGGATTGGACCATCTCGCAAGATCTGCCGCAAGGCGGCGAGGGACTGTGGCGGCTGGATGTTTCGGTGGCGGGAAGCGGTGTGACGGGCGATCTGCTGGCGCACACGATCGACACCGCGCTGTGGCTGAATGGCCCGATTGCGGAAGTGTCGGCCATGACCGAGACGTTTATCAAAGAACGGAAACACAATCTTACCGGCCGCGTCGAGCCGGTAGGAATCGACGACGCGAGCGCGTTTCTGGGCCGCTTCGAGAATGGGTCGCTCGCTACGTTTGAGGCGACGCGATATGCCCGTGGGCACAAGGCGCTTTACACACTGGAGATCAATGGCGAGCATGCGTCGGCGATGTGGGACCTGCACGACCTGCATCGCATTCAGTATTTCGATCATCGTGACGAAGGGCGGTTGCGCGGATGGAGAAGCGTCCACGTGAGCGACGGTGATCATCCTTATATGAAGCACTGGTGGGTGCCTGGGTTGCAGATCGGATACGAGCATACGTTCATCCATCAGGTGGCGGATTTTCTACAGGCGCTGGGCGAAGGCCAGCAGGCGGCGCCGACCTTTCGCGATGGTCTGGCAACGGACTACGTCACTGACGCCGTTTTGGAATCCGCAAAGAACCGGCGCTGGGAAAAAGTTCCGACGCTTAAACAATCGAGCGCGGCATAGAATCTGGGGAGGCTAAGATGTTCTTTCGTCGGTCGGCCGTGGCTGGTTTTGCGGGAGTTTTGTTCTATTTTTTGACTGCGGTCGCGCAACCGCAGGGACGGGGAGGAGGCTTCACTCAACCGGATCCAATCGCTTTTGACGATCACGCCGGATGGCAATCCATGTTCGACGGGACGACTTTGAAAGGCTGGGATGGAAGCCCGGATGTCTGGCGAGTGGAAAATGGCGCGATCATAGGCGAATCAAGCCCGGAAAAACCTGCGGGTACCACGTACATCATCTGGCAAGGCGGCGAGCCGAAGAATTTTGAGCTGAAGGCCGAGATCAAACTGGAAGGCAACAACGCGAACAGCGGCATTCAATATCGGAGCGCGCGTGTGGGTGCGGGACAAATCCAGGGCGGGCCTACGCCGAGCGCAAAGTTCGCTAAGTGGAACTTGAAAGGCTACCAGGCGGATTTCGATTTCGCGAACCGGTACAGCGGCCAGCTATACGAGCAGGGGACACCGCGCGGCATCATCGCGTGGCGCGGGCAAGTGGTGCGGGCGGAGCAAGGAAAGAGACCGCGCTTGCTGAGCACAGTGGGAGATTCAGATGCGCTCAAGGAATACATCAAGGTGGGCGATTGGAATCAGATGCACGTCATCGCGCGTGGAAATATGATGATGCACATGCTGAACGGGCACGTCATGGCTGTTTTCATTGACGACGATCCGTCGATGGCGGTGGCCCAGGGGGTGATCGGACTGCAGATCGAGGGTGGGGGAAATGTGAAGATTTCTTTCCGCAGTCTTTGGTTGAAGAACCTGTAGTGTCAGAACGTCAAACGATCTTTTTTGGCTTCGATTTTCTTGGCGTCGACACCGGGAACTTTTTCAACGTCCTCGACGGATTTGAAACTGCCTTTCTCTTCCCGGAAATGCACTATCGCTTCCGCTTCCTTGGTCGAGAGTTCCAGTCCCGTTTCGAGATCCTTGGCCGAGGCTTTGTTCACGTTGATCTTTGGGACTTTCGGAAAGTAGGTGGCGAGATAATCCACAATCTCGTTGAACTCAGCTTCAGTAGCTTGCGCTCCGTCGGCCGCCATCTCTCCGACTACGGCTCCCCATTCCTCGCGTGTTTTCGCCATCCCGGCCACGTTTTCGGGGCTGTGGCAGGCACCACAGACTCTCTTCAAAGTTTCACGGCCGGGTCCGTCGGGCAATTTCTCTTGTGCATTTGCGACAGTAAGAGAGAGCGTTGCGCATATGGTTAGCGCTGCCGGAAAGTTTATTAGTTTTCGCATTTCGCGAGGACGGCCACCTGAACAGATTCATTTTATCATTCGCTATGCCTGAGATCACGGAAACTATTCATCTGAAGGACCTCTGGAACGAAGATCATGCCCGAGCCCTAGCCGGGAACGAACTGTCGCTGCTGCGCTATCGCTCCAATCTGCTGGGCGCGGATCTACGGATTACGAATTTCGGCGGCGGCAACACGAGCTCAAAGATTGAACTGCCGGATCCGTTTACCGGACAGCCGGTGCGCGTGCTGGCGGTCAAGGGCAGCGGCGGCGATCTCGGATCGATACAGGATTCCGGATTTGCGGTGCTCTATCTCGATCGGCTGGAGGAGCTGAAGCGCATCTACCGGGGCGAAGAGCATGAAGACGAGATGGTCGGCTATTATCCTCTGTCCGCGTTCGGAGAGAATCGCGTAGCAGCTTCCATCGATACTCCCTTGCACGCGTTTCTACCGTTCAAGCACGTGGACCACCTTCATCCGGACTGGGCAATTGCGCTGGCAGCCAGCGCCAATGGCAAGCACAAGCTGGAGCAATTCAATCGACAATTCGGGCGGAAGATCGCCTGGGTGCCGTGGCAGCGTCCCGGATTCGAACTCGCGCTCTTGATCGAGAAAGCGGTGAAGGACAATCCCGGGTGCGACGGCCTGATCCTGGGAAGCCACGGCTTGTTCACGTGGGGCGAGACGCAGCGGGAGTGCTACTCAAACAGTATTCGCACCATCGACCAGATGGGCGAGTTCATCATGGAACACCAGGCCGAGCACCAGGCCAGGAAGAGCGCGAAGTTCGGTGGTCTGGAGCATGCACCGCTGGCCGATCGTAGGGATATTGCGGCGCAGATTTTACCGGCATTGCGCGGGGTGATGTCGTTTAATCGACGAGTGATCGCGCATTACACCGACGATGCGGATGCTCTAACTTTCGCGGGCTCCAAATGGTCGAAGGAACTGGGCGCGCTGGGCACGAGTTGTCCGGATCATTTTCTGCGTACGCGCATCTGTCCGTTGTTTATCGACTGGGATCCCGCGAGTGGAGATCTGAACGCGCTGAAGGCTCGCATTCAAGACCAAGCGATCGCTTATCGTGCTGAGTACAAGAAATATTACGAGGCATGGGCTACTCCGGATTCGCCCAAGCTCCGCGATTCGAATCCGTCGGTGGTTCTGATTCCGGGCGTTGGATTATTCGGATTCGGCAAGAACAAGAAGGAAGCGCGCATCACGACGGAATTTTTCATTAACGCGATTCACGTGATGGCCGGAGCGAACGCGCTGGAAGATGCGGAAGTGCAGCATCCGTTGCCGCATGCCCGCCGGACGGAAGCATCCACGCAATTCAAGTTTTTCCATAACTACGTCGCGCTTCCACGATCGGAGGCGTTCCGCATTGAATACTGGGCGCTCGAAGAAGCCAAGCTTCAGCGCATGCCGGCAGAAGCGGAATTCAGCCGCAAGATCGTGCTAGTGGCGGGCGGGGGGAGCGGGATCGGGCGCGAAGTGGCGCTGCTGCTGGCTCGCAAAGGCGCGCATGTCGTGGTGGCTGATCTCGATGCCGGGAGCGCGCAGGCTACCGCTGCCGATGCCGCGAAGATTGGATCAGCGGAAGCAGTAGCGAGCACGCCCGCGGATTTGAGTTCGGCCAACAGCCTGACCGAAGCGGTGAAGTTTACCGTTCTACAATTTGGCGGCATCGATGTAGTAGTCAACACGGCTGCCATCTATCCAGTACCCGGCGCGGACAGCCGATTGACCGCAGATCAATGGTCGAAAACTTTCCAAGTGAATGTGACCGGCAACTATCTGTTGGCCGAGCAGACCGAATGGGTCTTCAAGGATCAGAACCTTCCGGCAGCGATGGTGTTGACGAGCTCTGCCAACGCGCTTGTTCCCAAGAAAGGCACGGAAGCGTACGACACGAGCAAGACGGCGCTGAACCACTTGATTCGCGAACTGGCAGTGGGCCTCGCGCCGCTGGTGCGCGTGAATGGGATCGCGCCAGCGACGGTGGTCGCCGGATCTACCATGTTTCCTAGGGATCGCGTGATGCACTCGCTCCGGAAATACAAGATCGATTTCTCGGAGTCGGAATCGACCGAGGAATTGCGAACCAAGCTGGCTGACTTTTACGCCCAGCGGACGCTCACGCGAAGGCCCATTCTTCCGCAAGATTGCGCACGCGCTATCGTCTGGCTGGCAAGCGATGAGAGCGCGAAGACGACCGGCCACATCATACCCGTCGATGGCGGCTTGCCAGACGCATTCGTTAGGTGATGCCCGCGCCGCTGCTGGAAGTAAAGTCGATCAGCAAGTCGTTTGCCGGTGTTCGCGCTTTGAAGAACGTATCTTTCGAGCTGCTCGAAGGAGAAGTGCATGCATTGATCGGCGAGAACGGCGCTGGAAAGTCGACGCTGATCAAAGTCATCACCGGCGCCATCCAGCCAGATTTGGGAACGATCGAGATACGCGGCCGCCCGGTGCCACATAATGACCCCGGCATTTCGCGATCATTGGGAATCGCGGCGATCTATCAGCAGCCCTCGTTATTTCCCCATCTCACCGTTGCCGAAAACATCGCGCTGGCGCTCGAAAGCGGCGGCGCGTGGCGAAAGGTGAAATGGAAGGAGCGGAATCGGCGGGCGCGAGAATTGATCGAACGCGTCGGCGGCTCCATTCATCCGGAACAGCTGGTCGCGACACTCAGCATGCCCGAGCAGCAGATCGTGGAGATCACCAAAGCGATCGGCGCCGATGCCAAGATCCTGATCATGGATGAGCCCACTGCGTCTCTGACGGACCGGGAAGTGGACAGGTTGTTCAAGATCATCGCTTTGCTCCGCGGCCATGGAGCGGGCATTATCTATATCTCGCACCGGCTGGAGGAAATTTCCACGATCGCCGATCGCGTCACCGTACTGCGCGATGGAGAGGTGGTCGGCACGCTGCGCACGGACGAAGTGGACAAGGCCTCGTTGATCGGCATGATGGTTGGCCGCGAGATTTCAGCAGTATTTCCGAAGCGCGAGGTGGCGCTCGGCGAAACCGCGATTGAGCTGCGGGAGGTCGGCAATCGCGGCGCCGGGTTGCGCGATATTTCATTCGGAGTGCGAAGCGGTGAAATTCTTGGCGTGGCTGGTCTCGTCGGCTCCGGCAGAACCGAGCTGGCAGAAACGCTCTTTGGCCTGACTCCGGGCGATTCAGGCGATATTTTGGTCAGCGGTGTACCGGTTCGGATTACATCTCCAGCGCAAGCGATCGAATTGGGCATCGGATATGTGCCGGAAGACCGCAGGCAGCATGGCGTCGTTCTCGAGCTGCCGATCGCGGCCAATACCAGCCTCGCTAACTTGAAGATCGTTTCGAGGCACGGATTGATCGATCACGACAAGGAAGGCCGGCTCGCCCTTCGTTATCTCCAGCAACTGAGAATCAAGGCGCCTTCGGTTTACACCGAGACGGGCGCGCTATCGGGCGGCAATCAACAAAAAGTGGCGCTCGCAAGATGGCTCGCGATCGATCCGAAGATTTTGATCCTCGACGAGCCCACGCAAGGAGTTGATGTCGGCTCCAAATCGGAGATACACAGTCTGATGATGGATCTGGCGGAGCGAGGGCTGGCGATTATCATGATTTCTTCGGAGCTGCCTGAGATTCTGGGCATGAGCGATAGAATCGCGGTAATGCATCAGGGAAAGATTGCGGGTGTGCTCTCGCGCCAACAAGCCACACAACAGAAGATTCTGTCGCTGGCGGTCAACTGATGACTACTCATCGCCGTGAACTTTCGGTCGCCTTAGCTATCGTCGTGGTCGCGGTCCTGCTGGCGTTTGCCGCGCCGGGTTATTTCTCGGGTGAAAACCTGACCGATCTGTTTCTGGCGAACGTGCCGGTGCTTATCGTGGCTCTCGGTATGACGCTCGTCATCGTAATCGGACAGATCGATATCTCGGTGGGATCGATCTTTGCGATTTGCGGCGTTGCCGCCGGGCTCCTCGCGAAATCGGGAGTTCCGGCGCCTCTAGCTGGGTTGGGAGCGTGCGTGGTTGGCTTGGTACTTGGAACTCTCAACGGATCGCTAGTCGCATATGTGCGGATACCATCGATCGTCGTCACGCTGGCGAGCATGGTCGCGCTGCGAGACGCGTTGCGCTGGCAGACCCAGGGCGCTTGGGTTCAGGACCTTCCGTCCGGCTTCCAATGGTTCGGTTTGTCGCAGGCGGCCTACCCCGTCATGAGTTTGATCGTAGCCGTGATCCTTTCAGCAGGCATGGCCTGGGGACTGCGCAATCTCGCGGCTGGCCGCGCCGTTTACGCCACGGGATCGAACGAAGAGGGCGCTCGTCTGGCGGGAATTCGAACTCCTATGGTGACTTTTTCAGTTTTCGGATTTTTAGGCGCGCTCACGGGGTTCGCGGCTGCGCTGAACGCGGTCCGATTCAACCAAATCCCGACTAACGCCGGGCTTGGTCTGGAGATGAAAGTGATTGCGGCAGTGGTGGTTGGCGGGGCGGCGATCACAGGTGGAAGAGGGACCATCGCGGGAACAGTGTTGGGCGTGATCCTGCTCGGAGCCATCGGGCCCGCGTTGACATTTTTGGGAATAAGCGCTTATTGGGAGCGAGCGGTGCAAGGCGGCATCATTCTGGCCGCGATTGTGATCGATGCGGTTGGCACGCGCGCGAACAAGTTTCGTCGAGATGAACATGGAAGTAACCTTGCCGCAAGTCGCGCTTAGCCGCTGGCGCGAGCGCCTGTTCCCCAACGGCGAGTGGATTCTTTTGTTGGCGCTGGCGGCGGAGATTACCGTTTTCTCGGCGATTGCTGAAAATTTTTTCACCTGGAGCAACTTCTTCGAGGTGATCCGTTTTAGCGTCGAACTCGGACTGCTGGCGCTGGCGATGACGCCAGTAATCATCTCCGGAGGCATCGATCTTTCGATTGGTTCGATGATGGGCCTGGCCGCGGTGGTATTGGGATCAGCCTGGCAGGATTGGCATCTTCCGCTTGCCGCCGCTGCCTTGATTGCACTGGTTGTAGGATTCGCCGGAGGCGCCATTAACGCGCTAGCGATCTCGAGCCTCAATCTTCCACCGCTCATCGTCACTCTTGGAACCTTCTCGCTATTCCGCGGCATGGCCGAAGGAATCACGCACGGCGCAGTGAACTTCACTGGTTTTCCGAAATCATTTCTGTTTCTCGGCCAAGGCTATCTTGGGGGCGTGATTCCCGTACAGCTCCTGTTTTTCGTGCCGGTCTTAGCGGGCTACGCCATTTTGCTGCATCGCTCGGTGATTGGCCGGGCGCTGTACGCCATCGGCTTCACGGCCGCGGGAGCGCGCTACGCCGGAATTCCGGTCCGCAGACGCCTTGCGCTGGTGTATCTGTTGTCGGGAGTGGTAGCGAGTCTGGCCGCGATCATCTACGTGGCACACCTGGGTCAGGCGAAGTCGGATGTCGGGACCGGCTATGAACTCGACGCGATTACCGCCGTGGTATTGGGGGGGACTTCCGTGTTCGGAGGCCGGGGCACGATTTGGGGCACGATCTTCGGCCTGTTCGCTTTGTCGGTTTTGCAGAATGGCTTGCATCTCGCTGCGCTTCCTTCGGAGTTGACGGGGATCCTGACTGGCACGCTGCTGGTAGTAACGATCAGCATCGATCGCTGGCGGCGACGCGCGGATGCAACACTAGAGCAAGAGATAAATCCTGTGAAGAACAGTCAGGTTGCGATCCTGTGTTCCGCAGTGCTGGCCGGCTCACTCATTGTGGCCGGGACAAACGTGTGGCTGGTGCGTTCATTTGGACGCACTTCGGCGGCCGCTACGCCGGGGGTCATACATCGTCCGGTGATCGCAATGATGCCGAAAGCCAAAGGTGATCCGTATTTCGTCAGCGTCCGCGCCGGCGCTGAAGCGGCAGCCCAAGAGCTAGGTTTGGATCTGATCTGGGATGGCCCCACCAGCCTCGAAGCGTCCAAGCAAAACGAATTGGTGGAGAACTGGATCACACGGAAAGTGGACGTGATTGCGGTGGCCGTCGAGAACAAGGCCGGCATCTCGACCGTCTTGCGTAAGGCGCGCCAGCACGGCATCCACGTTCTCACCTGGGATGCCGACGCTGAACCCAACGCCCGCGATTTTTTTGTCAATCAAGCTACTCCGGAGGGAATTGCGAATACCCTGACGGATGAGGCAGCGCGGCTACTGGGTGGCAAGGGAGATTTTGCGATTATCACTGGCGCTCTTAGCGCCGAGAATCAGAACGAGTGGATCGCATTTATCAAGAAGCGACTGGCCAGCAAATATCCCGGTTTGAAGCTCGCGACCATCCGGCCGAGCGACGATGATCGCGACAAGGCTTTTGCCGAGACGCAAACCGTGTTGAAGGTTTATCCACAGGTCAAGCTCATCATGGCCATCTCTGCGCCGGCGGTTCCAGGCGCTGGGGAGGCGGTGCGGCAAGCCGGCCGCAAGGACGTCGATGTGATCGGGCTATCGCTGCCTAGCATCTGTAAACCGTATGTGCACGAGGGCATTGTGCAGACTGTGGTCCTTTGGAGCACACGGGATCTCGGGTATCTCGCGGTTTATTCGGCTTGGCTGCTGGCCGAGAACAAACTTTCTGCCGGGGAGGCATCCATTCAAGCTGGACGGCTGGGCGCGCTGCAAATTCGCGGCAGCGAAATTATTTTGGGATCTCCGCTGATCATCAACAAGCAGAATATCGATCAGATGGATTTCTAGTAGAATTGCGCCTAATGCTACTCTCCAAACTCGTTCTATTGGCAATGCTTGCCCTGGCGCTTCCAGGATTCGCGCAAGACCCTGCTCCGCCCGCCAATGCGGACGCGAAGTTGATGCCTAATCGCTGCCAAGCGAATCCTGGCCTGGGCGACATCGCGGCAAAACCGTCCTGGAACGGATGGGGAGCGGGTCTTGCCAACGCTCGCTTTCAAGGGGCCGACGCGGCTCAACTCGACGCCGGACAAGTCCCCAAGTTGAAACTGAAATGGGCCTTCGGATTTCCGGGCGCAAAGGCCGTTTACGGACAGCCGACCGTCGTGGCGGGGCGCGTGTTCCTGGGTGTCGATACCGGTTACGTCTATTCGATTGATGCGGCGACGGGCTGCGTGTACTGGTCCTATCACGCGACTGGAGCGGTGCGCTCAGCGGTGAGCGTTGGCCCAGCGCAAGCCCCAGGCAAGTATCTGGCTTACTTCGGCGACTTGAAGGGGAATGTCTACGCGGTGGACGCAGCCACCGGCGAACAAGCCTGGAAGATCAATCTGGACAGCCATCCGGTGGCGCGAATCACGGGCGCACCGCAGCTTTATCAAAATCGTCTGTATGTTCCAGTTGCGTCGTTTGAGGAAGTCTCCGCCGCGGATCCGGCCTACCAATGCTGTACATTTCGAGGCAGTGTAGCAGCGCTCGATGCTCAGACCGGCCGCAAGATCTGGAAAAGCTACATCATTCCACAGGCCAACAAGCCGACCGGCAAGAACGCAAGAGGCGTTCAACAGTTCGGACCGGCAGGCGGAGGCGTCTGGAATTCACCCACGCTCGATCCCAAGCGGCACGCGCTTTACGTTGGGACCGGCGATGCTTACACGGCGCCAGCCGCCAAAACAACCGATGCCATCGTGGCTCTGGACCTGGACACTGGAAAAATGTTGTGGTCCGTGCAGGACACGCCGGGCGATGCCTGGGTAGTCGGCTGCCTTCGGGAAAAGGACCGCGAGAATTGTCCCAAGGACGCCGGCCCCGATTACGATTTCGGCTCGTCGCCAATTCTGCAATCGCCGCCCGACGGCAAGAGCATCCTGGTGGCCGGGCAAAAGAGCGGCAATGTTTGGGGGCACGACCCGGATCGCAAAGGCGCGGTGGTTTGGAAGACTGCGGTATTCTCCACGCCACCGAAGGTGCAGGGCCAGATCGTGTGGGGCGGTACGGCCGACAACCGGAATGCCTATTTTGGTTTGAACAGCGGTGGTATCGTGGCGCTGTCG
>DATHOT010000396.1:0-12603 GCA_035484655.1 Bryobacteraceae bacterium | reverse complement strand
CTGGAAGCGCACGCGCGCTCGGTGGAGGTGCGGCTTGGATAGTAAGAAGATCGATCTACCGCCGGGGGTGCTCGAACCGCGCGAAGCGGTGCTTAGAATGGCGCCCTATTCGCCGCCCACTGCCGGCCGGGCGGATAAACTGCGGCTCGATTTCAACGAGAATACGGTGGGCGCCTCGCCGAAGGTGCTCGAATACCTGCGCCAAAACCTGACGGAGGCCGGCCTGGCTGTTTATCCCGAGTACGGCGAAATCAAGCAAGAGCTGGGCACATTCTTCGGCGTCGAAGTGGACGACTTCATTCTTACCAACGGGACCGACGAGGCCATTCAGGTTTTGATCAACACCTATGTCGACGGCGGCGATGAAGTACTGGTGCTCAAACCCTCCTATGCGATGTATCGTTTTTATGCTGAGGTGGCCGGTGCAAGTATTCGCGAAGTTCCTTATCGCGCCGAGAAGCTGGCATTTCCACTGGAAGAGTTGATCGCAGCTATTCATCCGTCAACACGCGCGATTCTGATCGCCAATCCCAACAACCCGACGGGTACCGGAACGTCGCGCGCCGGCATCGAAAGAATTCTCGAGCAGGCCACGGGCGCGGCGGTTTTGATCGACGAGGCCTATTTTGAATTTTGCGGGGTCACAGCCCTGCCGCTATTGAACGATTACCCGAATCTGTTCGTGAGCCGCACGTTCTCGAAAGTGTATGGCATGGCGGCGATGCGGCTGGGGTGCTTATTCTCGCAATCCGGCAATGTGGATTTCCTGCACAAAGCGCAATCGCCGTACAGCGTGAATACCGTGGCTACGCTGGCAGCCCACGCGGCAATTCAGGACAAAACGTATATCGAAAAATACGCTACGGAAGTGTTAGCCGCTCGCGAATTGCTATATGTGGGTCTGGAACAGCTGGGCATTCCATACTACGAGAGCAAGGCCAATTTTGTGCTGTTTGAAGCGGGCGCGCGGGCGATTCCGATTCGAGATGAGCTGCGCCGCCGGGGTGTGCTGGTGCGCGATCGCAGCTATGAAATTCCCGGCTGCGTGCGGGTGACGGTTGGGACGCGCGACCAGATCCGGCGCTTCCTCACCGAGCTGGAGCAGATTTGGTGATGGATCAGTCGCAAGTGCTGGTTTTCGACATGGATGGCGTCCTGGTGGACGTGACCGATTCGTATCGCGAGACCATTGTCCGCACGGCCGAGCATTTTACCGGGCAGACCATCGCGCGAGACACCATTCAGGATTATAAGAATCAGGGCGGCTGGAACAACGATTGGGCACTGTCGGAGAAGATCTGCCACGACCTTGGCGTTGACATTCCTTATTCTAAGATCGTCGACTATTTCAACTCGCTGTTTTTGGGGCAAGGGCTTATTCATCGCGAGCGCTGGCTGCCGAGGAACGGACTGCTCGATCGTCTGGGTGCCAAGTTCGAACTAGCCATTTTCACCGGACGAACTACCGAAGAAGCCGAAATTACCTTGAATCGCGAAGGACTGCGCGATCGATTTCTACTCGTGACCGCGAACGATGTGGAGCATGAAAAGCCGGCGCCCGATGGATTGCTGAAGATCGCGGGACTCCGGCCATCGAAGAAACTGCTGTACGTCGGCGACACGGTAGACGATGCACGCTGCGCCCGCGCCGCCCAAGTGCCATTTGTCGGAATCGCCGCCGCGCAAAGCCCTCGCCGCGCCGAACTGCTGGAGTTATTTCGGACCGAGGGCGCGATTCAGGTGCTGAAGGACATCAATGAGATCGGCTAGCATCGACCGCAAGACCAAAGAAACCGAGATCCGCGGATCGTTGCGAGTGGACGGTCGCGGCAAGTATGAAATATCCACCGGCATTCGGTTTTTCGATCACATGCTCGAGCTGTTCACCAGGCACGGCGGCTTCGATTTGAAATTGAAGGCCACCGGCGACCTGGATGTCGATCAGCACCACACCGTGGAAGATGTCGGCATCGTGCTGGGCCAGCTTGTTTCCAAGGCGCTGGGCGATCGCAAAGGCATCAACCGCGCCGGCTATTTCGTGATGCCGATGGATGAAACGCTGGCGGTTGTGGCGGTCGATCTTAGCGGGCGGCCGGCGCTGGTTTACGACGACAAGGTGAAAGTGAGGCTGGTGGGCGATCTGCAAACCGAACTGACGGAGGATTTCTTTGGCGGATTTGTGAATCACGCTGGCGCAAACTTACACGCCAAAGTTTTATATGGACGTTCGAGCCATCACAAAATTGAAGCGATTTTTAAGTGCTTTGCTCGAGCATTGCGCTATGCCTGCTCGAAAGATCGACGTCTCAAGGATCAACTTCCGTCGACCAAGGGGCTTCTATGATCACCATTCTCGATTATGGCGCGGGCAATCTTCGTTCGGTTCAGAACACGCTGGCCGAGATCGGCGCCGAATACGAGCTTGTGCGGGACAGTGAGGGCTTGCAACACGCAACCAAGATCATTCTGCCGGGCGTCGGCCATTTCGGCCAGATGATGCGTGCGCTCGACCAGATGCGGGTCCGAGAGGCGCTGATGGAACGAATCCGCGCGAGCGTCCCGTTTCTCGGAATCTGTCTCGGCCTGCAGGCGCTGTTTCAGGGCAGCGAAGAAGCTCCCGAAGAGCGTGGTCTGGGCCTGTTTGAAGGCACGAACCGGCGCTTTCCAGCCGAAGCAAAAGTGCCGCACATGGGTTGGAACGAGATTAAGCCGCGCGCCGGCTCCAAACTGTTGGCCGGTCTTGCACCGCGTCCCTATCTCTACTTCGCGCACAGTTATTACGCGCCGATAAACAGCGCTACAGCCGCGGTCTGCAGCTATACGGCCGATTACACGGCCGTGCTCGAGTGCGGCAACATGTACGGCGTGCAATTTCATCCGGAGAAGTCCGGGCCGCTAGGGCTGAAGATCGTTCGCAATTTCGTTGGGTTATAACCGATGGTTGAGCTGTAACGGATGCTGGCTAAGAGAATCATTCCCTGCCTGGATGTGACCGGCGGCCGCGTCGTCAAAGGAGTCAACTTCGTAGGTCTACGCGATGCCGGCGATCCGGTGGAACTGGCTGCACGCTACAACGATCAAGGCGCCGACGAGCTGGTGTTCCTCGATATTACTGCATCCAGCGACGCGCGCGACATCATGGCCGATGTCGTGGCGCGGACCGCGCGCAAGGTCTTCATCCCGCTGACGGTAGGCGGCGGCATCCGCTCGATCGCCGACGCGCGCGAGATCCTGATGTCGGGGGCCGACAAGGTGAGCGTGAACACCGCGGCAGTGCGCCGGCCGAAGTTGATTACCGAATTAAGTGAGGAATTTGGAGCGCAAGCGGTTGTATTAGCTATTGATGCGCGGCGAAACTCCGAGAAAAGCTGGAATGTTTTCACGCGCGGCGGCCGGGATGACGAGGGAATAAGCGCGGTGGAATGGGCGCTGGAAGGCGAAATGCTGGGCGCGGGCGAAATCCTGTTGACTTCCATGGACACTGATGGCGTCCAGCATGGCTTTGACTGCGACCTGACCCGCACGGTGTCGCACTCGGTACACATTCCGGTGATTGCTTCGGGCGGGGCAGGGAAGCCCGAGGACTTCGAGCGCGTCCTGACAGAAGGCGAGGCCGATGCCGCGCTGGCGGCGTCGATTTTTCATTACGGCACGTATACAGTTAGCGATCTCAAGACTTTCCTGCGCGAGCGTAATGTGGCGGTGAGGCCGGCCCCGTGATCATCCCCTGCATCGACCTGATGGGTGGCAAGGTGGTGCAACTGGTGCAGGGCCGCGAAAAGGCTCTGGAAGGTGGTACGCCGCGCGAGATGCTCGATCGCTTCGCCGCTTTCCCCCAGATTCAAGTGATCGACCTCGATGCCGCGATGGGCCAAGGCTCGAATGACGACCTGGTGGCGCTGGTGGCGACGCGCGCAATTGCCCGGGTTGGGGGCGGCGTGCGTTCCGCCGAACGCGCGCGCGGATTGATCGAACAAGGCGCCTTCCGTGTGATCGTCGGCACGGCCGCTTTCGACAAACTATTGCTGAATGAGATCGCCGGCGCCGTTGGTCCGGAGCGGTTGATCATCGCGCTCGATTCGAAGGGCGGAAAAGTCGTCGTCAAAGGCTGGCAGGAAGCGACGGAATTTACTGCCGAAGAAATGATTCCGCATCTGGAGCCGTATTGCTCGGGCTTCCTCTGCACTTATGTCGACAAAGAAGGGATGCTGCAGGGTACGGATCTGGATTGGTTCCGGCGCCTGCGCGCGGTGACGAAGCATGAACTGACAGCGGCTGGTGGAATCACCACTATCGATGAGATTTGTGAGCTACAGAGCCTCGGAATTCACGCGGCTCTGGGCATGGCAATCTATACTGGACGCCTGAATCTCGCGGAGCTGGCAAAGATCACCACGCCCCCTTGCCAGTGATGAGCGCCGGCAATGTTCTCGCAAGGATGGCCAGGTAGACTCGAGGTTTCAGCGATCGCACCAGTTCCAGATCCATCGCGCGGCGCTCCGGAAAACGGATGGCGCTGCGTCCGCCAACTTGCCAAAGCCCGGTCAGACCAGGCTTAACGGACAACAACTCGGCTGCTTGCGCGCCAAAATGACGATGGATCTCGGTGCGGGTCAAAGGGCGCGGTCCCACCAGTGCCATCTCGCCGCGGACGACGTGCCATAACTGCGGGAGCTCGTCGATGGAATGCCGGCGGCAGAAAGCCGCAAACCGGCTGGTGACGCGCGAATCGAGGGCATCTTTGTCGTCGGTAACCGGCTCGGCAATGATACGCTCTATAACGACGCGCTCGATCCAACCCGCCCCCGGCGCCGGCACGTCGTCGTCCCACATGGTCCGCAGCTTGAGCATCCAGAACGGTGCGCCATCCCTGGCGACACGCAGGTGAGCGACCAGGGGCGAACGGCGCGAAAAAACCGCCAGAGCCAGAGCCGAGAAGGCCAGGACGGGGCTAGCGGCCAACAGCAAAAGAAGACCGGTGGCGCGCTCCGCCACTTCCAAAATCGGAATGCGCGTAGATTCGCGTGTTTGAAGCAGCGGGCTTTCGATGGGACCAAGATTTATCGTAGACAAGCGAAGCACGTCCACTTCGAGTATAAAGACAGATTCTTCGCAGCGGAAGAGTTCTACAAATTGTTCGCATTCTTTTTACAAGCGCCGAGGTTTTGAGGGCGCCGAGGGGCTTTCTTACCCCTAACGGCCTCGCATGGCGTCGGGAACTATCACATGATTGTCTTCGAGAATCGATCCTACCGCGCGCTCGAGTGCCGCCCGGGCTTTGAGATAAGAGCTCTTGGCGACAACCACCGTGGACCGCGCCTGGGCCAGGTAGCTTTGGTATTGGACGATGAAGAAACTGGTGGACGCGCCTACGTCAAAGCGGGCCTGCTCGGCTTCCAGAGATTCTTGTTGCAAGGCTTGGGACTGCAGCGCGGCTTCGTAGGACGCCCGTGCGCGGCGCATGGCCACCAGGGCATCCTCCACTTCAAGTTGAGCCTGTTTCCGGAACTGCTCGAAGCGGATCTGGGTGCGCCGCACCTGGACCTCGTCGCGAGCCAGGTCGGCCTGTGCGATGCGGTTACGTAACGGCAGATTGAAGTTGAGGCCGACTCCGTAAGTAGGATATTTGCGCGCCGCAAGTTGTTCGAGTGCGCTCCCATAGCCGCCGATGAAAGTAGGATCCATGATGGACGACAACGGATTTGCTTGGCCCGCCAGAGCATTGTTCTGAGCCACACCCACCACATCGATCTCGGGCAATAAATTATTGCGCGAGCCTTCCAGGCTGATTTGAGAATTGTCGATCTGGAGGCCCGCCTGCTTCAGATCGGGGCGGCTGGCGAATGCTTCCGCGAGCAGATCCTGGATGGGGCGAACCTCGTCCTTATCTGGAACGTCAATAGAATCGGTCGGAATAATGCGCGCGTTCAGGACTTCAACATCGTCCGAACTCCGGCGAGTAATCACGTTCTTCACGACGGCCTCTTGTTCCTCGAGCAGCCCGCGAGCGTTGATCACGTCCTGCCGGATACCGTAGACTTGCGCGTTGGCGCGTGTCAGCTCAATGGGCGCCTGTGTGCCTTCATCCACGCGGGCTTTCGTATCGGAGTAGAGCTTCTCGGCGGATGCCAGCGTTTCCTCCTCCACCTTGACGTCCTCGTATAAAGCGACCAAGTCCGTGTAAAGGCGAACCACGCCGTAGACGGTGGCGATGAGCTGCTGCTGCAGCAAAAGATCGGCGATTTTCTTCTCGTTCTTGGCGATACGGATGAAGCGGCGATTGACGGCTAGCCCGAACCCACGCAGCAGCGGCTGCGTCACGGTGAAACCGAAATTGGAGCTGGTGAAGGGGCTATACGCCGTATTAAAGGCGTTCACCGTTTCCCTCGAATTGTTGTATGTTACGTTCAACTGGGTCCCGGGTCCGAAGCCTTGCACATATCCGCCGTTGAACAATGTCGTATTGGTCATCAGTGCGTTGGCGCCGACTATACTGGGATTGGTCTGGGGCGTCGTCTGATGGGCCCAGTTCAGTTGATAAACCAGAGCCGGGTCGAATAATGGAATCGGCGAACCGTTGGAGAGCGCAGTCGTCTCCTGCACCAGGAGACTATCCTGAGGCTCAACCAGCACGCCCAATTCGGAAGGATTGGTGGGGACCGCTCCGCTCTGGATGGTAGGCACCGCGGCGCTAGTCACTAAAGGGCTGGCGGGTCCGCCGACGCCCACCGGCGTCTCGGCTAGGGTATAGGTGAGTCCCCGCAGCAAGCCGCCACCTTTGGCGCGCAGAACTTCGGAATCAGCCATCGGTGCGTCATAGCGCTGTAGTTCGATATCCAGATTATTCTCGATGGCCAGCGCGATGGCATCCGTAAGCGACAGATAGATATTGCCCGCGCGCAGCAACTGCCGGATGCGTGGAGTGTTGGTCAAATCCACTGGCGGAATGGGACGTTCTTGATAGGTGCGCGCGAATCGGCGCCATAACACGGCGGGGTCGCCGCCGGCCGCCGGAAGAGGCATTGTCTGGAGTAGCAGCAGAAGAATAGCAATGCAGTTTTTGGTCATGACTATTTCGATCTTACGGCGGGAGCAAGAACGCCCGCACTACTTGCCCGCGACGGGATGAACCCTCACTCCCTCCTGGACGGAGTCGTTGGGGTTCACGATCACACGCTGTCCCGCCTTCAGGCCGGAGAGGACTTCGATGCGGTCGCCCAAGTCGCGGCCGACGGTGATGGGTTGGAAATGGACCTTGCTATCGGCATTCACCAGCGCCACCAGCGTGCCAGCCGGCCGCACCACCAAAGTGTCACTGGGGATCAATAATGGCGGCTCCTTGCGAGGCAGGTTGAGATCCACCTGCGAGTACGTGCCAGGCATGAGCTTTCCATCCGGGTTGGGCACCTGGATCTCCACCAGCAGCGTGCGGCTGGCCGGATCAAGCGCATTGGCTGTACGCGTCACCAAGCCGTTGAATTTCCGGTCGGGAAGGTCGGCGGTACTCAGCGTCGCGGTTTGTCCGACTCGTACTTCCGGAGCGTCGACTTGCGGGACATTCACATAGGTGCGCAACGGGTTGGTTTGGGCGATGCGAAACAGCAGCGTGCTACCGGTATTGACGAGCGCTCCGACATCGATGTTGCGCAGTGTGATAACGCCGGCAAAGGGCGCTCGAACCTGCAAGTAGCCTTGTAGCTCGCCTAGTCGCGCGACGTTGGCCTGCGAGGCGGCGACATTCCCCTTGGCCGCCGCTACGGCACGGTCGAGCGCGCGAACGTTGGCCGACTGGGCAAGATACTGGGCCTGATATTGATCGTTTTCCTGACGCGATACTACGCCCTTTTTCGAGAGATTGTCCCAACGCGAGGCGGTGACCTTGGCCAGCTGTTCGTTGGCCTTGCCTTGCTCCAGAGCTGCCGTGGCGCGCTCCAGATCGGCTTGCGACTGCTGGACGGCGGCGCGAGCTTGCACCACTTGCTGATCGAGTTCGGGAGCCTGAATCTCAGCCAGTAGCTGTCCGGCGTTGACTTTGTCGCCAATATCAACGTAACGGCGCAGGATGAATCCTTCGGCGCGCGCCAGAATGGGCGCTTCCGTGACCGCTTGGATATTTCCGGGCAGTACCAGATTACCCATGAGACTGCCGCGTTTGGCGGCCACGACGCTCACTTCCGGCAACGACTCCTGTTGCACATTCGCCTCAGCAACCAGTTGCAACTCGCGGCGATGGCGCGGCACGTAGCCGGCAAAGAAGGCCACCACGAAAATGGCTGCGATCAGTAAAAGCAGTCCCAGGATAGCGGCGCGGCGCGGACGCGGCGGATGCTCCAAAACATGAGCGCCGGAATGCGTGTGCTGTTGAGTGTGCAACCGCCGCTTGAGTTGCTCGATTTCGGCGCGAAGTTCTTCTTCCACGCTGCCCAGGATCGTCCTGCCGGGGTTGTCTGGTTCGTTGCTGCTCGATCGTGTCATCTTAGTTTCAATACAATTGCAATTCCAGATCCGCGATGCCTTCCCGCTCTTCTTCCTCGATTTGTTTATCGTGGTCGACGGGCGGCTGCTTGCGCAAATACGTGTATACGATTGGCACGACGAACAAAGTCGTTACCGTGGCCATCAACAATCCGCCGATTACGGCGCGACCCAAGGGCGCATTCTGCTCGGCGCCTTCGCCGATTCCGAGCGCCATCGGGATCATGCCCAGAATCATGGCGGCCGCCGTCATCAGCACTGGCCGCAGCCGCGTATAACCGGCCGACAACGCCGCAGCGCGTACGCCTTTGCCTTCCAACCGCTCGTCATTTGCGAACACCACCATCAAAATGGCATTCGCCGTGGCTACACCGATACACATGATGGCGCCCATCAATGACGGAACGCTGAACGTGGTCTGGGTCACGAACAACATCCAAAGGATGCCGCTCAGAGCGCCTGGCAAAGCGCTCAGGATGATTAGAGGATCCACCCAGGACTGGAAATTGACAGCCATCAATAGATATACCAAAACCACGGCCGCGATGAGACCGAGGCCGAGCCGGTAAAAAGAATCACGCATCGTCTTGGCCTGCCCACGCAGTATGAGTGTGGTGGTTCTGGGCACGCGCGTTTGGGCCAGGATTTTCTCCACTTGCGATGTGACGCCTCCCAGATCGCGGCGGTCCACGTTGGCGTATACGTCGAAAACCGGCTGGACATTATAGTGGTTGACGATCTCGGTAGCGAGGCCGTGATTGATGGTCGCCAGGTTCGACAGCAATTGCGTCGGGTAGGGCATCGCTCCGGGGTTTCCGTAAGCCATAGACGCCTGATTGGGCGCCGCGCCGGTGGAGCCGTCGCCGGCATTTGACGCGCCGGCCGTCGAATTAGCCGTATTGGACATCACTGAAGAGGCTCGAACTGCGACGGGCGTGCGCATCAGGGCATCCACGGAATCAATTTTGTATTGCGGCGTTTGAACCAGGATCTGATAGTTGACTCCGTTCTTCCAGTTGAGCCACTGATTGGGCGCCACCTGTCCGCTCCCGCTTAAAGAAATCAGCATGCTATTGGCCACGTCCTGCTGCGTCATGCCGAGCTGTCCGGCCTTGACGCGGTCGACGTTCACGCGCAGCTCGGGTCCATCCACCACCTGATGGATATGCACGTCCGCAGCGCCGGGAATTTGAGCAATGCGCGTCTCCAACTCCCGAGCGATCTTGTAATTCGGCTCTGCATCGCGGCCGGTTACTTGCACATCGATGGGCGCCGGCAAGCCGAAATTCAGAATCTGATTAGTAATGTTGGCGGCTTCAAAGAAGAACACCACATCGGGAAATTTTTCGTGCAGACGCTTGCGGAGCCGCTCAGTATACACTTCACTAGACCCGTGCTCGGGCGTGAGCGATATCAAAATGTCGCCGTCGCTCGTTCCGATGGAGGGACTGTCGCCGAATCCGAGGTTGAAACCGCCGTTGGGTAATCCAATATTGTCCAGAATAGTATCCAGTTCTTTGCCTGGTACAACGCTTCGGATCTCTTTCTCGATGTCGGCAAAGATCATTTCGGTTTTTTCGATCCGGGTTCCGGCCGCGGCTCGAGCGTGTAAACGGATCTGGCCGGAATCGACGGTAGGAAAGAAATCGCTTCCGATTAGAAAGATGAGTCCCAAAGACCCGAGCGCGAATGCCATAAATCCGGTCATGACTCCCGCGCGATGGTCGAGCGCCCAATCGAGCAGACCGGTGTAGGCGGCGCGGAAGCGCTCGAAGCGACGGTTGAAAGCGAAATGAATTCGCCAAATGATGCTATGACGTTTTCCGTCCCCTTCACCCTCGCCATGCTCTCCGCGGCGGTACATATCCACTTCCTGCTTCAACAGGTAGTGAACCATGGTCGGAATTAATGTACGCGACAGCATATAAGAGGCCAGCATCGCAAACACGACCGCCATCGCCAGGGGAGTAAAAAGATACTTCGCCGCGCCAGTGAGCAACAAGACAGGAATGAAAACAATGCAAATCGATAGCGTGGAAACCAGCGCCGGCACAGCGATCTGCATAGCACCATCGAGCACGGCGCGCACCAGCGGCTTCTTCATGGCCAGGTTGCGGTGCGTGTTCTCGATTTCGACGGTCGCGTCGTCCACCAGAATGCCGACTGCCAGAGCCATCCCGCCCAGCGTCATCACGTTAATGGTCTCCCCTAGCAGATAAAGGATGACGATGGAAGTGAGAATTGAGAGCGGAATCGAAATGCATACGATTAGAGTGCTGCGCCAGCTTCCCAGGAAGAGCAAGATCATCAGGCCGGTTAGAATCGCGGCAATACTGGCTTCTTTCAAAACGCCGTTAATCGAAGCGCGCACAAACAGCGACTGGTCGAAAAGCTGCCGGACCTTAACTGCCGGCGGGATGCCCGCCAGAATCTTAGGCAGCGCTGCTTTCACTTGATTGACGATATCGAGCGTGGAAGCCTGGCCATTGCGCATGATGGTGATGAGAGCGCCCCGCGTTCCGTTGGTCCGCACCATGTTCGATTGCACCCCGTAGCCATCCCGGACGTTGGCGACGTCCTTCAAGTAAACGGTGGCGCCATTCACAGTCTTAACGGGAAGGTTGTTCATTTCGCTGAGCACTTGGGGACTGCTGTTCAGCCGCACCTGGTAATCGCGGTCGCCGATCTTGACGTCGCCGGCGGGCAGAATCAGATTCTGTAGATTGACGGCATTTGAGACATCGATCGGTGAAAGCTGCTTGGCATATAACGCATCCGGATCGATATCAACGACGATCTGGCGGAATTTTCCGCCATAGGGTGACGGCACGGAGGCGCCTTGCACCATCGCGAGCGGCGTTCGTATAAAGTTTTGGCCGAGATCGAAAATCTCTTGCTCGCTGACGGTTTTGCTCTCCAGGCCGAGCTGCAGCACCGGAACACTGGAGGCATCGTATTTCAGAATGGCGGGCGGAAAAATCCCGGGCGGCATGCCTCGCAGGATCGACTGTGACATGGCCGAAATCTGCGACATTGCCAAGTCAACCCGGGCATGAGGCTGCAGGTAGACCCGAATGACGGCGACGCCGGTGTAGGATTGCGATTCGATGTGCTCGATGTCGTTGACCGTGGTGGTCATGGAGCGTTCGAATATCGTTACGACGCGCTTCTCCATTTCGTCCGGAGAGATGCCGCCGTACGTCCAAACGATACTGACCACGGGGATATCGATGTACGGGAAGATATCGATGGGCATGGTCTTGATGGCGGTAATTCCCAGCAGAAGAATGGCTACCGACATCACGACGAAGGTATACGGGCGGCGAAGGGCTAATCTAACAATCCACATACGGAGCTCAGGCTAGTGTTTGTAAAGATGTTTAAAGGCGGCCGAAGGTTATTAGCCCTTTGGAGCCATTCCAAGCAGGGCATAAGCATGCGGTGGATAAGTTCAAGTTAAAGATTCTAAGAGAATAGGTATCGTACTGATATCCAGAGCCTATCGGTGCTTCGCTTTTTCAATTTCCCGGGCCGCGTTCGGATCGACATCCAAATGCTCCGAACGAGTCCGGTAGACCGCATATGCCACCAGCAGGATTGCCAGGGCGATCACCCACAGCAGCGCCTTTTTCACAAATGAATAATCCCGCGCTGGATCGCCGCCGTGGCCGCTTGCGTCCGGTCGTCCACGCCCAGCTTGTTAAGGATGCTTTTGACGTGGTTCTTCACGGTATGTTCGGCGATGCTCAGCTCGTGAGCGATCTGTTTGTTGCCCTGGCCCTTAACGATGAGTGAAAGCACCTCCATCTCCCGGCTGCTGAGACCGGCCGGCAGGGAACTCGCTTCCAGCACCGCGGTAACGGATGCAGGCAGGTACTTCTCACCCGATTGAACGGCATGGATGGCGCGGATCAACTCATCGTGCAGCACGTCTTTAGTGAGATAAGCACGGACGCCGGCCTGCAACGCGCGACGGATATCTTCGTCGCCGCCATAAGTGCTCAAAGCGATGATGCGGGCATGCGGCTGTTCGCTGCGGATCGCAATAATCGCTTCCAGGCCGCTCGTTCCCGGCATACGCATGTCCATGAGCGTGATGTCCGGCTGATGCTTGCGGTATAGCTCCAC
>DATHOT010000395.1:0-16406 GCA_035484655.1 Bryobacteraceae bacterium | reverse complement strand
CAAAAATTAGGGACAGTGCACTCAAATACCTATTTACGCGCTTAGTAACCTTCCTTCGCGAAAATCGGCATCCTTGCAGGGGCGGCTATATCCCACTGTCGGCCGAAATGAGAAAACCGGTATTTGAGTGCAGAGTGCACTGTCCCTAATTAAAGGCGGCGAAGCGCGTTAGCGTCACGTTCGATTCTAAGAGCGCCGCCCGGACTTCCGGGCTCGTGAGGGCATCGAGTTCCCGTCGCCGGCTGGCCTTCAGACGCGTATGAGCGCGCTCCAGTTCAGCAGTGCAGAATCCGGGATGACACATGAATTCGGTCAGCCCTTCCGGAAGACGGCGAATCAGCTTCGCGAGTCGAGCGGCATCGTAGCGGCCGGTGATCGCAAAGCCCGCGAAATGGTCGGTGGTGCGGCAGCCGTGGCGCGTCAGCACTCCCTGCAAAGGGTTCGCCAGCGGCCGTCGGACCCAGGGGATTTTGAACTCCTCGGCCAGGCGAGCGACGGCTGCCAGAACCGGCGGCAACACATGGGTATGCTTGTGCGTATCCAGATGGGTGGGCCGGATGCCCGCGTCCAGAACCTTACCGATCTGCCGGGCGAGTTCATCGTAGATCCGGATGCTCCCCAGCGACGCCACCAGACGCGCCACCGTTGCGGGATACCCTTCGCTCCCCACAAGCACCAGATGGACTCCTACGTCCAGCTCCGGATTTTCGCGCGCCAACCCGACCGCGTGCTCGAACGCCGCGCCGGTCGCCATCAACGTCGTAGCGGTAAGAATCCCCTGCCGATGCGCGTGCACAATGCCCTCGTTGACATCGCGCGTAAAGCCGAAGTCATCGGCGTTCGTGATGAGGTATTTCAAAACAGGCCGAGCTTGATGCGCAGAAACTTCTTTGGGTTGGCCCTGAAATCTTGCATGAGCCCGTGCATCTCCCGCGTCGCGCCACTCAGATTGTCGTACAACTGCGGGTTGACCAGGAGTTGTCCGAGCGTACCTTGTCCGGAGTTGACCTTGTCGATGATCAGGTCCAACTTGCCGATGGTGTCTACCAGTTGTTTGTGGAGCTCGTCGCTCTTCAGCAGCTTTCCGGCCGTGCCTTGTCCAGCATTCAGGTCCTGGATGATCTTGTCGGTGTCGGCGATGGTTTTGTGCAGCTCATTGTAGACCGCGGGATCTTTCAGGAACTTGCCCGCCGCGCCCTTGCCGTCCTGCAGATCCTGCAGCAAGCTGTCGACCCGGGCCAGCGACCTGCGGAAATCGTTGTACGCGTCCGGACTATAAAGCAGTTTTCCGAGCGTGCCCTGGTCACTGTTCAAAGCATCGGCAAGCTGCTTAACCTCATCGACGATCGCCAGGAAATGATTGTACAGCGTTTCATCCACTAACAACTTCCCAATGCTCCCCTTGCCTGATTCAACCAGACCGGTGATTCGGTCCAGGCGCTCGACAATCGTGTTCACCTTCTCGACCGTGCCCTGTAAAGCCGTCAACACGGCGTAGCCTTGCTGCACCACGTTCTCGAATTCCGCGGTATTGAGGCTGGGGATTTCCTGGCCGGCGCGAATCGTCATGTCGCTCATGCCGGACTTGATGTTGATGTATTTTGTGCCCAGAATGTTGGCGGCGCTGATAGAGGATACCGAATCGACCGGAATATTTTTCAAGGAGTGCTCCGGGATTTCCATTTCGATGCGCACCAGCCGTTGAGGATCCTTGGCGCCCGAGAGGATGATCTGCTTGACTTTGCCGATCGGGATGCCATCCAGGTTGACGGGAGCGCCGATGGTCAAAGCTGCGGCGTCCGACAGATAGGTGTAAAGGACAGCCTTGGATTCGAAGAAGTTGGTCTGACCCGTGAGCAGAAAAATCAGGATCGCCAGGATGCTCATTGATGCGATGGCCAGAAGGCCCGCCTTGAGCCGCGCCCACTTGGCCTTAGTCTGAATCGCCATGAGATACCGAATGTTTGGGAACGAACTTGGAGATATAGGAGTCGCGCGAGGCCTCTAAGTCGGCTTGGACGCCCTCAAAAATAAGACGTCCCTCTTTCATGACCATAAAGGTGGTGTGGGTCGGATCTGAGCCATCCTGGTTCCCAGCCCCGTTTCCGGAAACCGGCTCCAATTGTCCATGGCTGCGATTGTAGCGAAAATTGGCCATTAGCTGCCCGTCCTGGTAACGTTGCGTGACAATTAAGCTCGCGCTGTTCTTGGAATCTCGCTCCTTGGCGATCAAAGCCATAATCGTATTAGCGGTGATGGGGTCCAGTCCAGCGGTGGGAGAATCATAAAAAACCAACGGAGGCTCGCTGACCACCGCTCGTGCGATTCCGACGCGCCGGCGCATGCCACCTGAGAGTTCGCTGGGAAACTTGTCGAGAGTGTGCTCCAATTCAACGAAACGAAGCGCATCCTCCACCTTAGTATCGATCTCACTCAGTGGAATATCGTGTACTCGCCTGTTGACCAGTGGATAAGCTACATTCTCGGCGACTGTAATCGAATCGAAGAGACCGCCCTCCTGAAACAGCACACCCACTTGGCTGCGGATTTCGATGAGTTCGCGTTCCCCCAATCCCGTGATATCGCGGCCGAATAAATAAATGTGCCCTGAGTCGTGCTTGATCAGGCCCAGGCAGGCCTTTAGCAGCGTGGTCTTGCCGCTGCCCGCTGCACCCAGCACGACGCGCGTCTCCCCGGCGCTCATCTGGAAGGAGATTCCCTCCAAGGCCACCACCTCATCGAAACGAACACTGACGTTTTCAACGCGCAACAGATCGGCGGCGGCGGAAGTGCGGGGATCCGTGCCCATCACTGCAGATTCACAAAGATTCGAGTTAACACTGCGGTAATAACGAATATCCACACCGAAGCGATGACCACTGCTTTCGTGGTGGACAAGCCTACGCCCTGTGTGCCACCCGTGGTATTGAGCCCGTAAAAACAGCCAACCACCGAAATGACGAAGGCGAAGACGAAAGGTTTGAGGAGGCCCTGGACAATGTCGTTGTACTCGAGAATTTGATAGGCGCTGGTCCAGTATTGGGAAGTCGTCAGCCCTATCGAGAGTTTGGCGATCACGTAGCCACCGAAGATCCCCACAAAGTCCGCGATGATGGTGAGCAGCGGCAGCATGACACAGGTGGCGATCATGCGGGGAGTCACCAGCTTCTGAATCGGGTCAGTGCCCAGAGCGCGCATGGCGTCAATCTGCTCGGTGACCCGCATGGAGCCAAGCTCGCTGGCGATGCCGGAGGCATTGCGGCCGGCCACCAGCAGTGCCGTCAGCACCGGGCCCAACTCCCGCACCAGGGTGATGGAGACGATCTGTCCGACTTGATCGGTAGCACCGTATTGCGCAAGCGCCCGCGACATTTGCATAGTGATTACCAGGCCGCTGAAAAACCCGGTCAGGATGACGATGGGCAAGCTTCCGACGCCGATATTATCCATCTGGAGAGCGATGTCGTCGGCATAGTGAGGAGAGCGGAATACGTTTCCGATAGCCCGCCCGGCCAGAATATAGAAATCTCCAAGAGCTGCGACGGGCGGCTTCAGGAAATCGAGCAAACCGGCTTCCTCATTTCACCGATGCTACCATAAAAGAGTTCATTTTCCCGACAGCGGGATGCACGCGAATGGGAGCATATGAGTGCCGCTCGGCGCTGTACTCACTCGTGCTTTGTCTCGCGCTGCCGGCGATAGGTCAGGTGAGCGTCCGCCAGGACATCCTTTCGCTGCCGACGTATGAGGAATCTTTTCCCGACACAATTCCGCCGTTCCCGGTATTTTCACCTGGTGATCCGCAAGTGTATCCGTACACTATGCGGACCGGATTCACGAAGAAGCGCGTCGATCATGAATGGCGGGCGTTGCGTCTGGAAAATGAATATCTGAGCTGCACCGTGCTGCCGGATTTGGGCGGTCGCCTTTACTCCTGCAAAGACAAGTTAAGTGGCCGGGAGATGTTCCACGCCAACCCGTCGGTGAAGAAAGCCGCTGTTGGCATCCGGGGTTCCTGGGTAGCCATGGGCATCGAGATGAATTTCCCGGTGGGGCATACCTGGACCGCGGTCTCGCCCGTCGACTTCGCCACGATCCAGAATCCCGATGGCAGCGCGTCGATTTGGGTGGGAGACATCGATCGCGTGGATGAAATGCAGTGGCGAGTAGAGTTCTTACTGCGTCCGGGCTCCGCGGTACTGGAGCAGAATGTGTACTTCGATAACCGCGGTGAAATCCCGCATCGATACTACTGGTGGAACAACGCCGGAATCCCGCGAGTGGACGACAAGACGCGATTCATTTATCCGACTCATCTGGTCGCTACGCACGGCCGCACCGAGATCGACACTTGGCCGGTCAACTCGGCCGGGGTGGATATGAGTGTAGTGGGCAATCACAAAAATGGCGGCGTGGCTTTGTTTGCATACGAATCTCATGAGCCTTTCATGGCCATCTACCATCCGTCTCTGCGCACTGGGACTGTGCATTACGCCGATGCCAAACAAGTGCCGGGCAAGAAGGTATGGTCGTGGGGACGTGAAGGCGACAAATGGGTCGGGGCCGAGTTGTCCGATGACAACGCCAGTTACCTCGAAATGCAGGCCGGCGTTTTCGAAAATCAAGAGACCTATGGATTCTTGGAAGCAGGCGAGACGCGAAAGTTCACCGAATACTGGATGCCGGTTCGAGAGTTGGGTGGAGTCTCACGAGCCAACCTGGAAGGCGTGTTAAACCTGGCGCGAAGCCTCGAACCCGGGGGGCGCGTCCAGCTTGCCATAGAGTTCAATGCGAATCACAAAATCCCGGGCGCCAAGCTGCGAATCCTGGACGGCGCCACCGCGGTGTTCGAAGAGAGCGCGAACCTCGACCCGGCTGTGACGTTCACCAAGATCGTGAAAGGCCTGGCTCCAGCCCCGCAATACACCTTCCAGTTGTCGGACGAAGCAGGACATCTTCGGTTCACGCACACCGAGAATCAATATGACGCTCTATCGCCGAAGGACGTGAAGCTGGGAGCGCAGTCAAGCTCCAATCCGAAGCAGGAAGATCTGAATAACGCATCCGATTTCTTGAAGCTGGGACAGTTTAATGAACGGCAGGGCCATCCGGTATTCGCCCGCTCAGCCTACCAGAAGGGGCTCCAGCGTTTTCCGGACGACGCGGACCTGAATCGAGCGTTGGGGCGGCTCGATTTGGCCGAGAACCGCTGGGAAGATGCACTGAAGGAGCTGACCCGCGTGAAAAGAGGCGCCGCGGATGATGGCGACATTCACTATTATCTGGGCCTAGCGTACGCGGCCCTTGGCGACGATACCAAGGCTCGCCCGGAGTTCGAATCTGTCAGCCCACTACAGCCATTGCATGCGGCCGATACCGAGGCTTTGGCCGGCCTGTTGGCTCGCGCTCAAGATCATGCCGGCGCGTTGAAGCTTATAGAGAGTCTTCTAGCGGCCCGTCCTGATATGTTGCGAGCGGCTGAGATGGAAGTGGCATTGCTGCGCCGGCTCGGCCAACCAGAGAAGGCGCGACAGCGGCTGGCGGTGTTGTGGTCGATGGACCCGACCAATTCGGCGTTGCGCTACGAACAGGCCAGGCTCGGACAAGACGATCCATCTCTATGGCGGCATCTGGGCGCCGATCCGGAACGCGTCCTGAACCTGGCGGTCGGATATTTGCACCTGGGTTTCTACGACGACGCGCTGGCTTTGCTGAGCCGCAAATATCCAGCTCCGGTGGATATCCTTGCGTCAGAACCGGGAGCGGTGTTGCCGCAGAATTATCCGCTTGTCGCCTACTACCGCGCTTACTGCAGGATGAAGCTAGGCCTCGCTCCATCCAAAGACCTGGATGAGGCTTCGGCTGACCTCACCGAGTACGTTTTCCCCAGCCGGCCTTCGACATTTCCGGTCTTGCGCTATGCGCTTCAGCAGAATCCTTCCGACGCGACGGCGCTCTTTTTGCTCGGCGAACTTTATCTGGCGTCCGAGGACGTCGACCAAGCCATCGGCGCGTGGCAGCAGGCGCGAAACTTAGGATGTCACCGGCCGGAGCTTTATCGCGATCTGGGCCGCGCGTTGTTGGACCTGAAAAAGGACACCAAATCAGCAATGCAGGTCTATCAGGAAGGATTGAAGATCGCCTCCGCTGATCCTGAATTGCAAAAAGGGCTCCAGGGTGTCTATACCTTCGTGACTGGTTCAATTTCTGTCGCGACACCCGCCGCGGGACCGAACACCAGCGTCAAGCCCGGCCTTTCCTCTCCGCAGGCAGCCGCCAGGTACGCGCTGGGACTGTTGGGCGATGGGCATCTTGAAGACGCAGCCGCCGTGTTTCAAGCGTCGAACTTCCCCGGCGAGAAGCAGGATCAATTCGTTCGTGAAACCTACATCGAGATTCAAGTGCAGCGAATTGCGACCCTGGCCCGCGGCAAGAAATGCACGGATGCGATAACCGCCGAAGACCATTTGGGCGATGAAGATCCGAACCTGCCGTTCACCTTCCACGGTTTCGGGCCGATTCTAAAAGCATTGCGTGTCCAGTACGAGCTGGCTGGATTGGAAGCCCAGTGCGGGCGTGAGAAGGACGCGAAAAAAACTTGGGCGAAGCTGGCCAAATCTTCTAAAGATGTATCCGATCCGGATTTCGTAGTCCCGATTCTCGCCGCTGCCAAAACCGAGTCGCCCGCGGAGGTGAGGGCGCGGATCGATATGGCGCTGGAGCAAGTTCGGAGTGCGCTCCCTAGCAGCGTGGATCGTTCAACCTTGCTTTATTCGCAGGGGATGCTGCTGCGCGCGGTCGGTCGCGAAGGGGAGGCGCAGAAATCGCTGGGCGAGGCGCTGGCTTCGAATCCCTCGGGCATGGTCGGCTATCTCGCGCTGAAGGCCCTGCGCGAAAAATAAGCCTACAATCGCACAACTTTCGGCGATGGGTATTTCTTCAGCGCGTTACGCGTGTCCACAATCAAACGCGCATTCTTCACGATCGCCGGGTAGTCGAACTTCGCATGGTCGGTCACCACCACCACGCAATCGGCCTCGGCGGCCATGGCATTGGGATCTGCTGCAGTCAGTTCGTGGCCGTCCAAACGGATTTTCGGAACGAAAGGATCGCTGTAAGTGACGCGCGCGCCGCGCCGTTCGAGCAGAAGAATAATGTCCAGCGCCGGTGACTCCCGGACATCATCGATGTCGCGTTTGTAAGCCACGCCCAGAATATGAATATGCGAGCCCTTTACCGGCTTGCTGTGATCGTTGAGCGCATTCTGGATTTTGTCGACCACGAAGTGCGGCATTTGCCCGTTGATATAGCCGGCCAGTTCGATGAACCGCGCTTCGATCCCGGCCTGCTTGGTTTTCCACGACAGATAGAACGGATCGATGGGAATGCAGTGACCACCCAGGCCCGGCCCAGGATAAAACGGCATGTAGCCGAAAGGCTTGGTCGCTGCGGCATCGATCACTTCCCAGACATTGATGCCCATCCGATCGCACATCAGAGCCATTTCGTTGACCAAGCCGATGTTGATCATGCGAAAAGTATTCTCCAGCAGCTTTACCATTTCGGCTACGCTGGTGGAACTGACCGGAACCACAGTCTGAAGCGCCTGCGAGTAAAATAGCGCGCCTAGTTTGGTACAAGCCGGCGTGATTCCGCCGACCACTTTGGGAATATTGGCGGTCTGGTACTTGGGGTTCCCCGGATCGACGCGCTCCGGAGAAAAACACAGAAAGAAATGTTCGCCCACTTTCAAATCTGGCCGTTCCAGCATCGGCAGAACCAGCTCATCGGTGGTTCCCGGATAGGTGGTGGATTCGAGAATAACCAGCTTTCCGGGGCCGAAATATTTGGCTGTCTCCTGAGTGGCCGAGACGATGAAGCTCATGTCCGGATCTTTGGTCTTGCGCAGCGGAGTGGGAACGGCGATATTGATCGTGTCCAGGTCGGCCACCACCGAAAAATCGGTAGTCGCGCGAAACTTCTTGTTTTCCACCATGGACCGGAGAGTTTCACCCGGGACATCCTGCACATAGGATTCGCCGCGATTCAGCTTCCCAACTTTGTCTTCCAGCACGTCGATTCCGGTGACCGAGAATCCCGCCTTGGCGAATTCCATGGCGAGCGGCAATCCGACATAGCCCAGCCCGATGATTCCGACGCGGGCGGCACGGGTCTTGATTTTGTCCTCGAGAATGGCCGCGGTGGTTAGTGAAACAGTCTGCATACGATCTGTAATGAGTTTACCCTGTAAGCCCTGCGTCACGCGGGCGAGGTGAAAGAGCGCCCGCAAAGCTGCTCAGGCGTAAACTGTTTGGTGAGGATCCCGTTGCATCACGTCTTCGTTTACGCTGATTCGCTTACCTGGGGAATTATTCCGAACACGCGCCAGCGGCTGCCTTTCGACCAGCGTTGGCCCGGTGTCCTGGAGAACAAGCTGACCGGTCTGGGCCACCGCTTGCGAATAACCGAAGATTGTCTCAATGGCAGGCGTACAGTTTGGGAAGATCCGTTCAAACCGGGCCGCAATGGCTTGGATGGTTTGGCCCAACGGATTGAGATGCATTCGCCTCTATCGCTTGTAATCCTGATGCTGGGAACGAACGATTTTCAGTTTTCGCATCCCTACAATAACGCCTGGTCAGCAGCCCAAGGCATAGTTACCTTAGTGAACGAAGTCAGAAAGGCTCCCATAGAGCCGCAAATGCCGGTGCCTCCGATTCTGGTTGTATGCCCGCCGCCGATCCGCTCTCCACAGGGCATCCTGGCCGCAAAATTCTCGGGCGCCGAGCAACGGTGTGCCGGTCTCAGCGACGCGTATAAAGAAGTCTGCTCCGATCTCGGATGTCAGTTTTTCGACGCTGCCAGCGTGACACCCGCCAGCCGCGTGGATGGCATTCATCTCGATCGAGACCAGCATTTGACACTAGGCGAGGCCTTAGTGGACGTGGTAGCTCCCATCTTGTCGGCCAGGTAATCTGCGTCTTTACAAGATCAATCTTCAATTTCTCCCCTGGTCTGACGATATGGATCTGACGATATGGATAAGTTAAGGAGCCAAAGATGATCAACCCGGTATCGAACGTGACTCACGCCCAGCCGGTGGCGCCGTCCACCAAGCAATCGACTCAAAAACCAGCTCAACAGGCTCCCAAGTCCGCCAGCGGCAGCGATTCCGTCAAGTTAAGCAGCACCGCTCAAGCCCTGGCGGCTGCGCTGCAGGAAAGCCGAGAGACGTCCACCCAAACTTCCCAGGAAGCCCGGAAGGGCGATCTTCAAGCGCGGCGGCTGCTCGCAAAAGAGGCAGCCTCAAAACCTGCCGCTAAGTAATCGCTCTAAGCGCACTGTCCTTCGATAGAGCTCGGCAGCTCGCCGTGCCATACTTAAATCTGGAGTTTGTGGGGCATTGAACTCGGAAAATCCAACGCAGGTTGCTGTGCTCGGTTTGGGCTACGTCGGATGCGTCACGGCTGCCTGTTTGGCCAGTCTGGGACATCGCGTCCTGGGCATCGATCGCGATCAACACAAGGTAGATAATGTTCTCCAGGGACGCGCTCCCTTTTATGAGCCGGGCCTGGATGACCTGGTCCGGCAAAACACCGCTGCGGGACGGTTGTCGGCCTCCAGCTCGGCGGATGGCATTGCGGATGCCGATATCGCTCTGCTCTGTGTCGGTACACCCTCGGAGAAAAACGGAAATCTTGGCTTAGACCAATTACGGCGCGCTATCGAAGAGATTGCCGCCCGCGTCTCCAGGCGCTCCAAGCCACTGACTATCGCCATCCGCAGCACCGTCTTTCCGGGAACCTGCGAAGAAGTGGTGTTGCCGGCTTTCGCGGGCCACGGAACTGTCGCAGTGGTCTCGAATCCTGAATTCCTGAGAGAAGGCTCCGCGGTCAAGGATTTTTTGGAGCCGTCACTGGTGGTGGTTGGCGGATCTAATTCCCAGGCCGTGCGACGCGTGGCTGATCTCTACGCGCCTCTCGGCCTGAAGCCTTGCCTGGTTTCTCTGCGCACCGCCGAGATGATCAAGTACGCCTGTAATGCATTTCACGCGCTGAAGATCTCATTCGCAAATGAAGTGGGCGCGTTGAGCGAGAAGCTCGGTATCGACGCTCACGAAGTTATGCAAACGCTGTGCGAGGACGTGAAGCTGAACGTTTCACCCGCCTATCTGAAGCCTGGATTTGCATTTGGCGGCTCCTGTCTGCCGAAAGACCTTCGCGCGCTGACGTACCGGGCCGGCCAGTTGGATTTGAAGCTCCCGCTCCTCCAATCCGCGCTACCGAGCAATGAGCAGCATTTGCAGCGCGCTATCGAAGCCGTTTTGGATCTGCCGGCTAAGCGGATCGGCGTTATCGGACTGGCTTTTAAAGAGAACACCGACGATCTCCGCGAGAGCCCGGTAGTGACGCTGCTCGAGCAACTCATCGGCAAGGGGCGGGACGTGAAGGT
Organism: Bryobacteraceae bacterium; assembly: GCA_035484655.1. Lineage (GTDB taxonomy): Bacteria > Acidobacteriota > Terriglobia > Bryobacterales > Bryobacteraceae > Palsa-89. Next base: position 5,954 of record DATHOT010000395.1, on the reverse strand, counting down.
TTTCGATCCGCATATCCGTTTGGATGAGATTTACGGCGCAAATCGAAATTTCATCCTCGAAAGTATCCCGCATATCGGCCGCTTACTGGTGAGCAACGTCGATCAGATTCTGATCTGGGCCGATCAACTCGTGCTGGCTCAAAAACAGGATGCAGCAATAATGGAGCGTATTTCGTCGAGAGGCCTGCCAACAGTGGATCTGGTGCGGGGCGCTCTGAAAGCGTCCGTGGCAAGCTCCGCGCTGTCTCCAACCGGGGATTAGGCAGTGCTTACCCCAGGCCGTGTTTCTAATGCTTTAGCAGGATGGAGCCGATAGCATTAACGATAGGATTGGCGCAGACAACGGCACCTAAGCGTGGTTTCTCACACACGGGGAAAATGCCGCGCGGTCTGGCGTACTTTAACAAGCGGTCCAGATGATCCGGCTGTTCAGAGTCTTCATTCCCACCAGTGTAGTGGCTCTACTGGTTTCGGAAATCATCCTTACCTACACCTGCTACGTCGCGGCGACATTCCTCATGATGGATGTCGCTCCCGAAGTTTTCCTGATCGACGATAACGGCTGGCTCCGAATCGCCATCGTGGTGGGTTGCCTCATGTTCGGCATTTACTTCCACGACCTGTATACCCAGTTCCGGATCCGATCCAGAATCCTGCTGTTCCAGCAGGTGATCGTCGTTGTAGGTGTCACTTTCCTGACGCAGGCCCTGTTGGTTTACCTGAGGCTTCAGGACCTCATCCTGCCCACCTGGGTCATGATCACCGGCAGCGGACTCACGCTCGTTCTTCTGCCCGTCTGGCGAATTATTTTCAGCACGGTGGTTATGAAAGCCATGGGCTCGGAACGCGTGCTCTTTCTGGGAACGTCGTCCGTATCCCAGGAGATCGTGCAGTATCTGATGGAGCATCCCGAGACCGGCCTGACCGCCATCGGTTTTGTCGACAACCTGGACAGCGGCGCCGAGATCGCCGGCGCTAAACTTCTGGGCCGGATTCCGGACCTGGCGACCATTGTCGGCCAGTTCCGGCCGGATCGCATTGTGGTCGGGATGACTGAGCGCCGGGAACGCCTGCCCGTGAACCAGCTGCTGGAATTGCGTCTTTCCGGCATCCATATCGAAGATGCTTTGACCACCTACGAATCTACATTCGGACGCATTTCCACGCGTGAACTGCGTCCTTCTCAGTTGATCTTTTCCGCCGAATTGGGACCGAATCCGAACCGGGTCCTGTTGCAATCCGTTTATTCGATGACCATCGCCTTCGTTGCGGCCGTCGTTACGTTGCCGATCATGGCGCTGGTCGCTATTGCAGTAAAACTATCCTCTTCCGGACCGGCGCTTTATCGGCAGCGCCGGGTAGGCAAGAACGACGTCCCCTTCATGCTTTATAAGTTTCGGTCCATGTATGCCAATGCCGAGGCCCAGAGCGGCGCGGTGTGGGCCAAAAAGGACGATCCGCGTATCACGCCGGTAGGAAGGTGGCTCCGCAGGCTACGGCTGGACGAGCTGCCGCAGTTGTTCAATGTTCTGAAGGGCGACATGTCCGTGGTCGGCCCGCGGCCCGAACGTCCCGAATTCGTGGCCGAGCTGGAGCGCAGAATTCCCTATTACCGCCAGCGGAATTGCATCAAGCCTGGAATCACAGGCTGGGCGCAGATCAATCACAAATACGGTGACACCATCGAGGACACCATCATCAAACTGGAATACGATCTTTACTACATCAAGAACCTGGCTCCCGCGCTGGATGCCTTCATCATGTTCCATACCGCGAAAGTGATGCTGCTGTCCCGGGGATCGCAGTAGCGGCGAGCATTAGCGATAGACGTCCTACTGAAATCTTGGACTGAAGAGCGGATCCGTCTCCGGCGACATTAGCACCCACAGAGCATACACGCCCAGCACCGTGCCCAGCGGGAAATTCAATAGCTCGATAATCGCGATCACCGTTCCAATGGACCGCGCCCAGGGACGATAATTGAGCAGCCCCACCCCTAGCGCGATGGTCGGCAGCATGAGAATCAGCAGCAGCGCCATCCAACCAGTCACCGTATACCCGATTAATGGCCCATAGGCCGAAGCGGTGGTTGGGCCGGCGAAAAGCCCGAAAAAAATGATGCTCCCGAGGCCGCCGAAACCTCCCACCAGAATGTGCATTAATCCCAGAAATTTGACATGGGATTCCAATTACCAATCCACCTCGATCTCGTAGTTGTCGGCGCCGCCTTCAGGATTACGAATCTCGAAGACCAGCCGGTAATTGTTCTTATCGGAGGGTTGTTCCACGATCTGTACCTCGCCTCGACCGCGGAGCTTCTTGACCACCGGATTGAGGTCGGCACGCGCGGGCAACGGTTCCAGGACCTCCGCTCGCTGGCCGGTTACAGGCTGTCCCGCAACAGCTTCCGAAAGGACCGCCCCGCCTTGTACTATGACGCGTACGCGCCCGTCCACCGTGCCGTTCCACACCAGCCTTCTGGACAGGGGACGAAGTTCAGGCTCCTTACCGCCGTCGCGCGGCCAAGCCAGCGCGAACGAATATTCGCCTGACCCGCTCTGCGGATCGCGAATCGAAACGCGCGCCGTATACTGATTGCGCTCGTTCGGTTGCTCCACCAACCGGATTTCGCCGCGCCCCTCGGCCTGCTCCAGGCTGACGGTCACTTCCCGATTCGGGAGGGGCCGGGAAAACTTGAAGTGTTCGTCGGCCACCGGCGCTCCATGCGCACTCTCGGCGATACAACTCTTCACCCGGCAACTTATGACCGTTTCTTGATCCACCCGCCCACTCCAGGCCAGCTTATCGCTGCGATCCGGGTGTTCCAGGACCGCAGTCGACGCGTCCCAATAGAGCGCGATCGAATAAAACGAGCTTCCCGGCTGGCGATCTTCAATGCCGACGGCCAACGTATAGTGGTTGTCGAGCCGAGGCTGGTCGACGATGTGAGCATATCCGCGGCCCTCCAGGATCTCCAGCCGCGCATCCTGCCGGCTATCCGGAAGCCGATCATGAAACTGGAATTGTTGCCGCTCGACGGGCGAACCTTCCTGAACCTGAACGTCCAGCCGCTTGTCGCGCAAGTGAAGGATCACGATTCCCTCCACTTGCCCTTGCCAGACGAATTGCGGCCGATTCTGCGCGAAAAGGACGCAGGGAAACAACAGAAACGGCGCTAGCTTCACCGCTCTCATTGTACTTACTAACAAGGTTCTAGCGATGTAACATGGCCTACACTAATAATCGGGCTCCCCGGCGCGATAAGATAAAGGGTTCAAGTCGAATGCGGCGAAACACCAGACCGCACTTAGCGTCCAATGTTCGCTGACCAACTCTCATGGCGCCTGTTCCCGCAATTTTGTTAGCTTCTACAACCGATAAGTTCGTACAGACGTTCTTCGATGACACGTTCGCCGGCGTGCATCGCCTGGATTTTTTCGATTGGTCGCTGCTGGCGCCCTACTTCCTGCTGCTCATCATTCTTTCCTGCTACGGCTGTCACCGCTACGAGATGATCCGGCGCTATCTCAAGCATCGCAGGAATATGCCGTCCCAGCCGCTCGTAAAGCTGGAAACGCTTCCGCGGGTGACCATTCAACTTCCGCTTTATAACGAACGTTACGTAGTGGAACGGCTGCTCGAGGAAGTCGTCAAAATGGATTATCCGCAGCACCTGCTCGAAATCCAGGTGCTGGACGATTCCACCGACGATACCCACCCCTTCACCGAAGCGTTGGTGCGCGATTACCGGGCTGCCGGAGTCCCCATCGAATATATCCACCGCACCAATCGGCATGGCTATAAGGCCGGCGCCCTGCAGGAGGGGATGAAGACGGCTGCCGGCGAGTTCGTCGCCATTTTCGACGCCGATTTTGTTCCGCCCCGCGATTTCCTTATGCGCACCATCCATCATTTCGCCGACCCCAAGGTAGGCGTAGTGCAGACGCGCTGGAGTTATCTGAACCGCCACTTCAACCTACTGACCGAAGTGGAGGCCATGCTGCTGGACGGGCACTTTGTCATCGAGCATGGCGCGCGATCGGGCAGCGGGCTGTTCTTCAATTTCAACGGGACGGCCGGGATCCTGCGCACTAGCATGATCGAAGACGCCGGCGGCTGGCAGCACGACACGCTCACCGAAGATTCCGATCTGAGCTATCGAGCACAGCTCAAAGGCTGGCGATTCGTTTATTTGCCGGATGTCGAATGCCCCTCCGAGCTTCCGGTGGAGACTTACGGGTTCCAGGTGCAGCAGTCGCGCTGGGCCAAGGGACTGACCCAGGTCGCCTTGAAGCTGCTGCCGTCCATTCTGCGGTCGGATCTTCCTCTCCGCGTCAAAGCGGAAGCCTTTTTTCATCTGACGCCCAACATCTCTTACCCCCTCATGCTGATCGTGTCGGCGCTGATGCTTCCGGTAATGATCGTGCGTTTTTATATGGGGTGGTTCCAGATGCTGACCATCGATCTGCCGCTGATCATCGCTTCATTCTGGTCGATCTCGGCATTCTATATGGCGGCCCAGCACGAGTTGTATCCCAAGAATTGGAAACGGTCGCTGGCGTTGTTGCCGGCTCTGATGGCTGCCGGAGTTGCGCTGACGGTCATTAACACCAAGGCCGTCTTGGAAGCGCTGTTCGGTATCAAGTCCGCCTTTGCGCGCACCGCCAAGTACGCCGTTGGAGACCGCAAGGTGAAACTCGAGCACGGCGAGTATCGACGGCGCAGCGGCTGGCTCCCTTACGCCGAAATAGCAGTCGGCGGTTATTTTCTGTACATGGTTGCGTTCGCCATCGAGACCTGGAACTTCCCCGCCATCCCGTTCCTGCTTTTGTTTGTCGTCGGCTACTGGTGGGCCGGGTTCAGCACGCTGTGGCAGGAATATCAAGGACGGCTGCGCTGGCAGCGCGAGCGGGATCTGGCGCTCGAAAAGAACGCCGCCTAAATTCAGAAGCCGATCTCCATCCCGCTAGCATTGATGCGTGGGATAATCTATCGCTATGGCGTCCAGACTTCTTAACTTGATGCGCGTCCTCACCTGGAATGATTTCACGAAATTGAAGCAGTCCCCTGCCCCCGGATCGACCGCGGAAGTAGCGCAAACTGCTACCGACATTGTGCCCTCGGGGATTGCCACTGAACCGATCGTTGGTTCGAGCTCGGTTCGGCTGAAAGACACCATTGAAGTCAGAATCGAGTTCAAACCCAAGGAGAGTTGGGTTTTCAACTGGGTGTTTACTCAACCGCAGTCTTATCAGGACGATCTTCTGAATCACGAGAACGGCCATTACAAAATCGCGGCTCTGATCGGTCGGGACTTTTTCCTCGCCTTGATGAAATTGAAAGCGAACGCATATGCGAATACCGCAGCGCTTCGGGCCGATATCGATCGGGTGAAAAAGGCTATTGCCGAGAAGGCTCAACCGGCCCAGGACAAGTACGATGACGATACAAAAAACGGGACCGATTCCGGGCAACAGACACTCTGGGATGGGTACATCTCAAAAGCATCCATTACCCCGGTAAACCCTGCGGAGCAAGCGGCGGATGGCACTCCGATAAAGATTCCGCTCCTTACCGTTTTGTCACAGGCTGGCATTAATATCTAGTCGTAGAGCGACTGTCCCCGGCCTGCCAATAAGAGCCCTAGTACGACCGCCTCAGCATGTCTACCATGACCTCGAAATTCCCTTCATGGCAGGCCAACTCGTAAAGCTTTTCGTCCGTATGTTTCAGGCGCAGCACCGCCGTCCAAGGCTTGGTCCAAGTGGTTGGATCATCCACCGTCATCTCGTAGCGAATCTCATCCGGGGCGACGCGAGTGAATCGCTCCACCAAATGCAGGTTCTCGGCTGCCCCCATGAAGTCGTCTTTCGGGGAAAAGTTAGTGGTATCGACCACCAGAGTTTGGCCTTCCCAATGCCCCACCGAGTCCCCGTTCCAGGTGCGGATGTTCT
>DATHOT010000394.1:0-14157 GCA_035484655.1 Bryobacteraceae bacterium | reverse complement strand
CTTTGGAATTCCATTCCCGCAACGTTGATCGTCGAAGGCGGCTTATGGACTCTCGCCATCATCATCTATGTTCGCGCTACACGTCCTAACAAACGCGCCGGCACATACGTTTTCTGGATCGGAGTGGTTCTTCTCACGCTTGCATGGTACGGAAACATCACCTCCGGTATGGATTCGAACCCGGTACGCGCGGGAATCTCGGGCATCATCTTCTTCTCGTTGGTCGTGGGTTGGGCTTACTGGATCAACCGGCTTCGACCCGCGGTCGCCGTGCGCGACACCTGATTATTCATTACGCAGCGCCAGCACCGGATTCAGGCGCATGGCACGGCGCGCCGGGATTAAGCAACCGAGTGTAGCCGCCGCTGCCAGAATCATAGCCACCAGCGCGAGGGTCAGAGGATCAGTCGGCGACACCTGAACCAGCAGCGAGCTTAGAACGCGCGTCAGGCCAAACGCTGCCGCCAAGCCAATCGCAAGGCCGATTACTAGCTGCTTGAAGCCTTGCGAAAAGACTAGCTGCAGGATATTTTGCCCGGATGCACCCAGCGCCATACGCACGCCAATCTCCTGGGTTCGCTGGCTCACCGAGTGCGCGATCACCGCATACAAGCCAACCGAGGCTAGCACCAGAGCGATCCCGGCGAAAATCGCGAACAGCGTCCCGAAGATTTCTTGCGCCCAGTAGTTGAGGGCGATCCGCTCCTCGAGCGTGCGCAAATTGTAAAGTGGCAGGTCCTCGTCGATAGCCTGCACTTCGCGACGGAAGGCGGTGCCCAGTGTACCCGGAGGAACGCGCGTCCTCGCCATGATGGACATGTCGCGCTGCGGCTTGTGGCGATAGGACAGATAAATGATGGGATCGGGTTCGCGGACGCTGATATCGTTCTGCAGAATGTTGGGTACGACGCCGACGACCGTCAGCCACGGCTCGGGATCCTTTCCCTTGAATATGCGCAGACGTCGTCCGATGGGATCGTCGCCGGGCCAAAACTTCTCGGCGAAGCGCTGGTTTACCAGGGTAACGGGCGGCGCACCAGGCAGGCCATCGGCGTCGGTAAAAGCTCTACCGCGCAAAGGGCGCAGATCCATGGCGCGGAAATAATCCGGACTGATCACCACAGCGGAGAGATTGGGGCGGCGCTTTTCGTCGACTGGCTGAGAATGCTCCAGCTCATAGGGGAAGTCCATCGAACCGCCGGTCGGCATGGTGATCGCAATGCTGGACACCTCGACGCCGGGGAGCGAGTCAAGCCTCGCCTTCAGACGCTGGTGGAACGTGATCTGGTCCTCAGGGCGCGGGTACCTCGCTTCGGGAAGAAAAAGGCGCATGACCAATACGTTTTTCGTGTTTACGCCCACGTTGGTTCGGTAGACATTCAGAAAACTTCGGATCATCAGTCCCGCCCCGGCCAATAGCACAACCGCCAGTGCCATCTCGGCGACTACCAAAAGAGCGGAGAGGTATCGCGCACGCGGTCCGCCACTCGAACCCCGGCCTCCTTCGCGAAGCGACGTATTCACGTCGAGTCTGGAGAGGCGCAGCGCCGGCGCAAGCCCGAACAACAATCCAGTTCCGATCGAGATCGCGGCCAGGTAACCGAAGCCCCGGTAATCCATCGAGAAGTTCATCCAAGTCGGTATGCGATCCCGAACCGATGCATCGAACACTCGCAATCCCCAGATTGAGATCAGCCAACCGAGAACACCGCCTGTGATCGACAACATCACGCTTTCCACCAGAAGCTGCCGGATGATCCGCCAGCGGCCAGCCCCAAGCGCGATGCGGATGGAGATTTCGCGCGAGCGGTCGACGGCGCGCGCCAGCAGCAGATTCGCAACATTGGCACATGCAATTAGCAAAACGAAGGCCACCGCGCCCATCAGAGCCGCGAGTAAGATCCGGATGTCGCCGCCGTTAAACTCCTCGCTGAAGGAGTGGACCACGGGTCTGATTCCCTGATTAGTAGCGGGATATTCCTTTTCGAGATTGCGCGCGATTGTTTCCATTTCAGCCGCAGCCAACTTCTCCGTGATGCCCGGCGCCATCTCGCCGAACGCGCGCAAAGGACGTACATCGCGTTTATCCAAATCCGCTCTCGGCACCAGCGCGATCCATAACTCAGAGTCGATAGGAAACTTCAGATCGCGCTGCATCACACCGATCACGGTAGTGGGAACATCATTGATCCGGATCGACTGTCCCAGGATGGCGGGGCTTCTGCCATAGCGGTTCTCCCAGATGCCGTAGCCCAGAATTGCGACGGGCGCCGCGCCGGCCTTTTCGTCACCGGCTGTGAAATCGTGCCCCAGCACGGGCTTCTGACCGATCATGGAAAAAGTGTTGGCGGAAATCTCGGCGACATTGAAGCGCGATGGCACACCGCTCTGGTCGCTCAAGTTGGCGACGCTGAATCGGTAAGCGCCCATGGCGTCGAACGACTTCGCCTGAGTGCGCCAGTCACGAAACTCGGGGTAAGAGAGACCGAGCCGGTTCTGGCCCCGGCTCACATTTGTGTTAGCCAGATACAGGATGCGATCGCTCACGAAAGGCATGCTCTTGAACAGCACACCGTTAGTGATAGCGAACACGGTCGCGTTGGCGCCGATGCCCAGGGCAAGCGCCACCACGGCTACCAGCGTAAAGCCGGGGTTCTTGGCCATCGTGCGCACACCGAAGCGGAGGTCCTCGAACAGGAGCATGTAATTTTAGACGGTCGTCTTAACTACAAAGTTTAGACCGATTTTGGATACTTACCTCACAGTTGCTGCACTACAATCCGCACAATAGTAATCTAGACGGATGGACAAAGATTAAGTCCTGCGCACAAGGAGATCGTATGAAGAACCTGTTCGGGGTTATGGCGCTAGCGACAGTTTGCATTCTTAGCGTGGCCTTATTATCGGCTGCCGACGGGCCTCCGGGATGGGCTTATGGATTTCCGCCGGGGACGTCGGGGAGTCCGACGGCTGCCCCTGCTGCAGCGCCCGGGGCCGCGCCTGACACCAGCGTGAAACACCTTTCCGGCAGCACTGGGGCGTTCACTGTGCCGCAGATCCGCGACGCGTTTGGGCCAGCCGACTGGTATCCGAACGATCATCCACCGATGCCGGACGTCGTAGCCCACGGCCGGAGACCAGACGTGCGTGCCTGTGGCTTGTGCCATTATCCGAACGGCAAAGGGCGGCCTGAAAACGCCGGCGTGGCTGGCTTGCCGAACTCCTATTTCATCCAGACCATGATGGATTTTAGAAACGGCAACCGCAAGAGCGCGGAACCTCGCAAGGCCAACACCAATGTCATGATCGCCATCGCTAAGGGGATGACCGAAGATGAGATCAAAGCGGCGGCCGAGTATTACGGTTCGATGAAGTGGACACCCTGGATCAAAGTTGTCGAGAGCAAGACGGCGCCGAAGACACGCATCGCGGGCGGCATGTTTCTCACCGAGGAGGGTGGCGAGAAAGAGCCGTTGGGCGCGCGCATTATCGAGACGCCCGAGAATACCGAAGGCACCGAACTGCTTCGTGACGCGAGGTCCGGTTTCATCGCCTACGCACCTGTCGGCAGCATCAAGAAAGGTGAGGTGCTGGTTACTACCGGCGCGGGTAAGACGACGGCGTGCGGCGTTTGCCATGGCGCGGATTTGAAGGGTCTCGGCCCGGTACCGGGACTCGCAGGACGATCGCCCAGCTACATGGTGCGGCAGATGTTCGATATGCAGCAGGGCGCGCGCAAGGGCGTGTGGACCGATCTGATGAAACCGGTGGTCAGCAGGCTGAGCGAAGACGATATGCTGGCCATCGCGGCGTATACGGCGTCGCGGATGCCGTAATTAAGCGTGTCCGCGGCTTACTTCACGTTCTTACCGACCCAGCCGTCGATGAACTTAATCACTTCGTCGCTGTTGCGGTCTAGAAACATCTCGTGCATGTTGCCGTGAATCCCGGCGTCTTCCAGGCGCACGAAATCATCCTTCGCGCCGGCCTGATTGAGCCATTTCGGAATGCAGACATCGAACACGCGGTGATAGGTCCCCTCGGCCGAGATCGACAGGATATGCATGTTCTGATAGCTGGTCAGCTTATGCACCGGCTGATCCTGCAGGTAGCAGCCGACCTCGTCGCCGGGCCGCTCCGACGGTTCCAGATGCACCTTAATATCCGACTGACTCGCGAACGTAGGATAGTATTTCATGGGCATCGGAGTGAGACCCCAGGAGTCGGGATTCGTGCGCGTGTAGGCAACCTTCGCCGTATCCACAGTGCCAATCTGCGGGCCTCCGGGCTCGATCGCGACCATCCCGGCGATAAGATTCGGCCGTTCATCGGCGACATTGAAGCCAATCCCTCCGCCTTGGGAATGCGTGAGCAGGATCACCGGCTTGCCGATCTTGTCCAGCAGCGCGATGCCAGCCGGTATGGCCACCTCGGCCTGGTTGTTCACAAACTGCATCTGTCCTTTGGCGAAATTGTCGAAAACGGGATCGCCCATCGTGCCTTTCTTGGGCGAATCGCTGGGCCACTGCGTGTACAGCTTCATACGCGGAAAATCGCCGCCCGAGGGAACCGGCCCAGTCCAGATCTGTTCCAGTTGAAGGGCCGTTCGGATCCCGAGCTTACCGTCGACTCCTGGAACAAAGGGTGAACGGCCGCGCGCCGGATAGTCGACCATGTAGACCGTGTAGCCGTGATCCACCAGATAATACGCCCATCCGGGCCGTCCGTCCGGGGTCTGCCGCCAGACCGCGCCGGTTTGTCCATTGCCGTGGAAGAACACCACCGGGTAAGGATGCCGCTGCTGCTTCGGCACCCACACTTCCGTATACATCGTCTCGCCCATCACCTCTTTGCCCGGCCCGCCGACATACTTGCCGCCCGCGTAGAAGAATCCCTGGCGGGCAATATTCTCGGTCGAAAATGTCGGGATCGACGACGACGGCAGCGCCATGCTCGGCTTGTCCTTCTGCGGAATGTTCTTCTCCATCCAGCCGCCGATGAACTTGGCAATGTCGTCGCTATTTTTCTCGAGCATCATTTCGTGGCCGTTGCCGTGCAGTCCGACATCCTCCATGCGCACGAACTGAGTCTTGACGCCGGCCTGATTCAGCCACTTCGCCAGGCAATGATCGAACTCGCGATGATAGCCGCCCTCGGCTGACAAATAAACCACCGGAATTTTTTCGAGATTGACCAGCTTGCGCGCGGGCTCCTTTTGCACGTAGCACGGAACCACGTCGCCCGGAATATCCGGCTTTTCTTCGAGGGCGACCTGCAATTCAGATGGCGACTTGATCGGCGGATCATAGGTGATCGGATTAGAAGTAACTCCCCAGCTCAGACCGCCACCTCCGCCACCCGCGTTGTAGGCCACTTTCGCGGTGTCGACACCCTTGATCGGCGGCGCGGCCGGTTCCACCGTCACGATGCCCTTCACCAGGTTGGGGCGGGCATCCGCCATCAGCCAGCCCACAGTGCCGCCTTGCGAATGCGACAGGATAATCACCGGACTCTTGATCATGTCCAGCAACGCGACGAACGCGTCGCGGCTCAATTCATCTTGAGAAGCGGGACCGCCTCCGCCGAGGAACTGCACCTGAGTTTTGGCAAAATCGTCGAAGATGGAATCGCCCATCAGACCTGTGCCGGGAAATTGATTATGCAAATGAGCGCGCGGGAAATCGCCCTTCTTGGCGGACGCAGTGAAGGTCGCCTCCAGGTTCGCGACTGTGCGGATGTTCAGGTTTCCGTCGTGATCGGGTACGTAAGGCGACCGGCCGCGCGCCGGCGAATCGACCATGTACTGCACGTAGCCCAGCTTGGCAAAATAATAGGCCCAGCCGGGACGCCCGTCGGGGGTCTGCAACCAATCGGTTGCGGTTTGTCCGGCCCCGTGAATGTAGATGATGGGATAAGGATGCCTGATCTGCTTGGGCACCCAGACCTCGACGTAAGCCGATCCGCCCATCACTTCTTTGCCGGGCCCGCCGACGTACTTACCCCCAGCGTAGAAGATGCCGGTGCGTGAAAGGTCGCTGGTGGAAAACGTGGCGATTGATGCCGGAGGGGCACCGGTCGGGCTTTTCGTGGCCTTAAACGGTTGCGCCGCGGCGATAACGGCGATGAATCCGGCCATCAGCAGGGATGTCAGTGGTCGCGTCTTGCGGGCTTGCATAGCTTATTGTCGTACACCGCGATGTAAGCCGGTGTCAAGAATCGAGCATCCTGGCGTGCCGAACTAGCGCGCCGGTGGGTGAATGAGAGGGATGGCTTCGCGACGGCCGCGGCGGTAGACGCCGAAGTCGGCAAGGTCCGTCGTAATAACCGCGTGCCGGGGATGTAATTCACTGAGCCGGATGAGACACAAATCTGCGAGGCCGGGGCTTCTGTCAGCGTAGCGTGCAGCTAACTCGGCCAGACGCGCTACATGCTCACCAATCACAAATGCCGGTCGCACAAGTCCTTCGCGAATGTATGCAAGAACCACTGAGCTACTGGCGAGATGAAACGCGGCTTCGGCCAGGACCGCATCGCAGGTCAACAGCGGCTCGGTTATTCGCTTGGCGATTTCAAGCGCCCAGGCGTGATGTTGATCGTTCCTGTTGCCGAATGCTACCAGAAAACCAGTATCGGCAATCGCCTTCATTTCCGGGAGAAGCCCTTGCGCTTCGAGAGGTCCTTGGGGCCAGCAATCGTTCCGGCGAGCCGCAGGAATGGGCGAGTTTCGGACTTCCTTGCCTTTTCCAGTTCCTCCCGGATGATCCGTCCGCGAGGCACTCCCGTCTTTCGGGAGGTTTGCTCCAACCACTGAGCAAGATCGCCGGGAAGTCGGACCGTAATTGTATTACTCATCTGCTTAAAATGTAACACACGATGAGGGCTCCCAGAGGCGTCAAAGACTCCCAGGTGTTCCTACAGCGACTGAACGACGCTGTCACGAGACACCCGCTTGTCTTCGGCAACTGCTTTCAGAATCGAATGCGGCGACACAAAACGTTGTACAAGTGAGCGCCAGAGACGTCGCGCGGTATTTTCACGCAACGGACAAAACTTCGTCCCGAACGAAGTGAAGGCGGATTCGCCCAGGCACCGTTGCATCGAAGAAGAATGCACTCACGGCCTCAACAACATGTTCTCGGTCAAACACTCAGCACAAAAGCCTCCGTCAGCCTCTTGGGTCACCTCGAAGACTAACTCATTCATACAAGTCCGTCATACGGCAACCGTTCACGCACTACGAAGCCGGCCACGCATGGCAGGTCTGACAGGCCGTGCTCACCTTGTGCGACTGGTGGCAGCTGATGCAGCTCGCCATGCTGGTGACGCTAGTGTTCTCGGCCATCGCGTCCACTTGCGCCACCTGGCCGTGGCACATCACGCATTGCATCCCGGCCGCCAGATGCTTGCGATGCGTCCAGGTCACGCCGGGAGTGACTTGATAGACGCGCTGCCAGGGAATCGGCTGGCTGCTGCGCGCGAACTCGGCAAGTTTCACGATCGCGGGCTTGTCTTTCGCGATCGTACTATGGCACGTCATACAAATTGTCGTTGCCGGAAACGTCATCTGATTCCCAGGATCTGGGTTGGTGTGGCATCGCCGGCATTCAAGGCCGAGCGCTACATGTGTCTTGTGGCTGTAGGGCAGCGGCTGTGCGGGCGCGGCGTGTGGCGCAATGTTATCCGGCACTTGCTGGCGAACCGCGGGCGGCTGTTGTGCCGCGGCCCCGAAGGCGACTGCAACGAGCATCGCGAATGTTCGCATCAACCACCCTTCTCGCTCACCGTCTTGTTCACCACGTCTTCGATGCTGGTCCCCAAATCCTTGAGCAGCGCCGCAGCCGCATTGCGCCCCGGCATTCCGGTTATCGATCCGCCTGGAGCAGTGCAGGCGCCGGTTTGATACAGCCCGGGAATCGGCATTTTGTACGACACGAACTGCGGCAGGCGCCGGTCACCGTGATGCGCGCTTCCGCGCCACATCGCCGGATTCATGCGCTCGATGTCCAGCGGGCTTTCGAGAAACTTCGCCAGGATTTTATCGGGCGTCAGATTCGGCGACACGCGGCGAAGCCGGCCGAAGATTTTCTCGGCAACCTGGTCCTTGATGTTATCCCAATGCTGAGGGCCTTCCTTCAGCGCGTAGGGCATAGTGCCCTCGATCTTCACCGTGTGGTGTCCCACAGGTGCTCGCGAAGGATCACCCACTGAGGGGCTGACGATCTGCAACGGAATATCCTCCACGTTCACCTCGCCGCGAGCGTTGAAGGAGTTGAGCAGCAGGATGCTCTCGGGATGCTCCATCAAGGAGGCTTCGACAGTGGAGATAGTCCCGCCGCCAGGAAGCGGATATCTGGGCGGATCGGAAGTGGCAAAGTGAAACGAGAACATCGCGTGCTCCGGTTGAAATACCTCCAGATTCCTGGTGAACTCCTCGCCCCATAGCTCCCGTGGCGCCATATTCACCAGGTGCTTGACGTGGATCGTAGAAACGACCGCCTTCCCGGCGCGATATCGACTCCCATCCACGCAGTCCACGCCCGTGCATTTGCCGTTCTCAATCACCAGGCGCGCGACCGGCTTGTTGGTCAGAATGACGCCGTTATGGGCCTCGATAAAACGTCCCAGCGCCACGCTTAACATGCCCGATCCGCCTTTAGCAATCGGCCGTCCGCTGAGCACCTGTCCCATCAGAGAGAATGCCTGGTTGCCAGTGCCGAAATCTCCACCGGGCACGCCGCCAAAATGACCGCACGACAGGCATGCAGCGCGCATGTGGCCGCTCTCAAACAAAGTCCGGACCGCGTCGTAGCCGGACATGGCGGAAAGCCGTTGCCAGACTCCAGGCAACCGTCTACCAGCGCCACGGTCGGCCGCCCCATTCTGCGCATTGGCCTTGAACTCGGGCACCAAGCGCCGGAAGGTCTCGGCATCTTTCTTGGAAAATCTGGCGATGGTCTCGCAGGTGCGATCCAAATCGCGCCAGACCGTAATCGACGCGCCATCCACGAAAGGAATGTGCATCACCGGATCGGGATCGATGTACTCGAGCCCGTAATCCCTCAAGTTCAACTCATTATTGCGGAGCAACGGATTCGCTTGTAGTCCGCCGTGCACCGAGGAGCAGAGATCTTCCTTGAATCCGGGCAGGCACACTTCGGCGGTCTTGCATCCGCCGCCGATCGTCGGACGCCCTTCCAGCACCAGAACTTTGTAGCCGGCTTTGGCGAGATAAGCCGAGCAGACCAGGCTGTTGTGTCCTGCGCCGGCGACGACCATGTCGAAGTGCTCCGGATCGGCTGCGGGCTGCGCCGCCGACCTGAACGGCAGAGCCAGGGGCGCTAAAGCTGCGCCTTTCACAAGCCCACGCCTGGTGATCTCAGCCATATCGTTCCTCCCGCATCACCGCCAATTTGCGCGCTTCCGCACCGCTTCAAAGGACGCTTCTGCGTCAGTCACGACCTGATCGGTGGATAACGCCGTCAGTTTGCCACCGCGCTTCAGAATCCTTCCGTCCACGATGACTGTATCTACATTTTCCGGCTGAGTGGACTCGATCACCATATGCGCCGGGTCCGTAAAAACGCCCATGTTTAACTGGTTGGTCGCGATCATGATTACATCGGCGCGTTTTCCAGGCTTGAGCGATCCGACGCTGTCGTCGATTCCCAGGGAGCGAGCTCCCGCAATGGTACCGAGCTCCAAAGCGCGCCGGGCCGGCATTTTAAATTCGTCGTGAGCCTTGGCGTTTTCTATGTTCCGGGCCAGCTTCAGGATGCCAAACAGATTCGCATCGCCCGACAGCACCGTGGTGTCCACCGATACGCCGACCGTAACACCGGCATCCAGAAATTCACTTATTTTTGTGAATCCGTAACCGATGCGCAGTTCCGAACCTGGCGAAACGCTGACCGGCGATCCGGCTTTTGCAACCATCTGAATTTCCGCCGGCGATGCCGAGAGCGCGTGAATGAGCTGCACATCTTTGCCGAGCAGATTCTCTTTCGCAAGTGCTTCAATCTGCCCTTTGGCATCCTCCCTGCTTCCTACATGCAGCGAAATTGGAATGCCTAGACGACGCGCGGCCTCAAACTCGGAGCGATAAACATCCGGCGGCAAAGCGGTGTTGCGAAACATGCCACGCCAGGCGAATCCAAGTGAAATGAGGCCGTCGTTTGAGTACCTGGCCCAGTCGTTATGCAGCCCCCGAAGATCGTCCAGGTTACAGGCTTGCGTATCCGGCAGTCCTTGCGCCCAACCATAAGACCAGCGAGCGCGGAGGCCAGCCTCTCTGAGGGCACGAACATCCGCCTCCGCGTGCGCCCGGCTGCGGAGATTGTGGCAATAATCATGAACCGTGGTCATCCCGCAGTTCAGGGCTTCGGCGGCCGCCAGTCGAACTCCGCGATACATATCGTCGGGCGTCATGACTTGGCCGTAAGCCGCGGCGGTTGGGAAATATCCTTGATCCGGTTTTTCACCGCCGAAGCTGCGCAGCACCGTATTCCACATGTGCCAGTGCGTCTCAACCAGTCCGGGAAGCACAATCATCCGCTGCCCATCGAGAACAGTCGCGCCGGGAACCTGGAGCGCTTTCCCGACCGCGACAATCTCACCGTTCTTGATGTGGACATCGCCGCCTGGGATATCGCCCAGCGTGTGATCCATGGTCATGACGTAGGAATTTCGCAGAATCAATTCGCCGCGCGATGGCAGCGCCGCCGAGGAGGCGGGTTCAATCAACTTGGTGACTGCGACAGCCGCCAAGCTTCCTATGAATCGCCGCCTGTTGATCGATTGGCGCATGGTCGGGATTATACTACGAGCATGAACCTTAGAAGCGCGGCGTTCTTGGCCCTGGCCGGCATGATTCTGCTGACGCTTCTCGTGATCGCCGACTTCATCAATGTCGTGCAGGGTGTTTTGCGCGATCTCATTCCTGCGATGATGCTTTTCAGATCCATCATCTACTTGTTGGCGAGCGTGGGGCTGACAATCTTTCTTTGGGCCTTCCACCGGGCACAGCGATGACGATGAAGGCGTTGGTATGACGATAGCTGAAACGCGAACCAACGGCTTGACTTTCCCCTTTTCTTCGCCCATAATCGACTCATGGCGCTTACCAAGCGGCAAAAAGACGTTCTCGATTTCATCGCCGACTTCGTCGAAGAAAACGGCTACAGTCCCAGCTATGAGGAACTGGCCCAAGGCCTGAAACTCGCTTCGCTGGCCACCGTTCACAAGCATATTCAAGCATTGGAATCGCGAAATTACCTGCGGCGATTGTTCAATCAGAGCCGCTCGCTCGAAGTCTCACCAAAGTACGTCCAGGAACGACGCCGCAGCCGGCAGACCACTCGCGCGGCGGAAGTGCCGCTGGCCGGCCGTATCGCGGCGGGCTCACCGGTGGAGGCGATCGAAGGCCAGGACACCTTGCAGTTCGCCGACTTCGCCGGCAAGGGCGACACGTTCGCGCTCCAGGTGACCGGCGAATCGATGATCGAAGATCACATCCTCAGCGGCGATTATGTATTGGTGGAGAGAACGCAGCAGGCCAAAGATGGCGAGATCGTGGTTGCGCTGGTGGACGGCCGCGAGACCACTCTCAAACGCCTCTATCATGATCCGGATGGACGCATCCGGCTGCAGCCGGCCAATTCATCGATGCAACCGATCATCGTAGAAGGCGCCAACGTGCAGGTGCAAGGACGCGTGCTCGCAGTGCTGCGAAAGTTCAAGTGAGGCGCCACGGCGCCCGCCTCTAACTATCCCGCCAAGCTGTTAAACTGGTAGTGTACATGGATGGACCCCTTAGCGGCGTTAAGCGCTTTCTGTTCTGGGACTATCCTCGCGCTGGCTGGCAGTACGATTTGATGGTCGGGCTGATCCTGGCCTTTATTTTTCTAACACCCCGAGATTGGTTCCGGGATCAACCCCGAGCCAGTAACATCGTCATGATTCGTCCCGACGCTTTCTGGGTGGACTCAGACCTGCTGTCAAATTCTCCAGAAGGAGAACGCGTGGCGCGAGTCGATAGCCTGCTCAAGGCGCGTACCGGAAAGAACTACAATGTGGTCCGTTTGGAACCGATTATCGATTCCGAACAGGAAACTAAGGGTTACATGGCATTTACGGCGCCATAACGCCACACGCCACTGGACTTCTTTTCTCATTAAATGATGCGATTGGGTGCTTTAACTGTCTCTGTGTTCGCCTTCGCCCTAGCTGCCGCCCCCGTCAATCCCGAGTTGTTGCAACGACTGGACAACGCCGCCAGTCACTTTCAGTCCATGACCGCGACGGTCATTTATCTCACCCACACCGATGTAATTGATGAAAACACTACGGAAACCGGCGATGTGGTGATGAAAAAAGTGGCTCCGGGTGAAGTGCAGGGCCTAATCAATTTTACCGCTCCCAATCAGCGTTCCGTCACCTACGAGAAACGCAGTGTCCAGATCTATTACCCGAAAATCAAGACCCTGCAAGTCTATGATTTGGAAGCGTACGGCGAGCAATTGGACAAGTTTCTGAGGATCGGATTCGGCACTTCCGGCAGTGAACTTGCTAAGGATTACACTATGACCGTGCTAGGCACCGAGCCAGTGAAAGAAGCGCCAGGGGGCCAGGGTATCCATTTACAGTTGATTCCCAAGTCCGCCGAAGTTGGAAAGTATGTAAAGAGACTCGAGCTTTGGATTCCGGAGCACGGCGATACTTATCCTTTGCGCGAAAAGATAACGCAGCCCTCGGGCGACTCGCAAACGATGACTTACAGCAATCTCAATATCAATCCGGCGCTGCCGCCCGACGCATTGAAACTCAAACTCCCTCCAGGGTTTAAAACAGAGCATCCAGGCAAATGACTGCTACGGCGACAGTAGAGCGAAACCAGAATCGCGTGAGAAATACTCGCGACGCCAGCGGCCGTCTGACTTTCCTGGACTGGTCGCGCGGCCTGGCAGTCGTGATCATGCTCCAGGGCCATGTGTTCCACTCATTCAACCGAACGGATCTGCGAACCGACGGCCCCTTCATGCTCTCGCAGTTTTTCGGCGGCATCGGTCCGGCGATTTTTCTGGTGCTCACCGGCATCACCCTCGCATTCTTAATGGACCGGCGCGAACAACAGGGCTTCGATGCGCTGGCCCGCTGGCAATTCGCACTGCGGCGAGCGGGGTACTTGTTCTCGCTTGCATTTCTATTTCGCCTCCAGCTTTGGTTGTTCGCTTATCCGCAGAGTCCTTGGCAGGCCCTGTTCAAAGTGGACATTCTCAACTGCATGGGCCTGGCCATCGGATTGATGTCGGTGATGGCGATCTTCACCACCGTGGATCGGGTTCGATTGTGCGCCGGATTGGGCCTAGCGATTGCGACCGCCGCGCCGCTGGTATCAGCCATCGATTGGAGCTGGCTGCCCGCGGGCGTATCCGCCTATTTCGTGCCGAGCTATCAGTATTTTGCTTTCTTCCCGTGGGCGGCGTTTATTGCCTTCGGAATCAGCATCGGAAGCCTCCTGCGGATCGCCAGAGCCGACCAGATGAATCGCGTCATGCAGTGGGGAACCTTGGCCGGCTTCGCGCTTATATTAGGCGGTCAATATTTCTCGAACATGCCTTATTCCCTTTATCCCAAGTCGGAATTCTGGCTCGATAGTCCAGGACTGATCGTGATTAAGCTCGGGGTGGTGATGATCGTCATCGCCTTCGCCTACTTGTGGACCGAGTACGCGGTGGGAGCTTGCTGGAGCTGGATCCGGCAGCTTGGAACCACGTCTCTGCTGGTCTACTGGGTGCACATAGAACTGGTATATGGCCGCTGGTTTGGGGCCTGGAAAGAATCACTGAACAACGTGGAGTGTGGTATATATGCCGCCATACTCGTCGGCGCGATGTTGGGTCTTTCCGTTCTGCGCAGCCGTTGGAATATGCAGCGCGTCCTTGCAGCAATTGCGCCCTGGTTTTCCTACAGCGCGCCGCGACGTGTTTCGGGCGATTAATTGGAT
This sequence comes from Bryobacteraceae bacterium, assembly GCA_035484655.1. Taxonomy (GTDB): domain Bacteria; phylum Acidobacteriota; class Terriglobia; order Bryobacterales; family Bryobacteraceae; genus Palsa-89. Next base: position 155 of record DATHOT010000394.1, on the reverse strand, counting down.
TCCGTCCTAATTCGACAAAAAGATGACGTTCTTGTTGTAATCATTAATCGGCCGGGAGTGCGCAACGCGGTGGATGGCGCGACTGCCAAAGCGCTCGCCGATGCGTTCCGCAAATTCGATGCCGATGAGGATGTAAAGGTCGCGATCCTGACCGG
>DATHOT010000393.1:0-30610 GCA_035484655.1 Bryobacteraceae bacterium | reverse complement strand
TGGCCGCTCAATGCCCGGCTGGTCAATCCGTATTCGCTTGCAACCTCAAAGCGTTCCAAACTGAGGAACGCAAAATTCACGACCGCCTCACCGAACAACTGAGGTCCGCGGCCGTCGCGCGGCGCGAGCTACCGGACGGCTACTCGTTCCAGATGGATACTGGGAAGATCTCGATCGCCCAAGTGGCTGAATGGACCGTGTTGGAACGGAAGTGCTGTCCGTTCTTTGATTACGAAATCGAGTTACACTGCGAAGAAAATACCCTGTGGTTCACGCTCAAAGGGCGGGAAGGAGTGAAGAAGTTTATCGAAATGGAAGTTCCCTGGGCTAGATGACCATCCCAGCCGGCTGACGGATCTCCATGCAGCCTTTGCCGGTGGGCAGCATCTTTCCGGGATTTAACCGGCAGGCCGGATCGAAAAGATTCTTGAAGCGGCGGATCATCTCCAGGCTGTCGTCGGAGAACTGCTCGGCAATCAACTCCATCTTTTCCATGCCGACACCGTGCTCGCCGGTTATTGAGCCGCCCTGGGCGACACAGAAGCGCAGAATCTCATCGCCCGCGGCTTTGGCACGCTCCAGCTCGCCCGCATGATGCGGGTTGAAGAGGATAATGGGGTGCATGTTGCCGTCGCCGGCGTGGAAAATGTTGCTGATCGTGAGCCCGTGTTTCTCGGAAACCTGCTGGATGTGGCGCAACGTGGGCGCTACTTTGGTCCGCGGCACGACGCCGTCCTGCACGTAATAAGACGGACTGACACGGCCCACGGCGCCGAAAGCGTTCTTGCGACCTTTCCATAGCAGCTCGCGCTCCTCGGCCGACCGCGCGATCCGAACCTCCCGCGCGCGGCATTTTAGGCACGACTCCTCCAGTTGCGCGGTCTGCTCTTCGACCGCTTCCTTCAATCCCTCCAGCTCGATCAGTAGGACTGCCGCTGCGTCCATCGGATATCCGGCGTGCGTGGCTTCCTCCACCATGCGCAGCATCACGCCGTCCAGCATCTCGATCGCGGCCGGAGTGATGGCGCGGGCGGTGATCTCGGCCACCGAATCGGCGCAGTCGTCCACCTTGTCGTAGATCGCGAGCAGCGTCTTCACCATTTCAGGCTGGCGCATCAGCCGGACGGTGATTTTGGTCGTCAGCGCCATGGTGCCTTCGGAGCCGGTGAGCAGGCCGGTGAGATCGTAGCCCGGCAGGTCCGGCGATTTGGCGCCAGTGGCCACAATGACTCCATCCGCGAGAACGGCCTCGATTCCCAGCACGTGATTGGTAGTGACGCCGTAGCAGAGCGTGTGCGGCCCGCCGGCGTTTTCTGCAACGTTTCCGCCGATGGTACAGGCCTTCTGGCTGGATGGGTCGGGGGCGTAGAAGTAGCCCTGGCGCTCGACCGCTTGCGTGATTTCGAGATTCACCACGCCCGGCTCGAGCACGGCCCGCTCGTTGTCGAGGTCGATTTCCAGCACGCGATTCATCCGCGCAAACGAAATGACGATGCCGCCAGCGCGAGGAATCGCCCCGCCGCTCAGCCCGGTACCGGCGCCGCGCCCCACTATCGGCAGATTGTGTTCTTTGGAAAGACGGACGATGGCGGCGACGTCCTCGGGTGATTTCGGAAACACCACCAGATCCGGGCGTGCCTTGTCGATGCTCCCGTCGTATTCGTACAGGGTCAGGTCTTCGGAGCGGGAGAGGTAGCCGCGGGGGCCGAGCAGTTTGTCGACAGTCTCAAGTGCCGCGGAGGGAATCATTTCAAAGCTCCTCGCTTAGCAGGCGATCCAGCAGATCCTGAACGCGCAAGTGCGCTGCCCAGTTCCGCAGGTAATCATAGTCAAGTCGTGTACCCTGCACCGCCCGAATTCCTCGAAGATCGTTCCATTGCTGGTCGGATTGTTCACCGCCTAGCCGATACCAAACCAGCTTCGTCAGGACCGTGTCCTCCGCAGCCGCTACATAAGACGTCACGGATACGTTCTCACCAAATGCGATCTCCTGCAACTCGCTTCGTTCTAGCTGAGCTCGGTAATAAGGGTCGTCCGCAAGTGGAAATATATCGAACTTGTAGCTGGTTGCCAAATGGATGAGATTGAACGGCCTTCCCCTACGTAACGCGTCCCTCGCCGTTTCAGCATCGATATAAAACTCGCCACCGAGGTCAGATGCTAAAGGTGCCGCGTGCTGTTGGGACACTGATGCCACGATATCGATGTCTCTGGTGGAGCGTTGAACTCCATGGATTGAACTCGCCAGAGAGCCCCCCAGCATGTAACGTACCCCCAGTCGGTCCAAAGCGTGCAACACGCGCTCAAGCGCCCCCGCTACCTCCCGCATCAAGTCTGACACGCAGGATCCCAGCCGTATACGCGAATCATCGTGTCCCGATCCAGACGATGCGCAGCCACCCGCAAGAAGATCTCACGTTCATTGGCTTGGGGATGAGTCTGGCGTTCGTGCGCCTCCACCGTTCGCCACAACATTTCATTCATCTGGAAGACCCCCGCCGTTTTCTGTGCCGGCGTCATCTTCCGCTGCAGATCAATGAACACCTCCAGCGCTTTGGGGTCCGTGTCGGGATACCAATCGCGAGGGCGGGGCATGCTTACAGAAGCGATTTCACGTAGCCCACCAACTCCGGATCGGTCCACGAGATCGCTTGCCCATTCCGGTCCGGCAGACCGGCGTATTTGCGGACCACCTTGCCATTGCGATCGATGATATAGCTCTCTGGAAATCTAGCCGTGCCATAAAGCGCGCTTATATTTTCCTCCGGGTCGCGAGCGGTTTGAAAAGGCAACTGGAAGCGTTTTATGAAGTTCCCATAGAGGTCCGCGCGGCGGTCCACGCTGATCCCGAGCACCACGACGCCCGAGCCAGCCAGCATCTTTTGAAACTGGCTCAGCGAGGGTGCCTCCTCAACGCAGGGACCGCACCAACTCGCCCAGAAGTTCAAAACCAGGACCTTGCCGCCGAAATCCCGAGGCGTGATCTGCTTGCCACTGTCGGTTGTAATGGTGAAATTGGGTGCCCGATCCCCCTCCTGGACGATGTGGTCCAGCATCGTGTAGACGATCACAAAGGCGAGTGCCACAGTGAGCGCGCCTATACTAATCTTGATTGCTTGATCTACTTTGGAATGAGTCATTTCGATAGCTGCCCGGTCTCGCCGTCCCTCCTATAATATTAGAGTATCCTTAACCCGACTTCAAACATCCGATACTAGGGGAATGCTGATCACTCGCCGGGCCGAATTTTCTGCGTCGCACGTTTGTGCCCAGTCGTCTTTGACGGCTGAGCAGAATCGCGAATTGTACGGCGCGGCGGCCAATCCGAGCGGCCACGGGCACAATTACATCCTTGAAGTCACACTGGAAGGCGATCCGGATCCCGTCACTGGCATGATCTTCGACCTGAAGATGCTGAAGGAGGTCATCCAGAAGAACGTAATCGAGCCGATGGACCATCGTTTCCTGAACTACGAGGTGCCACCCTTCGACAAGATCGTCCCGACCGCCGAGAACGTGGCTGCCGAGATTTGGAAGCGCCTGGAGCCTAAATTAAAGGGTGAACGAGCCAGGCTGAAGAATGTCCGGCTCTTCGAGACCGAGGATCTCTACGTCGATTACGGTGGCGCAAGCCTATGACGCGCGTCACACGCCGGTACAGGTTCGCTGCTTCGCACCGGCTTAACTCCAGTGGGCTTTCAGGGCAGCAGAATGGCGAGTTGTACGGCAAGTGCAACAACCCTTATGGACACGGCCACGATTACGTGCTGGAAGTAAGCGTCACGGGGCCGCTCGATGCCATCTCGGGACAGGTGATGAATGTCGCAGCCTTAGACCGCTTGGTGCAGGCGCAGATCCTGCGGGATTTCGACCATCGGTATTTCAATGCGGACGTACCGGAGTTCTTGGGCGACCTGGTCCCCACTTCGGAAAATATTCTACGAGTGATCGAGGATCGGCTGAGCGCGCACTGGCGTGACGCGTTTCCAGACACTGGGCCGCGCCTGGAAGGGATCCGGTTGCAGGAGACCAAGCGAAATCGATTTGAACTGAGGACCAACTGAAGCGATGAAGACCAACGAAGCCGTAGTGAAAATGATGCAGCCGAAGCAGGACGAAGAATCGATCGCTTCGATGATGAGGAAGATTTTGTTGAAGATCGGCGAGGATCCCTCGCGCGAAGGACTGGTTCGCACGCCCGACCGCGCCGAAAAGGCGCTCCGATTCCTGACCAGCGGCTATCAGACGGATGTGCAGAGTATCGTCAACGGCGCCTTGTTCAACCAGAAGGTCGACGAGATGGTGGTGGTGAAAGACATCGAGTTCTACAGCATGTGCGAGCACCACTTGCTGCCCTTTTTCGGCACCATGCACGTCGCCTATCTGCCCAAGGACAAGGTCATTGGGTTGAGCAAGATCCCGCGCATCGTGGATATGTTCGCGCGCCGGCTGCAGCTTCAAGAGCGGCTCACTCAGGATGTCGCCCAGACTATCCAGGATGTCGTGGAACCAAGGGGAGTGGGGGTGATCTGCGAAGCGCGCCACTTCTGCATGATGATGCGCGGCGTCGAGAAACAGCACTCCGGCACTGTTACCAGCGCCATGCTGGGCGCTTTCCGCGAGGGCAAGGAAACCCGCGACGAGTTTCTTTCGCTGGTGTCGCACAAGAACCATCCCTTCTACTAAAACGTTTAGAATCAACCTAGATGCTCCCAACCTCAATGATGCAAACCTCGCGTGAGTTCCAAGCCGGACCCGATCCGTTCGGTCGCATCTGGCACGTTCACTTCAACTGGCTCCAGACCGGTATCTCCATTCGCCATGCCGATACGGTGGATGTGAAATTCGCCGCTGCGCCGGAAGGCGAGGAGTTCGAAGAGCGCGTGATCGCTCTGCCGCATCCCGCGCTGTTGGAGGTGAGCCATAACGTCGGCCATCCGCTTACCGATTCCTGGTGCCTGAAAATCGCCGCGCTGCATTTGAAGCACATGATCGAATCCGGCGAAGATTTCGAAAAGACGCTGGTAACACCGATGCCCGAGGAGATCGCCGGCTACGCGCGGCAGTTGCAGGATGCCCTCGTGGCTCGAAAATAGGCGCCACTTGGTCGTGCCCCTTTTTGTCATTATTTGACAGAAAATGTTTCTCAGCCCGAGACTCTCAGAGAGTATATAGAGAGCCAAGTCTAGAGCAGTGGTTACAGCACACCCCGCGAGTATATGCGAACCCTCATTCGAGACGATCGAAAACTCAAGGTTTTGGAAAGACTGGAAGGGCTTCTGTTGGCGGGAGTCTCGTCCGGAGCACCCGTTGAGGTGAATCGGAAGTATTGGGATAAGAAGCGCGCAGGGCTAATTGCGAGTCGGCGTAAGACTCGCAATCGAGTCGCCGCCGAAAGGTAGTCATTCGGCCCGCAGCCGATCGCGACCTTGACGAGCAGGCGCGCTATAAGTCAACGGCGCAGGGCTAATATAGGACTCATGTTCACTCCGAAGAACTTCGATCAACACGTCGTCTTTTATCGGCCAGTTCAAAGAGGCATCGAAATCATCAGGGTTGTACATGGCTCGCGTGATCTCGAGGCGCTGGTCGAGCCGCAGTCTTGATGCCTCCCTATTTGTTCGTATACGGCACGCTCCGACGGCGATCGAAGATCAAAATTGCGCGCCTGTTTCATGCCAACGCCGAGTTTCTCGGCACGGGCCGCATGCAGGGACGTCTCGCTCGCTCGCACCCGCATCGTGGTGTGATCCGATCAGACCAGCCTAACGAATGGATTTCAGGTGAGGTTTTTCAATTGAATGACCCGAGCAAGCTGCTGCCGATCCTGGATGAGTACGAAGGGTCTAGTTACAAGCGGACCAGCGTGCCGGTGCTGCTTGACTCAGGAAAGCGGCTTCGAGCTTGGATGTATCTGCTTAAGAGCTAATTCAGGAAATAAGTCCGATACAGCGTATCCCGCTGCTTGGGGATGAACCCGGCGTCGCGGATCAGGCGCCGCAGTTGCTCTTCGCTGGCGCGGTGATGCGCTCCCGCCGCCGAAACGACATTCTCCTCGATCATGATGCTGCCGACGTCGTTACCGCCGAAACGAAGCCCCACCTGGCAAGTCTTCAATCCCGGGGTCACCCACGACGATTGAATGTTCAGTATGTTTTCCAGATAAATCCGCGAGATCGCCAGAACTTTCAGGTATTCGACCCCGGTCGCCTCTTCTTTCACAAACTTGCCGAGCGACGTATTCTCCCGCTGGAACGACCAGGGAATGAAGGCCGTGAATCCGCCGGTCTCCTCTTGAATCTGGCGCACGATGTCGAAGTGGTTCATGCGCTGCTCGATGGTCTCGCCACAGCCGAACATCATGGTCGCGGTGGTTCGCATGCCCAACGCATGCGCGGTCCGGTGGACATCGATCCAGTCCTGCGCGGACGACTTCAGACGGCTGATCCGGCGCCGGACGTCGTTGTCGAGAATCTCCGCGCCGCCGCCAGGAATCGACTCCAGACCTGCATCCCGCAGCCGCGCGATGGTGTCGCGCAGAGTTAGCCCGCTCACCTCTGCAATATTCACGATCTCCGGCGCAGAAAAGCAATGATTCCAGATCTTGTCGCCAAAGCGAGTCTTGATCGATCGCAGCAGATCCTCATACCACTCGATCTTCAGTTCCGGATGCAGCCCGCCTTGCATCAGGATGCCCGTCCCACCCAGATCGATGGTCTCCTGAATCTTGTCGAAGATCACTTCCTTAGGATGCACGTAGCCCTCGGCGTGCCCCATCGGCCGGTAAAACGCGCAGAAGCTGCAGTACTCGGTGCAGAAATTGGTGTAGTTGATATTGCGGTCGATGATGTAGCTGACGATGCCGTGAGGATGCAGCTCGCGCCGCACCGCATCGGCTGCCATTCCGATCCCGATCAAGTCGTCGCTCCGAAAGAGCCCGATCGCCTCTTCACGCGTCATCATACTGATACCTTTTGAGCCTCCGCTGGATTCCCCAGCTCTGAGGCATATTGTAGAAAAGTCTGAAGACCCGCGTATTCGCGTTCACCCAGCTCGAATACGATGTTGCGCGTAAGGTACTCGCGCACCAATGCTTCGGGAAGCCTCAATTTCTTGTGCCATTCGCGCACGATGTCTTCCAGATGTTCCAGGCCGAAGTGCAACGAATCGGTAAACTGCTTCGGATCCTGCCGCGGTACTCCGGCACGCGCCGCCCACACCGCGAACACCATCGGAAGTCCGGTCATCTCGGTCCACTCCTGTCCCAAATCAAGCACATGGAACGGAAGAGTCGCGGGATCGAGCAGCAGCGCCGTATCGCCGATGATCAGCGCCGCATCCGCATTTTCCAGCATCTTGCCGATGTGCGGCGCCTGCGACCAATGCTGCGGCTCGACGCCATACTTTCGCGACAGGATGATCCGGCTGAGCGCCACCGAAGTACGCGACGTCGAATCGGTCGCCAGCCGCCGAATTTCGGCGAAAGGCACTTTCGAGATCAGCAGAATGCTGCGAACCGGTCCATGGCAGGCGACGCCAGTGCCGCGGATAATCTCCAGCTTCTGCCGATTCAGTTCGACGGCCGGAACTATGCCGATATCGGCGCGCCCATCCTCCAGCCGGTCGGCGCATTCCGCCGGAATGGCAAAAGACAGATCGAACAGGCCGCGCTGCTCTCCATGCTGCATGCCCCAGACCAGCGGGACCGTATTAAGATAGCTGACCACCGATACGCGAGGTTTTGTTGCTGGGCTCAAAAAACCATATTAGCAGTCAGCCAGATCCCTGCTACCTATAAATGAAGACTAGCTATAAATGAAGAATGGATAGCGGTCAACCGGTAGTGATGCGCGCTTCACCGCCAGGCACCAGCACTGCTCGCCGCGGTTCTCCGTATCGTAGCCGCTTTCCTCCAGGAACTTCAGCAACGGCAAGTGAGACGAATATTCTTCAATGAAGGTTGTGAAGAGCTGCGCCACCTCGAAGCCGGCCGCCTTCACTGTTTCACCAAGCTCATACGCCGTGAATTCGCGCACGTGACCGATGTCCGGTGGTTCGCCTTCGACCGGTCGCTTATATAGGAAGAAGATTTGCGGATTGTCGCGCCCATCCAGGGTTTTTGCGACGCTGGTGATACTGCCGACATTGGGTGTGGTGACCAGCAAATAACCGCCCTCACGCAGGACGCGCCGCGATTCGAGCAGCAGGTGCATGGGATCGTAAATCAGATGCTCGATGATCTCGCCGGCCACTACCAGATCGAAATGCCGGTCCGGATAGGGGAAGCGGTCGCGCTCGGCGTCAAAGTGGTCGACCTCACAGGTGAATTCGCCGTCGGGGAACGCAACACGTTTGCGATCGACCCGTCCCTTTCCATAGTAGGCGCCCCGGACCTCGTGATAGCCGCACAGCCGCTGGAGCAGGGGTGTAATCTGCATGTAGCAGCCGAGCTCCAGCACCCGGCCGGTCGTTTCGGGCGGCGGGACGAGGGCCAAGGTGCGAGCCAGGCGTGGGATGTGCTTCTCGAGATAGGCTTGCGCGGCGGCGTCCGGCATGCGCATACTGCGCAGCGCTTCCTCGGCCTCCTTCAATCGCGACTCATCGAACGGCTCTGCAAATTGGCGCCGGGAGCGGGAATCCAGGTGATAGTTCAGCTTGCGGAGCAACGTTCGAATGAATCGCAGATGGGCCGGTAACCGGGGCGTCATCCCAAAGTCTAGCAAGTGAGCATTGTGAACGTTTATAATCGCATGGTCCGCCCGCATGCTAACCAGCGCCACCATCGCTAAATTCGACCAAATCGACAAACCTCTCAGCGGGCAGCAAATATTCTCCGCGAGCGCCTATGCGGTGATCATTGTCTGGATCAACGCCTACATATGTCACGAATTGTTTACCAATCAAGCAGCTCACATGAACTCCATGCATGGGTTCTGGATAGCTCTTGCCAAGCGCGCTGGCGACAGCTGGCTGCATTCAAATTGGTGGCCGTTGTGGGACTGTGGAATACCATTTGAGTTCACCTATGCACCTCTGATCCCGAGCTTGATCGCAGCCTGGTCCGCCATGCGCGGAATCACGCACGAACTGTCCTTTCAGTCCGTTACCGGGTTTGTCTATTGTCTGGCTCCTCTGAACCTGTTTCTCATGGCGTGGCTTATGACGCGCGCCCCGGGTTGCAGTTTTCTGGCGGCGCTTCTGTATTCCTTGACCGCGCCGACCCAGCTCATTGTGCCGGACGCGGAGTTCGCATGGCGCCATTTCTGGGATGCCCGCCGCCTATACCTGGTAGCGGCCTGGGATGACACGCCCCACTTGACTGCGCTCGCTCTCCTACCGATGGTGATCCTGTTTCTCGCGCTCGCCGTTCGGAAAAGGCGACCAGTTTACTACGTCTTTCTGGTGGTCTTGATTGCATTGATGGCTCTGGCGAGCGACTTTGCGCCCATCGAGGTGATGACGGCGGCCGTATGTCTGATCGCGGTTTTCCCGAGACAGGATTATGTCCGCAACACAGCTCTTATTCTCGCAATCGGCCTGTTCGCATACGCTATCGTCGCGCCATTTCTTTCGCCGTCCCTGCTGGTGGCGATTCGCAGAGCGTCGTCGAACGCCGAGGGTGGGTGGACCGCGGGCTCGCTAACCGCCTTAGCGATCGTGATACTGGGGTGGATCGTCCTGTGGCGCGCTCTGCAGTGTTGGACCACGGATTGGAGCCTGCGCTTCTTCGCGCTGTTTGCCTACCTCACCAGTAGCGTGCCCGTGATTGCAGCCTATTTTCATCGCCAGTTTTTGCCGCAACCCGGCCGCTACAAGCTGGAGATGGAACTGGCCCTCGCATTGGTCATGGCTTTTGGGCTGCGATCTGTCTTTGAAAAGGCTTGGCCCTCGCTGACAGTCGCTTTGCTTTTATTATTCTTCGCGCTGGCAGGCGAGCAGATCGTCAGTCATCGCCAGTTTGCGAGGAACATCCTACAGCCCGCTGACGTCACTCAAACTATCGAATATCGCACCGCTACCTGGGCCAGTCAGAATCTGCCGGGCGTTCGCGTCGTACTGCCCGGATCGATCGCGCAATGGGCCAACGACTTTACCGACGTGTGGCAGTTTTCTGGAAGCTCGTGGAGCCAGGCCTACAACCAAGCCCAGCAGCGAGGTCTCTCGGCTACATACAACGGCGGTGACACACCGCAGCAGGACGCTCGCGTAGCGCTCGATTGGTTAAGAGCCTTCGGTGTCGGGGCTATTGCTGTGAGCGGTCCCAACAGTCAGGAGTATTGGAAGCCGTTCACCCATCCGGCTAAGTTCGAGGGCCTTCTGCCGGTGCTTTGGCAGGAAGACGACGTTACCATTTACCGCGTGCCGCAACGCACGGGTTCGCTAGCGCACGTGGTGGGCGAGTCGGCCATCGTGAGTCGCGCTCCCGCCGGACCCCACGATACAGACGAGATCGAGAAATATGTTGCCGCCTTGGATGACCCTTCTCTGCCAGCCGCGGATTTCCACTGGGCAGGGACGAACAGCATTCAGATCAAGAGCACGGCCGGCCCAGGGCAGGCGATTTCGGTTCAGGTCTCCTACCATCCGGGCTGGCATGCCAAGGCCGGCAATCGAACGATCGATGTACGGCGCGATGGCCTCGGCCTGATGTGGCTCCGCCCCGAGTGTTCCGGTCTCTGCGAGATTCAGCTCGATTACGACGGAGGCTGGGAGCTGCGATTGTGCCGGTATTTGAGTTTCACGGCAATCGCGGTGCTGCTCTTTACGGTTGTATGGCGCATTGTCTCCCGTGGCGCAGGTCTCCGACCTGCGAATAGATGAAGCCTAAGCTATTTATGCGCCGGGTGCGCCATGTTCTTATAAACTTTGCCGCCCTTCATCACGAACACTACATTGCGCACGGCGGTGATGTCATCCAGCGGATTGCCGGCCACCGCCACCAGGTCAGCCTCCATTCCATCGGCGACGCTGCCGATTTTGTCACCCAGCCGTAATGATTCTGCCGCCAGCGACGTTCCGCTCACGATCGCTTCCATGGCCGGTTGGCCGCCGTCGCGCACACGATAAATGAACTCCTCGGCGTTCCGCCCGTGCGATCCGGCCACTGCGTCGGTGCCCAGCACGATCTTCAAGTGATGAGCCCGCGCGCGCTTCAAGACGTCGGCCATCATGGGAATTCCTTTCTGCATGTAGGCAAACCCTTCCTCGTTGTAGTTACCGATGCCGAGAAATTTGGGCTTGTTCTCCAGGTAGTTGTGCAGCACCAGAAAATTTGGATCGAAATAAGCGCCGTGGTCGGCTATGAGCTGCAATGTTGCATCGTCTAAAAACGCGCCGTGCTCGATGGACGTGCAGCCGGCCAGCACCGCTGCGCGCGCGCCACCCGGCGCATGAGCGTGGACCACGGATCGCAGGCCCAGCTTGGTCGCCTCGCCGCAGGTCGCTTGGATCTGCGCATCGGTCATGGTCTGTTTACCGCCGTCGCGGATGCTGGCGGTGGCGAACAGCTTGATCACGTCGGCGCCATCGGCCTTCATCTTGTCGACATAGGCGCGAATCTTTTCCGGATCGCCGGTGTTCTCGGTGACCGCCCGGAGCGACGTGAGAATGCGAGGGCCCGGCAGCACGCCGCGATTAATCAGATCGCGCAGGTCTTTATCCACCTCCTGGCCGACGCTCTGGACCGTGGTGAATCCGCCCATCAACGTGGCATAAACATTGGCTTCCGCATAGAGCGCCGAAGCCGCCGGCGTTTCGATGCTCCCGCGCCCGCCCTGTTCCAGCCGATTCTCACGATTGAAATACCAGCCCGGATGGGTGTGCGTGTCGATCCAGCCCGGCATCACCGTCAGGCCGCTTAGGTCATAGGTTGCGCTACCGCGAGCGTCGGCAACTCGCGAGATCTTGCTCCCTTCAATTACGATTTCCTTGTTCTTGAGGACTGCGCCCTTACCGTCCAGCAGGGTGGTGGTCTTGATCACGATAGGTTGGGCGATAGCGACGCCGGTAGCGCCGAGCAGCATGCAAATGGCGATAGCTTTTTTCATAGAGGCTCTTGTAGAGCCGAGTATACAATGACTCACTGGATCCGGCATCGGCTTGACTTCGCCGCGCACAAGGGATTATCTTCGATCTCAGCGCGAAGGGCGCATCCAGTCCGCGGAAAGGGCCAAGCCCACCTTGCAAGAAGAAGTGAGCGTCTGAATGATGAGTCTTCTTTCAGCCTGCATATGCGGACACAGGCGACTACTGAAAGGAGATCGTCATGAAGAAGCAGCTACCGTCTCGCCCCAATCTAGAACAACTCAAGAACCAGGCCAAGACAATCCTTCGAGGCCATCGTGCCGCGAATCCGGACACCCTCAAACTAATTCAGGAACACCATCCGCGTTGGCTCAAGTCCTCAGAAGCCGCGATCCAAATGGCCGGGTTCACCCTGAGCGATGCACAACTCGTCGTCGCCAACGAATACGGCTTTGAGACCTGGGCCAAACTGAAGGCCCATGTCCAGCTCCATGAGTCTCCCGTTGCGAGCCAGGCATCCGTAGACGCCCTACGCGAAGCCGCAGGCCGTGGAGACCTTGCGCTAGTCAACAAACTGCTCGACGCGCACCCCAGCCTTATCAACGAGGCGGGCGGTCCCGGGGTGAGAACGTCTCTTCATCAAGCGGTTTCTGGAAAGCAACAAGCCACTGTAAGACTCCTCCTCGAACGCGGCGCCGACCCGAACATCCGATGTGAGGGCGATAACGCCACGCCGCTGCATTTTGCCGCCGAGAAGCAGCTGTTCCCCATCATTCGACTGCTAATTGAACATGGCGCCGACCCTGTCGGCGAGGGCGATTACCACGAACTCGGTGTCATTGGTTGGGCAACGGCTTGGGATTACGTGCATGCCGACCGCGAGATTGTCGATTACCTCCTGGCTCACGGGGCCCGCCACAACATCTTCTCCGCGGTCGCGATGGGCGAGGTCGAAATCATTCGGCAGCTCATATCGCGATCACCGGCCGATCTGGAGCGGCGAATGGATCTCGCGAACAAACGCCGCATGCCGTTGCATCTGGCGGTGGTCAAGAAGCAGCCGGGATCGCTTGCGGCGCTGCTTGATCTGGGCGCCAATACAGAATCGCTCGACGAGGCCGGATTTACGGCGCTCGACGAGGCCGCGCTCCGTGGTGAAACGGCCTTGGCTCAAATGCTCCTGGATCGCGGCGCCAAAGTTCGCCTGCCCGCCGCCATCGCCTTGGAGCGAACCCGGGATGTCGAAAAGTTGCTCCGCCGAGAACCGGACATCCTCAAGCCGGGCAACCGCTGGGGAAATCTCATTGTCCGCGCCAGCGAACTCGCGCCTGGGTCCGTCATTGAGGCCCTCATTCGAGCTGGCGCTTCCGTGGATGTCCGCGACGACCCGAAGACCTCCGTCGATTCTACCTGGGGATACACGCCGCTCCACGCGGCGGCTTTCCATGGGAACATGAGCGCCGCCTCCGTTCTTTTGAAACATGGCGCCGACGTCCGTGTCAGGGAGGAGAAATACCACGGCACTCCTGCCGGCTGGGCCAATTATGCCGGCCATACGGAAGTCCGCGACCTGATCCTCCGTGGAAAGGTCGATATGATTGAGGCCGTCGAGTACGGGCTTACTGAGAGAATCCTCGCAATACTGGCGCAAGATGCCGAAGCACTCCATCGTCCCTTTACCGAGTATCCTCTCCATTCGCTCTATGCCGAAGGATGGTACACGCCACTCGCTTTTGCCACGATCCGCGGGAACACGGAAATGGTGCGCTTCTTACTCGACCAAGGCGCCGATGCCGCTATCCGCTCGCCCGATGGCCGAACGCTTTATTACATGGCGCAAGAAAAAGGCCATGAACGAATCGCGGCCCTGTTGAAGGGCGGGCCGTTGTAGTTCTGGGCCTGCGGTATTTATGGTGTTACGTTGATGGTCGTAAGCCGGCGTATGGTGCCGGTAGCGTCCAAGGCGCTCGGAATACCGTCAGCTTCAATGAACACGCTGACGGCGCCCGGAGGCACATTGGCCGGAACTTTAGCATTGATTTGCCACAGACCGACGTAATTGGGCGCTAGGCCCGAGAACTGAATGTCGGTGGTGGCCACTTGGGTAGCATTTATAAAGACCAGGGGAAGCGGCGCAGTGATGAGTGTGCTGGAGGGCGCGGGCTGCCCATCGGGCGGCATTCCGTTAACCGCGCCCTGGCCGGTGGCGTACAGAGAAATATAAGTGCCGGCTTTGGCGGGATGACTGCCGTCATTGATTGAACCGTCTTGATTTATTGCGAGGACCGGGCCGGAACCGGTGGCGTTAGCGGTGAAGAGTCCGGGAGAGACGGTGTCGATCCGGAACAACCAACTTGCGATCACTTGGCCCGTTGACGCTACCAGGACTTGGATTTCCTGCGGACCGCCCACGGGAGTGGCGCCCGGAACTTGGAAGTTGATCTGGCTGGGCGAAACGTACAACAGCGGCGCAGGAATGCCGGCCACGGTAACCTGGACGCCCCCTAACGTGGTTGGCACGGGAATGCTGCTATTCACGACAGTCTGGCTGCCGAAGCTTTGGCCCGGAAACGCGAAGATACTCGAGAGCATGCCGGGAGCGAAGCGCTGGAAGTAATTGGCGGCGTTCCCGGAAAGACGTTGGGGCACACCACCGGCCGAACTGGTGTAGTCGATGGCCGGATAGAAGAACGACACACGATTTACGTTGGCTTCGGCGATCACCGGATTGCTGAATGGATCGACGGCGACAGAGACTGGGCCGAAGACTGGGTTGATCACGCCGTTGGGCGCCGGGTTATTGATAACCGTCGAATATTTGGGATAACGCAACACCTGGTTGTTATTGGTGTCGGTCACCCATATTCCGTCGGTATTGAGATCCACGAAAACGTCATAAGGGGTGCTTAACCCGGTGATAGAGAATAGCAGCGGTGGGTTGTTGCCGGAGACTGGAACATTGGGGAAAATCGCGATCCGGTTATTGCCGGTATCGGCAACGTATAACTGATCGTCAGCGTCGATGGTGATACCGCGCGGTCCGTTGAGAGTAGTCTTAAGACCGGAGTTGAAATCCGTTTGGCCAATGACATTGTTGGCCGGCACACCGGACTGAAAATCGCCGCCGGCTGGTTTTTTGAAGAACAGGACACGATTCGAGCCAACATCGGACACCAACAGGCCTCCTTCGTTGGTGAACGCCAAACCGAACGAACTGGACAGCGTCGACTGGCTCAGGTCCTTGATGGGCTGCCCGTAAAAGCTTGGCTGTCCCAGAACCAGGTTGGCCTGCGGCGGCGCCCCGGTTGGCGTTTGGGCGAAAGGAGCGGGAAAGCGAAGCACACGCGCATTGCCGCCGTCCGCTACATAGAGATTGCTGTTCGAGTCCACCGCCAAGCCTTCCGGAGAATACAACCCCTGATTATTGGCTTGCGTCACATTGTTGGCCGGCCAGTTTATCAGCGCCGTGAAGAAATCCGGTTGCCCGATCACCAGGTCGGCCGTCGTTCCGGCATTCACTTTCCGGTAATCCATAAAACCGAGCACGCGATTATTCAGGGGGTCTGAGACGTAGAGATGCGGAGGATTTGAGTTAACGTCGATCACCGCCGAGCCACCCGTTACGAAACCGAACTCGCGGCCTTCAATCAGATTGATCGAGTTGTATATAAAATCATCCTGGCCCAAGAGCCGGCTGGCGCTCCCAAAAGTCCCACCGGTCTGTTGCGGAAATACCAGGACGCGATTGTTGAAGGAGTCGGCGACGAACAGATCGGTGCCGGCAAATGTTCCAGTTACCGGCTGGTTTAGGGTAGTTGCGTCCGGTTTCGCTTGGTTATTATTTGGGCGGCCACTGACGAAGTTGGGCTGGCCGATCACCACGTTGGCGGGTGGAGAAAAAGCGGTAGTCTCGGGCGCCCATTGGTCGAATGGGGCGTACCCTAAGATTCTTGAGTAGCCGGTATCGGCAACATAGGGATTGCTGCCGACGAAGAACACGCCTTGCGGAGGGTGAGACCCGTTGCTGTCTACAAATCCTAGCGTGCTGGCGCTAATCGCGGGCGGCGTGGGTTGCTGCTGTGTGGGCGGTACTACCCCCATGATTCGCGAAGCCAGTTGCCCGTTCGCAAAAGGAGGAACGTAAACCATTACCCGGTCGGCATCGTCGACGACGAACAGTCGGCCCTTCGGATCGAACGCCAGTCCCGCAGGTTGCAGCAGATAATTCTTCTGGGTTGGATCTAACGTGGTTGGCAGGGAAACGGTCGCGAAGTCACTGTGCCCGAGCACCAGGTCGGCGGCCGGATCGTTGGCAGCGCCACTGGCGAGCGTGCTGGCGGGATAGCGCAGCACGCGATTATTGCCCGGGTCGGACACCCAGAGATTGCCCTGCGCGTCAAAGGCCAGGCCGGCCCTTAAGGCCCCGGAATTGGATGCGAGCGCAAGTGTGGTTGCGCTGGGTGCGGTCTGACCTTGGTTTACCGAGCTGCCGTTGTAGTTTATCTGGCCGAGGATAAGGTCGACCGGCAGCAACGAGCCAGTCTGTGAAAAGGGCGTCGGATATCGGAGGATGCGGTTGTTCCCGGCATCTACGACGTACAAGTTACCGCTCGAATCCACCGTCAGGGCGACTGGCTGGAATAAGCCGGTAATCAGGTTAGAGCCATTGACCCCAGGGCCTTGCGGCGCGGTGGAAAGCAAATCGCGCTGCCCGATTACCAGGTCGGCCATGGGTGCGCCCTTGGTGAAGCCGGAGGCGTTTTTCCAGGCCAGAACGCGATTGTTTCCGGCATCGACGACGTATAGAATGGGCGGGCTGGCGGAGGTATCCAGCGCGACCGCCTGGGGTTGCTGGAACTCCCGGCCTTCCACCAGGTTGATCGCCGTGGCCGTAATCGCCTGCTGTTGCAGGACAGCTTGTCCCACGATCCGCGACGGGAACGGGTTAAAGACTGTCTGGGCCTCCAGATACTGCGTGGCCGCAAGGCAGACAGTAATAAATACAATAGATTGAATATGTTTCATCTGATTTTTAAACCCCGAGACGCGCGCGGGAACACGCCCTGTCTATAGATAACATAGATCCACAGGGGCGCGGAATAGAACTATTACTTAGCTAGTTTCTTCAGATGGAGATAGACTAACGAAATCGGTAGGCCGACCACGTTAAAGTAACAGCCCTCGATCCGATCGATGAACTTGGATGCTTGGCCCTGGATTGCGTAACCGCCGGCCTTGTCCATCGGTTCGCCGCCGGACGCATAGTCCGCTAGTTCTTGCTCACTGAGCCGGACGAAGCGCACCTTAGTGACGGCGACGTCGATCACCTTCGCATCCACCGTCCGCAGGCAGATGCCGGTTATGACCTGGTGCTCCTGTCCGGACAGTAAACGAAGCATCCTTAGGGCATCGGCTTGGTCTCGGGGCTTCTCGAGGATGTGTTCCTGAAAGACGACGGTCGTGTCGGCGGCCAGTACGATTTCGCCCGGAGCGATCGGGATCGCGAAGGCCTTTTCTTCAGCGAGCCGGCGTACATACTCGAGAGGGCGCTCGCCGGGACGGAGTTCTTCTACGATGCTGGGCGCCCGGATGATAAAGGAAATCCCTGCGGCCCTGAGGATCTCATGGCGCCGGGGCGAATTGGATGCAAGCACGAGCATCATGAGCGACAGTACACTTTAATACTATGCGCGTGGGCGTGCTCGGACGGGGATTCATGGGACGCACCCATCTCAAGGCCCTGGCCGAGATCGCCGATGTCGAGTTGTCGGCCGACACTGACATCGCCAAAGTTATTGACGACCCGAGGGTGGACGCGGTCGACATCTGTCTCCCCACCAATCTGCATGCGCCCGTGGCTCTGGAAGCCTTGCGCGCGGGCAAGCACGTGCTGGTGGAAAAGCCCATGGCGCTGGATGTCGCGGCCTCGTGGCAAATGATCGCGAGAGCAAAAAAGCAGAAGCGGGTGCTGATGGTGGCCCATGTGCTTCGCTTCTTTCCGATGTACGTAGCCTTGGGCGACATTCTCGCCTCCGGCAGGATCGGCGCACCTCGCTCGGCCATGTTCCGGCGGCGTTGCGGCGCGCCTGCCTGGGGCGCATGGCTCACGGATCCTGAGCAGAGTGGCGGAGGCGTCTTTGATTTGCTCATTCACGATATGGACCTGTGCCTGCACTTATTCGGGAAGCCGGAAACAGTGACCGCCACAGGGTATGAGGCGCTCGCCGATGGAGTGGACGTAATCACCGCCGAACTCCATTACGCCGGCGGATTGGCCGCGGTCATCACAGGCGGATGGCACCATCCCAAGGCGTATCCGTTTTCCATGGAATACACAGTGGTCGCCGAAAAGGGCACGGTGGAGTATAGTTCGCTAGGGTGCGCGCCAACGCTATACCGCGGCGACGGCGAAATTGAGCTGCTCGCCATGACGGAGCAGGATGGCTATCGCGCCGAAATCGAATATTTTCTGGATTGTTGCCGGCGTGGGGAAAACCCTGCCTTATGTCCGCCGGAGGAATCGGCGGCAGCGGTCGCGCTGGCACTGTGCATTCTCGAAGCACGAAAAAGGAACGGACAAAGGATTCGGTGCCAACTATAAAAGACCGCGAAGTGGGAGTGATGTTTTGGGCCGGGCGCGACGGGCTCGACGAGATCGTGTCGCTAGGCGTGCGGTGCGGGCAGTTGGGGATTCCAGGCGATCTGGATTTGACCGCGGCCGTGGCGCGTGAATGGCAATCGGCGCTGGAGCGCGCCGGGTTCACGCTCGCGACTGTTTTTGCGGCTTACCAGGGCGAAGACTACGCCGATATGCCCACCGTGCGGCACACCGTGGGATTCATTCCGCACGTCACGCGGGAGGAACGGGAACGTCGAACGTATGAAGTGAGTGACTTCGCGGCAGCGATCGGTGTCGGCAGCGTCGCTACCCATGTCGGATTTATTCCGGAAGACAACACGCATCCTGATTACATCGCAGTTCGCGAGATGGTGCGGCGCGTTGCGAATCATGCGGCCGGGCATGGACAAACTTTCGCGCTCGAGACGGGCCAGGAACCGGCCCACGTGTTGCAGCGTTTCCTCAAAGACGTGGACCGGTCAAATGTCGGCATCAATTTCGACCCAGCCAACATGATTCTTTACGGGACCGGCGATCCAATCGAAGCCTTGAGCACGCTCGGACCGCTGGTTTTATCGGTGCATGTGAAGGACGGCGACTGGCCGCCTCGTGATCGCGAGCAAGCGCTCGGAAAGGAGCGGCCGCTAGGGCAGGGAATTGTGGGCATTCCCCGCTTCGTCCAAAAGCTCCGGGAAATCGGGTTTCGCGGCCCTCTGAACATCGAGCGAGAAGCGGAGAATCCGCAGGAACGGATCGCGGATATCCGCAGCGCGGTAGTCTATCTGAAGAACCTGACTACTTCGGCTTGACGGTCACCTTCACCTGAGCTGTGGTCCAGCAGCACTGGAATCCGCGGCCGCCTTCGCCCGACCAATCGTTGGCCGCGACCTCGATAATATAGTCTCCGGCCTCGCTGAATGTAGCGGCAGTGGTCGCCTTGCCCATGAAGTTCGCCGGAGGCGGCGCCTTCCATTCGGTCTTTTCGGCCGGCGGCTTGTTCTTGTCGAATGCCACCGTGGCGGGTCCGCGGAACATGGTCCAGGTGAGGGCTGCGGCAGGAGTCTTGGGCGCATTTAGCGCGCCGACCGGCACCTTGGCGTCATCCGATACCCAAACGGTGAGGGGCAGCGGTTCCCCAACGGTGGTGGTAAGCGACTTGGCGAAACCGTGCGGAGGGCCTTGCAAGGTGGACGCGCCCCCGTCGAAGCTGATGACCGGCGGCGTATTGTCCTCGGCGTCGACGAAAGGCGCAACCACCCACAGCGGATCGATGTCTACCGGAATCGAGTTCGTCTTGCCGTTAACGGTGATGGACCAGGTGAGCCTCTTATCACCGAAATCCTTCGGCACAGTGATGGTGAAGACGCCCCACTGCCGGCCCGGCAGGAAGTGCGTGGGCTGGCCTTGATCGGGACCGCCAGGCTCGATTTTGTTGTTCGGGCCGACCGGAATATCGAGGTCCTGTTTTAGGTTTCGATTGTAGTATCCGATCAGAATATTACATGTGCCGTCGGGATTCTTGTACCAACCCTCGAAAGCACCAGTAACGCCTTGCCCGGAATCGTGCTTGGGTTCGAGCGGCAACTGGGGCGCAGCGAAGAGCACAACGCTAGTAAGGACGAAGGCGGCGCAAGTAGCCGCCATTCTCCATCGAATTGCTCGCATATTACTGCCGGTTGAACGCACTCGCCGAACGCTGCGGTTTGTGCGTGGCGGCCCATTCTTTATAGTCTTCATCGCTGATGTAGGTGACGTTTACCCAGGCGTGCGCCATCTCATCCACCGTGCGATCGCCCCATCCGACCCACTGGTTCGGATCCGGATTGTTGCGATTGGCGGTGGTGTTGTCGTGCCAGGCGGTCACATGGATTATCGTGCCCTTCGGCAATACCGGTGCAGCATCGTCGGTATAGATGTAATTGTTCATCCAGTTAAAGTTGAAATGGTCGACGTAGCTGATCATCTGGGTGGTGCCGTCCGGCAGGATAGCTTCGAGAGCCATGGCCTTGCCGCGAAGATGCATATGCGGCTGGAAGTTGCCGAGGATAGCCGGCGCCTTGAGTACGTGGAAGCCTTGGGTCTCTTTAATCGTATTAGGCGCTATGTCGAGACGGGTGCCGACATTCGAGGTCGCCTGGAAGCCGGTCAAATACGTCCGGTACTTCGGCTTCTCGTCCTTGGGATAAAGCCACACGGCCAGTTCGACGTGGTCGCGAATCGTCTCGCCGACGGCGTGATAGTGGATGTCCCACCAGATTTTCGCGCCGGGCAGCAGCAGCTTGCCGGTGTTGGGCCGATAGATGTCGCCGGTTTTCCCGACCGCCCATTCCATCAAAACTCCGCCTTGCGCGGCGCCCGGACCAGCATCGTCGTCGGGACCGTTCTTAGCAGCCGGATCGGTATCATTCTGCATGAGGTGCGCCAGCGCATGATGCGTGATTTTGCGGCCGGCGGGCGTGCCGGGACGCATCTCGACCGCTCGCACCCAGCGCGGCTCGGTCAGATTCAGGTCGACAGTCGGCTTCCACCATTGATCCTGACTGACCGCGGGCATCGTATACGGATCCGACTTGACGATCATATCGGGCGGACGGCCGAACACTTTCTCGAGTTGCCAGGAGTTCCCATCCGGAAACTGCTTGGGCGGCGGCATATCCTTGGGGTCGCCTTGCGGCGCGCCTGCATCCACCCAACGTGCGATCGTCTCGACCTGTTCGTCGCTCAGCGACCGGTCATTCTGGAAGTGTTGGACACCCACGGTTTTGTCGAGATGCCAGGGCGGCATCTGGTGTGTTACGACGCGTTCCTTAATCGATCTCGCCCACGGCCGCGTCTCTTCGTAAGTAACGAGCGACATCGGCGCCATCGAATCCTTGCGATGGCAGTCCTGACATTTTTCCTGGAAGATGGGTGCGATGTCCTTCGTGAATGTCACCGGTTTATTGGCCGCGCCCGTGACGGTGCTGCCTGCCTCGCCTCCCAACGCCAGGCTCGGGAGAATCAGTACCACACCGATTGCCAGCATGCTTACTCCAATGCTGCGCAACATTAGACGTTGCAACTTGGCATCGATCATAATCCGCTCCTTAAATCCTCTGGTACAGCTCTCACTATATTACACGAAAGTCGTCCCATCCGACCGGTCGGATGGCCCTGGCCGGGTGATTACGTTTCATACGTCCTCCCGACTGCGGTAGCCTGTATATCCGATTCGGTACGCGGTGTCTAGGGTCCGGGCCGGCCCGGAATACGGGCTAAATCGAGAAGCGATAACCCAATCCGTGAATCGTCAGAACGTGGCGCGGCGTGGCAGGATTCGGCTCCAGCTTCTGCCGCAGCCGGACCACGTGCGCATCCACGGTCCGCGTATTGGGATAGCTCTCGAAACCCCACACCGCGTTAAGAATTGCATCGCGGCTGAGCGCGCGGTCGGCGTTGTTCAGAAAGAACGTCAGGAGATTATATTCCTGCCGAGTCAGGTTTATTTCCTGGCCGCGCCGGGTGATGAGGCGGCGATCCAGATCCACTTCCACCTCGCCAAAACGGACCACTCGCTCGATGGCCGACGCGCGGCGTAACACGGCTCGAATGCGCGCCAGCAGTTCGCGTGGGCTGAAGGGTTTCACCACGTAATCGTCGGCGCCGATTTCAAGCAGCAGTACCTTATCGAGTTCCTCGTCAAGTCCGCTTAGTACGATGATCGGAATACCGGCGTTGGCAGCCCTCAATTGCTTGCACAGCTCGACGCCGCTCATACCCGGCAGCCGGAGATCCACCAGCACCAGTTGAGGCTTCAGGGTAAGCGCCTTTTCAAAGCCGCTCTCGCCGTCGTGCGCGAGAAGGGGCGCAAAACCTTCGCGCTCGAGCATCAGGCTCAGCGCTTCGCAAACGGTTTCATCGTCATCAATGAGAAGAATCTTTGGCATGGCTCCCTTTATGGTTTGTTCGAAACTACCGCTCGCCTAGCGCCGCATTCAGCTTGTGGCAGGCGCGTAGCAAAACACTTCTCGAAAGTTCCTCCGTGATGTTCAGGACCTGACTGACGGTGCTTAAGTCCAGCCCCTGATAATGCCTCAGCTCAAAAACAAGCCGCTCCCGAGGTGAGAGCGAAATGAGGACGCTGCCGGTCTTGCCGCTAGCTATTCCCTCCGCCGTGCGCCCACGATCGCCGCAGAGGTAATCCAAACAGAGCTGGGCCACAATGCCGTAAACGTAGAGGTACAACGAGCACTCGCACTGGAAGGCCGCCAGACGAGCGTGCATCCTAAGCATCGTTTCCGAATAGATTGATTGCGCCGCCGCCTCCGTTCCCGTGATCCGGAGCGCGAGCTGAAGCACTGGCCAGTCGAAGCCGCGTACCAATTGATGGAACGCCTCCGGACTGCCTCGTTGAGCGGCATGGATCAGATTCTTGTCGACCGTTGTGTTCACGCCCGTATTTTTTCGCCCGTTATTCTTCGCCCGTGTTTCTTTGGTAGACGAAGCCCGCGGCGGGCCAGACGCTACTTCTGGAATGGAATCTACATCCCCAGCTAAAACCATGAATACTTGGCACTTTGGTACACTTGTTCCACAGACGGGCAGTCTGGTATCCATCCGCTTGACGAGCGTGCATGTCCGTGGCACCACCCACTCCACGCGTTATTCGCTTCGCCGCATTCGAGGCGGATCTCGGAGCTGGAGAATTGCGCAAGCACGGCCTGAGAATCCGGCTGCCGGAGCAGGCCTTCCGGGTGTTGGCGACATTGCTCGAACGTCCGGGCGACCTGGTGCCCCGATCGGAGCTGCATGCTCGGCTGTGGCCCGATCGCACTTACGTGGATTTCGACCACGGGCTGAACAAGGCAGTCAACCGGCTGCGCACCGCTCTGGGCGATTCCGCCGCGAATCCCCGATTTGTCGAAACCGTCGCGCGTCGCGGCTATCGGCTATTAGCGCCGGTTACGGTGGATGCTTTACCTGGCGCAGTGACAGCGCCGCGCAGAATTCGACTGGCTGTATTACCGTTCGAGAACCTCAGCGCAGATACGGAACAGGAGTTCTTCAGCGACGGGTTGACTGAAGAAATGATCACCGAGTTAGGCCGCCTCAGCCCGTCTCAGCTCGGAATAATCGCGCGTACTTCCGCCATGCAATACAAGCAAAGCGGGAAGCGCATCGATCAGATCGGTCAGGAGCTGAACGTGGATTATGTCCTCGAAGGCAGCGTCCGGCTGGAGCAAAGGCGCGCGCGAATTACCGTCCAACTCATACACGTCGGCGACCAGACTCATTTGTGGGCGCAGAGTTACGACCGCGAACTGGCGGACATTTTTCAGGTCCAGCGTGAAGTGGCCCAACGGGTAGCCAATTCGCTCGCCTTCGAATTGCTGCCGGAGAGTCACGCCCGTAGTGGGCGCGCGGTCCCGGAGGCTTACGAAGATTACCTGCGCGGCCGCTATTTTTGGAACCGCGGCACAGACACCGGCGCGCGGCTGGCAATCGAGCGCTTCGAGCGGGCTCTGGAGAGCGATCCCCGTTATGCTTTGGCTTACTCCGGTATAGCGGATTGTTACGGACGGCTAGTCTGGTTCAGCGCCCTGCCGCCGCTGGAGGCTGGTCCGATGGCGAGGGCCGCCGCGACCCGCGCGCTGGAGATCGATCGGAATTTGGGGGAAGGCCACGCGTCCATGGCGCTGGTGCGCTTTTGGTACGAATGGAACTGGCTGGAGGCGGAGAGAGAATTCCGGCGTGCGACCGAATTGCGGCCCAACTATGCCGACGTGCATAACTGGTATGCGGCTTATCTCAACGTGATGGGCCGATTATCCGAGGCGGCCGCGGAGCAAAAACTCGCCGAAGAGCTGGACCCGCTCTCCCTCACGATCGCGATGAATGCCGCCGACCCGCACTACTTCGCCCGCCGCTATGCTCCCGCGATTGAAAGCTTGAAACTGGTTCTGAGGCGAGAGCCTCGCTTTGCAGGCGCGTACTTCAACCTCGGCCGCGCCTGTGCACAGAGCGGAATGTATGACGAAGCAATTAGCGCTTTCGAGAGCGCGGCGCAGCTTTCAGGCAACCGCCAGGCATCGGCCGCGCTGGCCTTTGCCTATGGACGGGCAGGCCGGGTTGCCGAAGCGCGGAAGATCCTGGCGGAGATGGAGCAATTGGCCGCCGTTCGCTATATGCCTCCGCCCCAGTTGGCGTTGATCCACCTGGGCCTGGGCGAAACGACACAGGCTTTGGATCTCCTGGAGCAAGGCTTCGACCAGAAATCGTACTGGATGATTTATCTCAAGGCCGATCCGGTCTTCGACAGCCTGCGCGCTCACCCGCGCTTTATTCGCTTGCTGGAACGGCTGGGATTCGCTTCTTCCGCGGCATCGTAGTCGTTCAGAACTACTTGAGGTAGGCGCGCAGGGCTGTGACCAGGTCGTCAGCAGCACGCGTTTGGTCCCGGGTTGCCCCCGCATTTCCTGGAAGGACATGGAACCGGATATGGCCCTCGATCACTTCAGCCATCAATGCATCCATAGCGCCGCGGCAAGCGGAAATATTGTGGAGCACTTCGGAGCACTCCCCTTCCTGATCGAGTGTCTTCTCGATGGCCGCGACCTGACCCTTGATTCGGCGAACGCGGTTCAGCAGCCTCTTCTTCTCTTCTACGGTATGAGCCATATGAATACTCTTTCACAAAAATAGTCCAAGAAAATACTTTACAAGCATACCCCGGCGGGTATATCCTGGCGGTGGACGATTGGATCGCTCCACGAAATTTCAAGAGAAAGGAGGCCTTACTTATGCCTGACGGCGGAAGTCGGATGCGCGAAAAGCAGATCGATACCGACTCAGCGGAGCCTCCGTCTCTGACCAGCTCCCTCTGATTCGATAACCTCGCTCTCCGCGCTTATCCCAAGTCTTCTACCCTTGATTCCCCGTGGCTATGGCTATGCGGAAAGAAATGGAGGTGAGCGAAATGCGGATGAAAACAACCAAAGTGGTTCGCGCTACGGCGCAGTTCATTCAGAGATTCCTCGAGGTGCGTCTCCCGATGGATGTAACCGGGCTCCGCACCCGTTGAGGATAGATTTGATCACGGCCTGCTGTTAGAGGCAGGCCGTGGTTCCCTGCATGTGCCGGAACTATCAAGATGAGGCGATTAGGAACCACTCGCGGCAGGCGCGGCCTGGGCCTGCATCTGTTTCATCATTTCTTTCATGGCCTTGTTCATTTCCTGAGGTGTCGGTTCCGCTACGTGCGTCCCGACCATCCAGGCGTAGCCATCCGGATCCACCAAGTTTCCAACACGGTCGCCCCAGAACATGTCCATTACCTGTCCCTGGAGAGTGGCTCCTAGTTTGACAGCTTTGGCGACCAGCTTATCTACATTTTCAGTGGTGAGATACAACGTCACCGGCGATCCGCCGAGCGTCTTAGCGCTGCGAGCGCCACGCTGCGGCATCTCGGGCCCCAGCATTAATGTGGTGTTCCGCAGCGTCAATTCGGCATGGATCGGCTTTCCGTCCGGCCCGTTCATGATTCCTCGCTTGGCAAATCCGAAAGCCTTTTGATAAAAGCTAACCGAAGCTTTGATGTCCGCCACTATCAGCATCGGGGTTATGGCGGTGTATTGTTTCTTGTTTAGGGGGTCGATTTTCTTAGGCATGATTGGCTCCTTCCGAGCAGAAACATTGTATCAGGAGGCAATGCACGCTATAATTTCGACGATGCGATACCGATTAATTGCGCTCACCCTTTCCGCCGCGTACCTCTACGGGCAAACCGCACAGAAGCCCCTGGTCGAGTTCGACATGATGACCTGGGCCGAGGTCAAAAAGGCCATCCACGAAGAGGGCAAGACAACCGTGCTGGTCTATAACGGCGGCACCGAGCAGCGTGGACCGCAAAACGTCAACGGCGGCCACAACTTTATGGCCCAGGCGACCGTCCGTGCGATCGCATTGAAGCTCGGCAACGCGCTTACGGCGCCCGTAATGCCATTCTCGGTGAACGAAGCCAGCGCCGACCTGCCCGGAACCATCGGACTGACCGGCCCGCTTTTCGCCGCCGTCAACGAACAGGTGGCCGAACAGCTCATCAAGAGCGGTTTCAAGAACGTGGTGCTGATGGGCGATCACGGCGGCGGGCAGAAGGAACTGGGCGAAGTGGCGCGGAAGCTGGACGCCAAATATTCCTCGCAAGGAATCCGCGTCGTGTTTGCCGATGAAATGTACGAAAAGGCGCAGGGCGACTACGAGAAATGGCTGGCTGAGAACAAGTATCCGTCGGGCGGCCACGCCAGTGTCATGGACACATCCGAGATGCTGTACCTGGGCGGCGATAAGGGCTGGGTGCGCAAGGACCTGATCCCGACCGCTGTTGGCGATCCAGTGCGGCGCCGCGGGGAAACGCCCGATCCCAACGCCAAACGCGTCAACAACGGAATCACCGGCGACGCGCGGCCGTCTACGCCCGAACTCGGCAAGCGGATCTTCGACATGAAGGTCGACTACGCCGTTCGGCAGATCAAGCAGTTGCTGCCGGGCAACTCGACCAATTAAGTGAAGAGCGCCACTTTAATCGGCGCGGCAGTCATGTTCGTCGGCGTGGCCGCCGCGCAAAGTCCTGAGACCTTCGCCACGGCGGCCTCGCAAGAGGCCTTCGTCACCCGGACTTGTTCCGCCTGCCACAACGACAAGCTGAAATCCGGAAACTTCTCGTGGACCGGCGTGGATTTAGCCCATCCCGACCTCAGCGCCCAATCCTTAGAGAAGGCTATCCGGATGCTGCACGCCGGGATGATGCCGCCGCCGGGGATTCCCAGGCCCGACGCTGCCACCATGAAGGCCTTCGTGGCGTCGCTCGAAACCGGAATCGATCACGCCGCGGCGGTTCATCCGAATGCCGGCGCACCCGCGCTTCACCGCCTTAACCGGACCGAATACCGCAACTCGATCCGCGACCTGTTGAGCATCGACGTCGATGTCGCTTCGCTGCTGCCGGCCGACGACATGAGCCACGGCTTCGACAACATGGCGGATGCCCTCAACGTTTCGCCGGCGTTGATGGAAGGATATATCCGCGCCGCCAGCAGAATTAGCCGCGAGGCGGTTGGGGATCCAGAGGTCGCCGCATCCACGAAGACCTACCACATCCCGCGTGTGGTAAATCAACTGCGGCATGTTGAAGGGGCACCGTTCGGCACGCGGGGCGGTCTGGCGGTGATGCATGATTTCCCAGCCGATGGCGAATACGTCTTCCGAATGTCGCTCTACTATGACATCTGCGGTCCGCTATGGGGCAAGAGTCAGGGCAAGGGACAGCAGATCGAAGTCGCGGTGAATGGCGAGCGCGTGGCGCTGCTCTCGATCGATCCTAATTCCACCTTTACGGACGATCTGGTGACGGTGCCGGTCAAGATCACGGCCGGCCCGAAACGTGTCTCGGCAGCATTCATCCAGAAATCCGAAGGTCCGGCCGAAGACACTGTGATGCCATTTGAGCAGAGCTTGATCGATCTGAACAATGCCGATCTGCCGGGAATCACGTCGCTGCCGCATCTGCGGGAATTGAGAATCGTGGGGCCGAAAAACGTAACCGGGATATCGGACACGCCTAGCCGCCGCAAAATATTCACCTGCCGCCCGACCGCCGGCGCCGATGAAATCCCATGCGCCAAGAGAATCATTTCGACGCTCGCCCGCCAGGCTTATCGGCGTCCCTCTACCGACATGGACCTCGAAGATCTGCTCAGTGTATTCCAGCAGGGCCGCCGCGCCCCGGCGAAAAACGAGGCGCCATTCGATTCTGGAATCCGAACCGTGGTTCAGACTCTGGTCTCCGATCCTGAATTTGTTTTCCGCTTCGAGCACACTCCGCCGAACGTCCAGCCGGGAACGAATTATCGCATCAGCGATCTGGAGCTGGCCGCCCGCCTGTCGTATTTCCTGTGGAGCAGCGCGCCCGACGATCAGCTCATCACGCTCGCGAGCCAAGGAAAGCTCAAGGATGCCGCGGTGCTCGAACAGCAGGTACGGCGTATGCTGGCGGATCCGCGATCCGAAGCGCTGTCGACCGTTTTTGCCGCGCAGTGGCTGCAATTACAGAATCTCAGAGACGTCCAACCGGATGCGTTCCTTTATCCTAACTTCGACCGCAACCTGGCCGATTCGATGCGGCGCGAGACGGAGCTTTTGTTCGACAGCATCGTGCATGAAGATCACAATATCGTCGACCTGCTGACTGCCAACTACACGTTCGTCGATGAGCTGCTCGCGAAACATTACGGCATCCCGAACGTGCTGGGGCCGCGATTTCGCCGGGTTACCGTAACCGATGAAAACCGGCTGGGCATTCTTGGCCATGCCAGCATCCTCACGCTGACGTCGGTGTCGAACAGAACATCGCCGGTCCAGCGCGGCAAATGGGTCATGATCGCGTTGCTCGGCACGGCGCCTCCGCCGCCGCCCGCGACCGTGCCGCCTTTGAAGGAAACTGGTGAAAACGAGAAGATCCAGTCTGTGCGCGAAAAGATGGAGATGCACCGCAAGAACGAGCCCTGCCATTCGTGCCACCAGCTTATGGATCCGATCGGTCTGGCGCTCGAAAACTTCGACGGTATCGGATCGTGGCGCGCCAAGGATGGCGGAATTCCGGTGGACGCATCCGGCCGCATGTTCGACGGGGCCAAACTGGATGGACCGGTCAGTCTCAGGAAGGCGATCCTCAGCCATTCCGACGCGTTCATCGGAACGTTTACCGAAAACTTGCTGGCCTACGCTCTGGGGCGCGTGGTGGATTACCGTGACATGCCGATGGTTCGCTCCATTGAACAAGAAGCTGCGCGCAACAACGATCGTTTTTCATCTTTCGTTTTAGGGATCGTCAAAAGCATGCCTTTCCGGATGAGAAGGGCGGAGGGCATTGATTCGCCCACTGACACAGCAGCCGGGGCCGCACCCCCAGATGCAGTGGTGCACCATTAAGTAGGACAATAGTACGGAATGTTCATCACCAAGAAGCATCTCTCGCGCAGAACGATTCTTCGTGGTGTAGGTGCTTCCCTCGCATTGCCGCTGCTGGATTCGATGGTGCCGGCTCAAACGCCCTTGGCCAAAACGGCCGCTGCCCCGCGATCGCGTCTGTGTTGCATCGAGATGGTCCACGGATCAGCCGGCAGCACGGTGGATGGGTCGAATAAACACTACTGGTCGCCTGAAAAAGAAGGGCCGGATTTCGAGTTCACCCAGACGCTGGAGCCGTTGGCGTCGCTGCGCGACTACATCACAGTGATCAGCGACACCGATCTTCGCCCCGCCGGCGCGTTCGCCGATGCCGAAGAAGGCGGCGATCATTTCCGCTCCAGTTCGGTCTTCCTGACCGCCGCGCATCCCAAGCTGACCATGGGCGCGGACATTTTCTGCGGCACATCTATCGACCAGATGTACGCGCAGCAATTCGGCCAGGACACGCCCTTGCCTTCACTGCAGGTGTGCATCGAGAGCGTCGACGCCTCGGGTCATTGCGATTACGGCTACGCCTGCGTTTACTCGGACACGATTAGCTGGGCCTCGCCCACGCAGCCGCTGCCCATGACCGTCGACCCGCGCAGCGTCTTCGAGAGCCTGTTCGGCGACGGCTCAACTCCGGAAGAGCGCGCGCTTCGCCAGCAAGCCAACGGAAGCGTACTGGATCGCATCATGCACCGTGTGGCTCAGTTACAAAAAGGTCTGCCTGCGAGCGATCGTAGCCGTCTCAACGAATATCTTGAGGATGTCCGCGAAATCGAGCGGCGCATCCAAAAAGTAGAGAGCCACAATCGCAGCGGCATAGCGCGCCAGTTGCCCGCTGCTCCCGTCGGCGTGCCCGACTCCTTCGAAGAGCACGTGAAGCTGATGTTCGATCTGCAGGCCCTGGCGTTTATGACCGACGTGACCCGTGTTTCGGCGTTCAAACTGAGCCGCGACGTCAGCGGGCGCGTCTGGCCCG